>CAYSPU010000105.1:8386-13508 GCA_964432995.1 uncultured Verrucomicrobiota bacterium
GGGCGCCCACGCCGCGGTTCCCGTCCCCGCGGAACTCCACGCAATCGCGGTCAGTGCCGACGCGCGTGGGTCCCTGAGTGAAATGGATCATCGGGATCGGCCGCTCGCCGCCTCCCCCTGGCAGCGGTTCCGGACGCTCCCAGTCGTAGAGCCCCCATCTCCAGAGGCTTCCGTCGGTCCGGATCGCGAAGGAGCTTCCGAAACTCGAGACGGCGGCGAGCGCCCAATTCGTGCCGGGGTTGACGCGCCGGGGAGTGGGACATGTGGGATAATCGACCTTCCCGGACCGGAGGTGGGTTCCGGGAGTAGCGACGGCGCCCCACTCCCACAGACTGCCGTCGGCCTTCAGGGCCAAGGTAGTCCAGTATCCAGTCGTGGCCTGCATCCAGTCTGAGTCCGTACCGATGCGGACCGGTTCTTCACGGTCGACGGTCGTGCCATCGCCGAGTTGGCCATAGGCATTCTCTCCCCACGCCCAGAGACTGCGGTCGGTCTTCAGTGCCACGACATGGCTCCCGTTTCCCGCAATGGCGATCCAGTCGCGGTCGGTCCCGAGGGGTAGGGGCGCGGTCTCCCGGCGGAGGCCCACGTTTGTGGAAGAGACGTATTGCCAATGCCAGAGCGTTCCGTCTGGTTTGAGGGCAAGCGCCTCGAGGATGTAGGGCTTCCTCAGGATCCAGCGACTGGCGACGTCTCGCCACTCACCGGCCTTGCCAAGCGGTTGGGGCGGGTTCGAGTAGGTCCGGTCACGTTTCCATTCCCAGAGGCTTCCGTTCGGTAACAAGATGAAGTGAACGGGGTGCTGGGCGAGGATTTTTGAGGTTACGGTTCCCTTGACGTGGCTTTCCGAGATGCGCGGGCCGGGAATGAAGACCTCCCAGGCGCGGGCGTAGACGGCGGCCGTGGTTGCCAGGATGCCGACGTAGGTGACGGCGAGCACTGTCAGGTTCCGACGCCACAGACGGGCGCCGGGAATGGCCTCGCAGTAGTTCCGATAAGAAAGCCAGCACAGGACCACGAGCAGCGTGGGCATAGCCACCAACGCGAGCAGGCCGAGCGGCGACACCGAGGCGTTCTGGTAGTTCAGAAGGAACAGTCCCCCGACGATCCACGTGGCGGCGACGAAACCGATCATCAAGCTCAGCGCCTGCAGGGGGTTCCGGATCAGGGAGGAGGCGAAGATGCCCACCGTGGTGGCGACGAGGCAGAACAAACCCGGCAGACCCAAGGTCACCCAGAGGGCTTCGGCTGTTCGGTTCGGATCGGAGGCCGTGCGGAACGCGTTCATGCTTCCGGTCACGCTTTGGCCGGTGGCGGCATAGGCCAGGGCGTCGAGCAGCCAGGGCAAAGAGACCCCCAGGAACAGACTGGTCGCATGCGCCGGAAGCAATTTGGCCAGGAACTGCCGCCATCGGGAAACCGGGAGGCTTTGTTGCCACTCGAGGACGCCCAGCCGACGTTCCTCGGCGATCGCCACGGCCCCGACCAGAAATGGGATCAGGATGTAGACCAGAATCCCCAGGCCGAAGAGGATCTTGTGCACCAGGATACCGAAGAGGATGCCGTAGGCGTCGACGGCCCCCACAGCAGTGTCCGAATGTCGGGTGGCCACCACGCCGGCAAACAACAGCACCAGGAGCAATCCGCCGAAGAGGTTGACTTGCTGGAAATGCAGTTCCTTGGCGATCAGAGCGGCGAGTGCGCCGAAGCGGCGTCCTGGCCGTGGCGGCGTCGAACGGCCGGCCGGCCACGCCGAAAGCGGTATCGTCACGTCACGCGCCACCCAGGGAAGGTCTTCACGCTTCAGGAACAGGCGCAGCGCAACTGCATAGGCCACCACCGAGTAGACCACCAGCGTGGCGACCAGGATCCAACCCGCGCGCCACGGACCAAAGAGTCCGCCCCCCAGCCATAGGGCAGCGTAGCTTAGGGCGGCCGGGAGGAGCAGCGTGAGCCAGAAGGCGCCGCTCGCCTGGCGCAGGAGCAGCGTCGAGAGGAGCCCGCCCCCGTAGGCCACCGCGGCCAGCAAGAGGCAGTAGCCGAGGGAGTGGCTGATACCGAATTCGTAGCGCTCATGTAGGCTGGCAGGGACGGTCGCCACCAGGGCCAACGCCAGCCACACGGTGATCAGCGCTGCCGCCAACACCAGCGTCTTCTCCCACCAGAGACGCCACCGGCTCACCGGCTGCACCAACAGCAGACCATAGGTCCCCTGCGCGAACTCTCTTCCAAAGGCTGCCACGGAGAGCAGGACCACGCCCAACACATAGAACGGTGCCAGCCAGTCGATGGTGGTCATGATTCCGAGCATGTACAGGGGCAGGAACAGAAGCCGGAACAGCGGCGCGAGCCATTCGATGGTGGCCGTGTATCCGCGCGCGAAAAGGGGCAGGAACAGCGGCGCCACCACCAAGAGCAGCGCCACCGCCCACATCGGCGCCAGCGCGCGACATTCCTTGCGGATGCGGGCGTTCATGGGCAGTTCCCTTTCAGGTGGCCCGAGACCAGAAAGATCTCCTCGAGCGAAAGAGACTCGGTGCGCACGGACTCGGGGGCCTGCGCCTGCAACTGCTCGAGCAGGCGGTCGAAGTTCCCGTTCACCAGAAGCTCGAGCTCGCGGCCGTCGCGCCGCACATGCAGGGCACCGGTCAGATCCAACGCCTGCGGTTCCTGCGGGAAGCGAACCTGGATCTTCCGGAACCGGTCGCGCGCTGCGTCCGACTCCAGCGTGAGCAGGTTCTTCCCCTTCTCGATAATGGTGAACTCGTCAATCAAACCCTCGAACTCGGAAATCAGATGCGTCGAGACGAACACGGTGCGTCGCTCGGCGTCCCCGCCCTGGTAGGCGCCGATGACCGTCTGGATGAACTCGCGGCGCACAATCGGGTCGAGACCGGACGTGGGTTCGTCCAGGATCAGCAGCTCGGGCTCGGGACAGATCGCGCCGATGAGCGCCACCTGGGTTCGTTGGCCTTTCGAGAGCGCGTTGACCTTCTGCGTCGGGTCCAGATCGAAGCGCTGGAGAAGATCCGCCTCGGTCTCGAGGTTCCAGCGCTGTCGATAGGAGGCAAGATAGTTCAGCGTCTCGCGCACGGTCATCCACGGGTAGAACGCGATGGCGTCGGGCACGTAGGCGAGGCGCGATTTGACCGCCACTTCCTGTCGGGCCGGGTCGAGGCCGAAGACGCTCACGGTTCCGGCGGTGGGCCGCAGGAGGTTGAGCAGGCACTTGATGGTGGTGGTCTTGCCGGCGCCGTTGCGACCGAAGAAGCCGTAGCAGCGGCCCGGGCGCACGGTCAGGTGCAAGTCGTCGACCGCGTCCAGTCGCCCGAAGCGTCGGGTCAATCCACGGATCTCGATGATCGGTGTGCTCATGCGGTTTCTCCCCTAGGACTTTTTTGTGGCGGCCGGCTGCGTGCCGGCTTGGCGCTCGAAGAATGCCAGGCGTTCCTTGACCAACTCGACGAACGTCTCGCCGTCCACTTGCAGGTGATGGGCGGCGACGACGGCCTCGTCGATTTCCTTGACCAGCAGCCGCTCGCGTTCGGCGCGTTTGAGCGGCGAATCTTTCTGTTTGAGGAAGCAGCCCTTGCCCGGAATGGTCTCGATGATGCCCTGGCTTTCGAGTTCGCTGTAGGCCTTGGCCACGGTATTGCGGTTCACGCGGAGCTGCTCGGCGAGGGGCCGGATCGAGGGGAGGGGTTCGTGGGGGCGGAGGGCACCGGCGGCGGCGGCGTGGCGGACCTGGTCGACGAGCTGGAGGTAGACGGGGAGGCCGGACTTAAAACTGACCTGAAAGAGCATAAGCGCCTTTCGTTTTCGTCGACTGTCATAGGACAGTATGACAGTGGCGCTGCACTGTCAAGAGCGGGTTTGAACAGAAGCTCGCAAAGGACCGCAAAGGGGTCTTGGAGAACCGGATGGCCGACACCGATGCTGTGCGCCCCAGGGGATAGCCGCGAAGAAGCGCAAGAGACGCAAAAGGAATGGGCAGTTCTCTGTGCGCAGCGCAGTCCCGGCCCGGGGGTTTTTGGGGCGGGCCGAGGCTATTCCTGGGGTGCGGGGCCGGTTTCGTCCAGGGATTCGCGGACGCGGCGGAGGAAGAGCTTTTGATCGAAGGGCTTCTCGAGGAAATTGATGGAATCGCGCAGGAACCAGCCGGTGCCGAGCATGTCTTCGGTGTAGCCGCTGCAGAAGATGACCTTGAGCGCGGGTTTCTCGGGGAGGAGGCGTTCGGCGAGTTCGCGTCCGTTCAGGCCGCCGGGCATGATGACGTCGGTGACCAGCAGGTCGATCTGGTCGCGGTGTGCTTTCCAGACGTTGAGGGCGGCGAGGCCGGAAGAGGCTTCGTAGACCTGGTAGCCGGCGCGTTCGAGTTGGCGGCGGATGAGGTTGCGGACGGGGGTTTCGTCCTCGACGAGAAGGATGGTTTCGCGTCCGCCGGGGGGTGGGGGTTCGGGGGGTGGGGGGGCGGTGGGATCGTCGGCTTCGTGGCTCGGCAGGTAGATGTGGAAGGTGGTGCCGACATCGACCTGGCTGTGGACGTCGATCCAGCCGTGGTGTTGTTCGACGATGCCGAAGACGGTGGCGAGGCCGAGGCCGGTGCCTTTGCCGACTTCCTTGGTGGTGAAGAAAGGCTCGAAGATGTGGGACAGGTGTTCGGGAGGGATGCCGGAGCCGGTATCGGTGACGCTGAGCCGGACGAAGGTGCCGGAGCGGTTGGCCGGGCTGGCCCACGAGACCTTGCCGGGGCAGCCCAGAGCGGCCGTCTCGAGGATGAGTTTGCCGCCTTTGGGCATGGCGTCGCGGGCATTGACCGCGAGATTGACGAGCACCTGGGTCAGCATGCCGGCGTCGGCATGAACGGAGCTGTTGCCGGGGGCGAAATGGGTTTCGAGGGAGATGTGCTCTCCGATCAACCGCCGGAGCATGCGGGTGGTGGAGGCGACGACCTCGTTGAGGTCCAGGCTCTGGGGTCGAAGGGGCTGACGGCGGCTGAAGGTCAGGAGTTGTCGGGTGAGGTTGGCGGCGCGTTCGGTGGCGAGGTTGATTTCGCGGAGGGTGCTGGCGTGTTCCTCCTCGGAGGAGCCGCCGGTTTGCAGGAGGTTGGTGTTGCCCTGGA
>CAYSPU010000105.1:13518-18766 GCA_964432995.1 uncultured Verrucomicrobiota bacterium
TGAGGATGTTGTTGAAGTCATGCGCGATGCCGCCGGCGAGTTGGCCGAAGGCCTCCATTTTCTGGGACTGCAGGTAGCGCTCCTCGAGCCGCTTCCGCTCGGAGATATCCTCGACCACACCTTCATAGTAGAGGAGTTCGCCGGAGGAATCGAGGGCCGATCGGGTGTGGAACGAACCCCAGATGGCATCTCCGTCCCGCCGGCGGAGTTGGCATTCGAAGTTGCGCACGAGCCCCTGGTCGCGGAGCAGGCGGACATACTCGTCCTGACGCGCCGGGTCGACCGGCAACTGGTGGAACATGTCGTGGACGGCGGCCATCAGCTCGTCCGGGGAGGTGTAGCCCAGCATGCGGGCGAGGGTGGGGTTGGCGGTGAGGAACCGCCCCTCGGGGGTGCACTGGAAGATGCCTTCGAGGGCGTTCTCGAAGATGCTCCGGTATTTCCGTTCGGCGTGACGAAGGGCCTCCTCGGCCTGTTTGTGTTCCGTGATGTTGCGGATGAGGATGAGGACCTGGTCCTCGATCAGCGGCACGAGGCGGGCTTCGTAGATGCACTCGGCACCCCGCAACTCGAGCGAGTAGTCGATGCTCACCACCGACTTGGCGGCGGGCACCCGCTGGAGGGCTTCGCGGAACAACGCGGCGGCGCGCGGATCGGGGATGTCCTGGATGCGCCGGCCGGGGAAAAGTCCGGGGTCCATCAGCAGATCACTGGGGGCGCCTGCCTTGAAGGCCAGGATCGTTCCCTCGCGGTTCACGCGGAACACCAGATCGGGGAGGGCCTGGAACACCGCCCGCATCTCGGAGTTGGACTGCAGCAACTCCTGCGAGCTGAGGTCGAGCGACCGCTCGAGCATGGCGCGGTCCGTGTCGAACTCGCGGTAGGCGGCATCGACGGCGTCGATGAAGGCCTGCTGTCGGGCGTCCGCAGGGGCGAAGCCCTCGCCGAAGAACCGCTTCAGTTGGCGCCGGAGCAGGCTGTGCATCGGGCGTCAGGTCTCGAGGAAGGTCGTGATGGTCATCGTCTGGTTGTGCAATTCGCACTTCGCGCCCGGTGTGAAGGGGCAGATCTCTCCATACGAGTAGAAACCGGTGAGCGCCGGGCGCGGTCCCAGGACCTCGCGCACGCCTTCGACTTCCTCTTCGATGCGCTGGCGCAGCACGAGTTTGCGGCCGACGCAACTGATGAGAACGGCCAGGTCGGCGGCGCTGCCGCCGATGGCCTGGTGGCTGGTCCTGGCGGCGCCGGTGGCACCGTCGATCAACCGGTCGAAGTTCGCCTTCATGAAGCGGGCGTAGGCGCCTTCCGGAAGATCGCCGGCGAAGGTCATGCTCGGTTCCTGGTCGTCGATGGCGAGGACGGTCCGCACGACACCGGTTTCACTGCTGCCGGTGCGCAGGCTCAGGGGGAACAACAAACCCGAAGCGGGCAACTCTTTGGCGTGATCGCCGAGATAGGTGCGGTAGAGCCCGAGGGCGGATTGCCCGTCCAGTTCGTAGAGCACATTGCCCCGCGAGCGCGTGATGAGCCGCTCCGGGCCGAAGGGGTCCCAACCGCCCAGGGAGCCGAAGCCGACCTTCAACCGTGTGCCGTACAGGCCCAGCACGGCCACGGCGTTGGGGCGGGGCGCGTCATCCAGGAACACGAGAGTCTCGGTGAACCGGCCGCCGTCGCCGGCCAGTCCGCCGGTGACCACGACGCCTTCGGGGAGGTGTCTCGAAAGACCGCGGACGAGGTCGCTGCCGTTGACTTTGAGACCGTCGGAGAGCACGAGGACGTGGACCAGGGGGTCCGCGGGTCCTGATTCCCGTGCCGGCACGGAAGAGGGGAGAGTGCGGGCGAGCTGTTCGCCGGCGCGCGCGCTGTCCTCAGCGCCCTTCAGTTCCACAAGGGCGCCTCGGAACTGGGTGTGCTCGAAGCTCACCGCCGTGGCCACGAGCGAGTCATCGAGCACCTGGGTGTCGCGAATTTCGCCGGCGGTGGAGCATCCCAGCAACCGCGCCTGAGGATAGTCCCGCTGCAATTCAGCAAGGAGCGAGGGCCTCTTCAGAGCGGAGGTTGCTCCGAACACCAGGATGAGTTGCGCCGCCGCCGCATCGGCGGAGGCCGAAGGAGGAGTCCAGCCGGACTCCGGGGACCATTTTCGCTGCTCGGTTTTCATAACAGACCGCTCACACACTAGGATAGGACGTTACCAAGGGCAACCTCCGAAGCCAGACCGGGGCGGATGCGGCCAGGAACCTGGCGGACGTCGGCGCGGTACGCACGGGCGCGGATGTCATAACGGCCGCTGCGGCTCCGGACTTGAGGGGAAGATGAGCGATTCCCGGTTCAGGAAGCGGCGGGGGGCCGGTGCTGGGTGCGGAGGAGTTTCTTGTCCTGTTTGCCTACGCTGGTCTTGGGGATGGCGTCGACCAACTGGATGTGGGTCAGGATCGCGCGCTTGTGGAGAACCCCGCTTTCCACGAAGGTGTGGAGGAAGGCGGCCAGTTCTTTGGAGGTGACCTTTCCGCGCGCCGCGTCGTGCAAGACTACGAGGGCGTGGGGGCGTTCGTCCCACTTGGGGTCGGGGAGGGCGATGACGGCGGTTTCCCTGACCGCGGGGTGTTGGCTGAGGGCGCTCTCCAATTCGAGCGAGGAAATCCACTCCCCGCCGATCTTGATCATGTCCTTGAGGCGGTCGGTGATGCGCAGGTAGCCATCGGCATCCAGACGAGCGACGTCTCCCGTGTGGAGCCATCCGCCGCGCCACAGCTCGGCGGAACGCTCCGGTTCCTTGAAGTAACCCGTGGTCAGCCAGGGGGCTTGCAGGAGCAGTTCGCCCGACTCCGTGGATCCGGGCGGCAGCGCGACGCCCTCTTCATCGACGATCTGCAGTTTGGTCAACGGCACCGGGAAGCCGGCCCGGGTTCCGACATCCACGATGCGCTCCGCCTCGGCCGCCATGTCGGGTCGCAGGTTCGCCACCGCGATGACCGGACACGTCTCGGACATTCCGTAGCCGTTGATGATGCGGATGTGCCGCTCCATGGCCTGGCGGGCGAGGCTGGGCGGGAGCGGGCCGCCGCCAACGATCACCTTCCAGCCGCGGAAGTCGACGGGTTGGCTTTCGGGGTGGTGCAGCAGCATCTGGAGCAAGGTCGAAACGCAGTGGGAGAAGGTCACCCGTTCCCGTTGAATCAACTGCAGGATAAGATGCGGCTCGAACCTCCCTGGGTAGACCTGTTTCAGACCCAGGAGCGCGGCGCAGTAAGGGATTCCCCATGCGTGCACATGGAACATGGGGGTCAACGGCAGGTAGACGTCGCTGGCCTCGAGGTTGACCGGGCGGGGTGATGCCCCCAGTGTGGCGCAGCAAGCCAGCGTGTGCAGGACAATCTGGCGGTGGCTGAAGAAGACGCCCTTGGGCTGGCCCGTGGTGCCGGTCGTGTAGAACAACGTGGCCACGGTGCGTTCGTCGAAGCTGGGGAATTCGAACGTGCCGTCGGCCGCGGCGAGCAGTTGCTCGTATTCGCCGGCGAACCGGAAGTTCAGGCCGGGCGGCGGGGCGCCCTCGGTGAGCAGGACCATTCTTTGCACCATGGGGCAGTGCGGGGCCAGGTGGGCCAGCAGCGGCAGGAAGTCGCTGTGCACGAACAGTACCTTGTCCTCGGCGTGGTTGATGGTGAACAAGGCCTGATCCGGCGTCAGACGCACGTTGATCGTGTGCAGCACCGCGCCGATCATGGGCACCGCGAAGAACAACTCCAGATACCGGTGGCTGTCCCAATCCATCACCCCCACGCGGTCGCCGGATTCCACCCCCATCTGCTGCAGCACCCGCGCCAGGCGCTGCACCCGCTGCCAGAGATCCGTATACGTGAAGCGCAACAAGTCGCGATATACGATCTCCTGCCGCGGCGCCCAGCGCACCGCGTATTCGAGGATTTCCCGGATCAACAGCTCGGACGGTTGGCCCACCAGCGGAAAACAGCTCGTCGCCTTCGGATTCACTGGCATCATAGTCTTGCTTGACTCAATGATCCGCACCCCTGCAGCCGCGCGCCCCACGCTCCCCCAAATTCCCCCGGGCCAAACGAGGCTGAATCCCGCCGTCGGAGGGCTTCAGATCCGGATCGCGATTGCAGTATGCCTGGAGAAGAGGCGCGAGGGAAGCCCCGAAGATCAGCCCTGCAGATCGAGCCGCGTCCCCCGGCGGCGTCCTGATGCTGCCCCGGACCCGCGTGTTCCGTGCGACGGCGCGCGGTCCGCATCCGGAGCGCGACACGCCCGCCGTGCCGAAGCCTTGGCGTAGGCAGGCCCGGGGCGCAGCAGCGACGAGCGGGCGGGAGGCGGCCGGAGGTTCGGAACCGCCGCCGCCCTCCAATCACGCCGCCAGTTCCGGACCGCGTCCCGCGGCCGCGGGATTGACCCGCAGCACAACGCACACATCCCTGGCTGCGGGTCGAGATTGGGGATTTGGAATTGAGGATTTTCGATTTGGGACCCAAATCCCCAATGCAGAATCCCCAATCCTCAATCCTCAACAGAAGCCGCCAAGGGCCGCAAAGGAACCGAAGAGCGGACCAGCCGCGAAAAAGCGCAGAACCGGCCCGCCCCAATAACCCCCGGGCCGGACATGCATCCTTGTGTGGACAACAAACGCTCAAGCCGTCCGTTTTGCGTCTTCTGCGCCTTTTTGCGGCTGACCCCAAATCCCCGCGGGTCCCAGCGGACGTGCTTCTGCGTTCGGCGTTCCACGGTCGATGTTCTGGGTTCGACGTTCGGCATCCCTTGGACATTCCTTCCCTCTGGGACGGGCTCCTTTGGAGCGACCGCAAGCTACAGACATCCCGCCCCGAACGGGGCGGCGGACACGCTGGCTCCCGGGGATGGTTGTCCACACTCCCACTCATGGAGTCGGCCCTGCTCGTCCCATCGGGACGCAATGTTTGTAGATCCGCGGCCCCCATGCCGGTGCGCGCCCCATCGGGGCGCAATGTTCGTAGGATCCGCTCGTTCCCGACGCAGTCTCGAACAGAAGACTCCAAGGACCGCAGAGCGAGTGCGGCCGGGGAAACCAGTCTCTCTGCGGTTCTTGGCGTGCTTCTGTTCCAAGTCCGGGGGCGGACAAACAACCAAGAAACAAAGAAACAAAGGCTGTCGGGGAATACAAAGGGACGGGTCTTCAATCAGTTCCTCCGGGGGGAGACATGCCTTTGCGGTTCTCTGCGAGCTTCTGTTGAATCCGGACCGAAGGGTGCGCCAG
>CAYSPU010000106.1:0-18481 GCA_964432995.1 uncultured Verrucomicrobiota bacterium
TGCTCGCAGCACTCTGGGTTGTCCGAGTTCGTGCAGACGTTATCCATGTTCTGTGAAGGCGAGCCGCCACCGACAATCGAGAACTCACAGTCCATGTACAAAGAAGAGGACACATTCGTCACGGCCAGATGGCCCGTTCCAGAGATCACATTAGTGTCAGAATCAGAGGTGAAAATCGGGGAGTAGTGTTCTATTGTACCAGACGAGGATAAGCTGTAGTCGTAGTTCCAGTCGTAGAAGTAATACAAAGGGACGGGTCTTTAATCAGTTTTTTGGTCGTTTTCCCCGAGCTTCCGCGTCCGCGGCTTGAGTGCGGCGTCGGTCACTGCTTTACTGGCGGCCCATGAGAGCATCGGCACCGGGAAGCCGCACATCAGCAGGGTCCCTGCGTGAGAGCCTGGCCTATGCCCCGGTGGAACTGGCCTTCGGCACGAGCGGACTGCGCGGGTTGGTTCGGGACATCACGCAGCTCGAGGCCTACATCAACACGAAGGCCTTCCTGGAAGTGCTCCTTCGCCAGGACCGGATCCGCGCGGGCGAGAGCGTTTGTCTGGCCGGCGATTTGCGTCCGAGCACGGACCGCCGGGTGCCGGAGCAGGAGGGCCGTGGCGAGATTCTCCAGGCGGTGGCCACGGCGGTGGCGCAAGTTGGGCTGCGGGTGGTGCACTTGGGGCGGATTCCAACACCGGCGCTGATGCACTACGCCGTCGCGCGGGGGCAGGCGAGCATCATGGTGACCGGCAGCCACATTCCCTTCGACCGCAATGGCATCAAGTTCAACCGCCCGGATGGCGAAGTCCTGAAGACCGACGAGGCCGCGATCCTCGAACGCGTCCGCGCGGTGCGCGCCCAGGAATACGGGCGTCCGGCCGCCGAGAGCGCCTTTGACGAACACGGGATGCTGCGGGAGGGTCGGGCGTGGGCGTTGCCCGAGGCGGACCCGGCGGGTGCGCGCGAGTATCTGGAGCGCTATCGGCGCGCGTTCCCGGCTGGTGTGCTGCGGGGCCGGCGTCTTTTGGTGTACGAGCACTCCGCGGTGGGCCGCGATCTGCTGGTGGAGGTGCTCGAAGCGCTGGGGGCAAAGGTCACGCCGACGGGGCGCAGCGACACGTTCGTGCCCGTGGACACCGAGGCGGTGGAACCCGCGATGATCGAGGCGATCCAGCAATTGGTGGATGCGCACGGCGGCGCGGAGATCGAAGCGGTGGTGTCGACGGACGGGGACAGCGATCGTCCGCTCGTACTGGGGGTCGAGGGTGGTCGGGTGCGTTTCTTCCCTGGCGATCTGCTGGGCTTGGTGGTGGCGGAGTATCTGGAGGTGCGGCACGTGGCGGTGCCGGTGAGCGCGAACGACGCGGTGGATCGTTGGTGCGCCGCCCGCGGGATCGAGTTGGTGAAGACCCGGATCGGCTCGCCGTATGTCATCACGGCGATGCGCGAGGTCGGGTGGGAGGCGAACGGCGGTTTTCTCACGGCGCGGACGTTGCGCGTGCCGGCAGGCGGCGAGTTGGGGGGGCTGCCGACGCGCGACGCGTTCCTGGCAATCCTAGCGGCGCTGTGCGCGTCGCTCGGTCAGGGGCTGTCACTCGGGCAGGTGTTCGCACGCTTGCCGGCCCGGTTCGGGAAGTCGGACCTGGTGCGGCCGTTTCCGCGCGAGAGCAGCCTGGGGATCCTGGCGCGGTTCCGCCCGGCCGACGAGCGAATCGAGCAGGTCGATTACAGGGCAGACGGCCTCCGGCTGCGGACTGCGGGCGGGGAGGTGGCCGGGGCGGAGATGCCGGCCGGACAGGTTGAGGAACTGGAACGGATCCGAACCGAGCTTGAGGGGCATTTTCCCGGGGCGGAGGGTTTTGGCCCGGTGAGCTGGATCAACTACGTGGACGGGGTGCGGGTGGGTTTTGGCGGGGGCGACGTGGTCCACCTGCGGCCGTCGGGGAATGCGCCGGAGCTGCGGGTTTATGCGAATGCGGACACGCGGGAGCGGGCCGAGGCGATGGTGGTTTTGGCGGCGGCGGATGGGGGTGTGGTGCGTCGGATGGAGAACGAGTGGCGGAGGGGGCAGGCGCTGGCGGCGTATCGCGAGAGGCCGGTGGTGGCGCGCTTGCAGGGGACGGTCCAGCACTATGCTTGGGGCGGGCACGAGTTTCTGCCGCGGCTGCTGGGTTGGGAGCGGCCGGTCTCCCGGCCGTGGGCCGAGTATTGGCTGGGGGCGCATCCGTTGGCGCCGTCGGAGGTTCACCCGGGCGCGGCGCCGTTCTCGCTGGCGGAACTGCTGGCGACGGACGCCGGACGCGTCCTGGGGGAAGACGTTGTTCGCCGGTTCGGCCCGCACTTGCCCTACTTGCTGAAGGTGCTGGATGCCCGGGAGATGTTGTCGATTCAGGCGCACCCGACGCGGGCGCAAGCGGAGGCGGGGTTTGCGCGGGAGAACGCGGCCGGGCTCGCGCTCGACGCCCCGTGCCGCAACTACAAGGACCCGCACCCGAAGCCGGAGGTGCACGTGGCGCTGACGGAGTTCTGGATGCTGCACGGTTTTCGGCCGTTGTCGGAGATCGAGGAGATGTTCCGCGCGGTGCCAGAACTGGGGGCGCTGATGCCGGACTGGGCGGAGCGGCAGGAGCGAGTGGGCGACGGTCCGGTGGCGACTCCGCCGCTGTTGCGGGAGCTTTACGAGCGCGCGATGACGCTGCCGCAGGAGGCCATCGACGAACTCCTGGCGCCGCTGATCCGACGGCTCGAGTCGGTGGGGGAATGGCCGAAAGAACGTCCGGAGTATTGGGCGCTGCGGGCGGCGCGGAACCTGCCGTTGCCAGGCGGGCATTGGGACCGGGGTTTGATCTCGATGTTCCTGTTGAACCTGGTGCGGCTGGCGCCGGGCGAGGGGACGTTTCAGCCGGCGGGGACGCTGCATGCCTACCTGGAAGGGGCGAACGTGGAGTTGATGGCGAGTTCGGACAACGTGCTGCGGGGTGGCCTGACGCCGAAGCACGTGGACGTGGCGGAGTTGCTGCGCGTGGTTCGATTCGAATCGGGAGCGCCACCGATCCTGACGGGGAAGCCGGTTTCGGCGGTTGAGGCCGTGTTCGAGACGCCGGCCGAAGAATTCGAGCTCTCGCGGATCGTGTTGGCTGGGGGTCAATCCTGCGAGCTTCCGGAGGCGACGGGCGCCGAATGTCTGCTGGTGCTCGAAGGCGCGGCGGAGGTTGGCGGCGGTGCGGTGACCCTGCGCCTGGTACGAGGGCAATCGGCGCTGGTGCCGGCAGGCGCAGCCCTGACGATCACCGGCACCGGGCCGTCCACGGTGGTGTTCCGGGCCCGCGTGGCGCCCGGAAGTCGGTGACGGGCACCAAGGGCATAGGGGAACAACCACGGATGAACACCGATGGACACGGATCACGCCGAGGGGCTGCGCCAAAGACTCGATCTGCAGCGGCTGACACCAATACCGCGAAATGGCGTGTGTTTGAGGTAGGGCGACCTCTCCGAGGGCGCCGCACCAGACGGTGCATCGAGAGTATTGGCGTCCAGTGGCCGGCTCCGCATCAGAACCCGGAACCGGGTGGAGGAAGGGACGCCCAGCCCGGGCGTCCTGCAGGTGCGATGCCGGGCGGGGGCTTTCCCGGACGCGCGAGGCCGCGCGTCCCTACCTGCCACAATGCCTTTGGCGGCCGCGAACTCGAGGTGCGAGCTCCGAACTCCGGACTCCGGTTCATGGAAAGGCGGGGCCGCAGGCTGGCCTGGCTGATCGCCGGTCTGATGGTCCTGCTGTGCGCGGGGGCATTGGATGTCTCGGCCGGGGACGAAGGCACAGGGGCACCCGAGAGGGCGGGCCTTCGGTCCGGTGTGTCCGCGAGCAGTTTTGAGGACCTCTACTACGAAGTGGACGCGTATGCCGATTGGGATCTTCCGTGGCGCTTCGACTTGGGGCGAAGGTGGCGTTTGGGGACGGGCGTGGACGTGTCGGCGGGTTGGCTGGCCGCGCGCGGCAACAGCGCCTTCATCGCCAGCGCCGGACCGCTCTTTGTTCTCAAGCGCGATCGGCTTCCCCTCGAGTTCGAGGCCGGGTTCAGTCCCACGGTTCTGAGTCGGCAACGCTTCGACCAGGATGACCTGGGCAGTTGGTGCCAGTTCACCAGCCACGCGGCGGTGCTCTGGGAAGCGGGTCGGCATTTCCTCATCGGCTACCGCTTTCAGCACATGTCCAACGGCGGGATTTCAGAGGACAACCCGGGTCTGAACCTGCACTGTCTGGTGCTGGGGTGGCGGTTCTGAGGTTGGTTCACGGTTGGAGAGGTTCACGGTTCAGTGGTTGGAGGCTCATGGAAGGGGGGCCAACGCTGAACAATCGAACAACGGACCAGGAACGCTGAACAAAAGGACGGGAAGGCAACGTTCGTTGTTCTTGGTTCTGTTTGTCTGGATTGACCCGTCAGAGAAGACCGGAACCATCCCGCATCGCTGTGGCGGGCCATCGGCTGGCAAAGGCGCTCGACACGCATTCCGTCCCGCTGGGACGGGTTTGTCTTGAGACGGCCGCAAGCTACAAACATTCCGCCCCTGACGGGGCGGGGACGGTCGGCTACGTCGAGTTCGCCACAAAGCACACCCGGAGCTGTGGCGTCGCGCGTCCCGTCGGGACGCGATGTCTGTAGAATCGGACACCCCAATGCACCCCGTCCCAGCGGGACGGAATGTGTCCGGCAACCGGGGAACCTGTCTTTGCCGAGGCCGTTCATCGATCCGAAAAGAGCACAGCGCGGCGCAGTTGCTCCGCTTCACTGCTGCAGTCGGAGGCGGTACATTTCGGCGCCGATTTGGCGGCTGGCAGCGATCGTCTCCGGATACGGCGTGTCGGCGATATCGACGAAGCCGATCTGGTAGTTTTCCTCGTCGTAGACGCGGCCGGTGGTGGGCTCGTCCTGGTATTGGAACCAGTGGCAACCGACGAAGAGGGGGTGGCGGAGGACGCCGCGGACGTAGTCGAGGTAGGCCTGGGCGCGGTCGGCCTGGCTGGCGACAGGCACGAGGCCGGTGTGAAACAGGCCGCGGTCCAGCGCGCCGAAATGGAATTCGCCGATGATCACCGGCACGTCCGCACCGCCCGGATACTGCAGGTCGCCCGCTTGCCGCCGGTAGATGTTGTAGCTGACGACATCGCAGAACTTGGCCGCCGACGCGGCGGCGCGCGGATTCACCCAGGCGAAGCGGCATCCGAGGTAGAGCTGGTTCGGGGCGACCTCCTTGATGGCGTCGCGAACGCCGCGGAAGTATTGGTCGGCCGCGCGGGTCTGGAAGCGGTTGAGGTCGTCGCGGGCGCGTTGGGGGTCGGGGGCGACGCGGCTTTCGAGGAGGGCGTCCCAGGAGGCGTGGGTGGTGCCCCAGGCGGCATTGAGGCGGGCGATGTCGCCGTAAGCGGTCTTCAGGTCGTTCACGAAGACGCGTTTGGCGGCTTGGGTTGAGGGGGACGTCAGGGTGCCGATGCCGAGGGCGTGTTCGTCGCCCCAGGAGAGTTCGTTGTCGGCGAAGTAGCCGAGGCACCACGGGTCGCCGGCGCTCTTGTCCTTCTTGGCCGCCATCGAGCGGCGCAACGTTTCGGCAAAAGACGAATCGAACACGTCGGGGAACTTCCCCCAGTAGCCTTCGCTCCCCTCGATGAGTTGGCAGCCGTGGGAGCCGATGGCGTCGACGTAGACTGTCCGCCGTTGGAGGCGGATGGTTTCGTCGGACCACATGCCGATGGTGTTGAGGCCCCAGTTGCGCAGGCGGAGGTGGACGCGTTCGGCGATCTCTTTGGGCCATTCGGGGCCGTATTTGCGCTTCAGGTTGGCGCCGGCGAAGGAGAAGCACCGGGGGTGAGTGTTGGCGTAGTGGCCCTTGAGGGCGAAGCCGGGGTGCAGGAACTCGGCGAAGGCCGGGTCGTTTCCGGGGAAATCGACGAACCAAGCGGCCCGTTGGTCGATCGGGGTGACATCGAGCATGCGGACGCAATCGATGCCGTGGGAGAAGAAGAGGCGGCCTTCGGGATCGACGAGCCACCAGCGGCCCTGGTGTTTTTGGGTGCGGAAGAAGCCGGTGGCGGCGAGCTTGGGGCCGGTGTTCCAACCGCCGTAGCGGTTCCAGTCGCGGGGGCCCGGATGTTGACGCCAGTCGGCGGTTTCCTCGTCGATCCGTTGTCGCAATTCCTCGAGGGAGTGCACCTTGCCGGGCCAATCGCGGTGACGGTATTGACCAAAGGGATCGATGAATGGCAGGAAAGGATCGGCGTCGGTGACCCAGGCGGTGGGGCGGACGTAGCGGCCGCCAGCCCGGGGGCGCCCGATCGCAAACGAGTGATTCGTCGTCGGCTGGGATAGGAAGACGATCAGTTGCGTGATCCGGGCGGCGTCGATGGTGCCCCTTCCTCCGGTTGCCAGCGGATACCCTCGCAGGCCGAAGAGCTGTCCGCCAAGTCGGTCATCGGCACCCCGGGTCAGGCGCACCCGCAGGGTATCGGTCTTTCCTGGTTGGACCTCGACCGTGCCGTACACGCAATGGTCCGTTCCGTCGGCCCCGGGGTTGTCGACGCGGCCGAACACCTTCAGGGGTTCGGCGGTCAGGTTGCGGATGTCGAGGGCGACGTCATCGTGGGCTGAGAGGTCCCAGTGTTCTTGGGGCGCGGCCAGGGTCACGCCCGGCCATTGGTCCTGATGTCGGGCATCGACACGGAGCCAGGCGGCGCCATCGATTGTGACCGGGCGGAAGGCGGCGTCGGTGGCGCGCACGTGGCGGAGATCGGGGTCGCTCGAGAAGTTGGCGAGCACCGTTTCCGGTGGAGGGGATTCCGCGGCGCGGGTGGGGACCGGTGCGAGCAGGAGCAACGCGCCGGCGGCGAGCAAGTTCACCACGCAGGGGTTTCTTGCTGGCGTTACCGGACGCTGTTCCGCGGTCGCTTTCCCTGACTCGCCGACATGCCGACTTGCTGATCCGCCGTCCTTCGGCGCCCTCGGAGAGGTCGCCCTACCTTTCATGCGAAGTGGTGTTCCAGAATGGGTAGAGGGATGCAAAGCGTCACTCCTTCGGTTTGGGTTGGTCGGGGAGTTGTTGTTCCGGGGTGAGGAGGTCGCGGATGGTGCCGAAGGGGTTGAGGGGGAAGAGGAGGGCCTTGGGGATGTAGAGAGGCTCTTCTTTGGGGTGGGTGAGCGTTCCCGAGACTTTGTATTCGAAGAGCTTGGTGACGGGGAAGAGGACGACGCGGACGATGGAGCCGATGCCGCTGAGATCGCGGAGGAGTTGGGCCTCGACGCGGCCGTCGACGTTGCCCTCGAAGTCGAAGGTGCCGCGGTAGGCGAGGCGGAGGGCGGGGGAGCGGAGGGCGAGGTCGGAGGTATGGATGAGGCTGTTGGTGATGGTGTAGGTGGCGGTGAGGCCGCCGAAGCGGGCTTTGGCGACGCCGGGGAGGACGCGGTTGAGGGCATCGGAGAAGATGCCGGCCAGGGGGAGGTCCCAGAGGTAGCCGTCGAGGAGTTCGGCGCGGCCGGAGCCCTGCCAACTCTTCCAGTTGTCGGTGTTGGCGCTGGTGATTTCGAGATCCCCGATGAGGGTGCCTTCGAGGCCGTTGGTCGGGGACCAGAGGTCGGCCATCATCTGGTGGAGGTTGACGTTGAAGAGGTGGGTGCGGAAGCGGAAGTCGGCGCCGTGCGGCGCGGCGAAGTTGAAGTCGAAGTCGCCGTCGAGATTCCCCTGGTAGAATTGGGCTTCGAGGTTGGTGATGGAGAGGGAATCGCCCTGCCAATGGAGGAGGCCTTTGATCCGGGGGACCTGGAAGCGCCACCAGGAGAACGGGCCGCCGTCGAGGGCGATGTGGAGATCGGACTCGCGCGTGCGCCGCACGTTGATGCGGCCCTGGACGTGGGCGGCCGGGGGTTGGTGGAAGGCGTAAGGGCGGAGCGTTTCCTCGACCCGGGGGCCGATGGCGCGGGTGACGCGCGACGGCAGGACCGTGCTGCGGGCATCGCTGAGGGTGAGCCAGCCGTCGGCGGTGTTCAGGTCGACACCGGCAGCGGTGACTTCGCCCTGGCCGGCATCGAGGCGGACGTCGCGCGCCGTCAGGCAGCGGTTGGTGTCGAAGGCGAGGCGTGCCTGGAGTTGGCGGATGGCATCGCCGCGGAAGGAGAAGTCGCGGGCGTCGATGGTGCCGGAGAAGGCGGTGCGTTCCGGGGCGCGCCAGCGGCCGTGGACGGTGCCGCTGATCGCGGGTGGGTTCCGGAACGCGAAGAGGTCGAAGGCACGGTGGTAGTTCGTGGGAACCAGCGGCTGGAGAGCGTGCGGGTCGAGGTGGGCGTCGAGGTCGAAGCGGTAGTCGCGGGTCCGCTGGTCTTCGCGGTAGGTGAAGGCCAGGCGCCCTTCCGGGGCGGTGGCGACGAAGTTGGTGAGGAGCCAGACGCGGTTGGTGTGATGGAAGTGGAAACGAACGGTGTCCATGGGCAGGCCCTTGAAGTGGTAGGGGCCGTTGGTGCCTTCGAGGGAGCCGTCCAATCCGAGGGTGGGCTGGACGTCGGCGCGCCAATCGGGGTGGGCGTTGGTCCAGGCCGGCAGGGTCAGCCACAGCCGCGACTGGACGGCGGGCGGGGTTACCCAACCGTAGTCCTCGAGCCAGTCCCGCGTCCGGGCCGTGAGCAAGGAGCCGAGCCGTTTCACGTCGAGGCCAAGCTCGCCGTCAGCCTCGACGCGGCGGGTGGCGACGTTGACCTGCCCGCGGAGGTGGACGGGCCGGCCGTCGAGCACGCCGTGCAGGCGGTCCACAGTGAGATGGGGGGCGTCCCAGGTGCCCGAGCACTGGACGTTGTCGAACACGGCGTTGGTGAGCTGGAGGTCGTCGAGGTCGGCATCCCAGGTGAGGCGCACGGGTTCGAGGGCGGACCACCAACCCCAGTCCGGCGTGGCTTGGCGGGGCGTGCCGTCTGCTTGCGGGGCAAACGTGCCGGCAAGGTGCAGTTCGCGGGCGCTGCCCCAGGAAATGGACGGTTCCCGGACGTGCAATTTCCAGTCGCCGCGCCGGGGTACGGGGTGGAGGTCGTCGTGGACGAGGTGAGCGATCAGTTCGTTGGTGGCGGAGGAGCCGCGGACGGTGAGGAGGGATCCGGAGGTGAGGCGCCATTCGGTTTCGAGGAGGGCGGGGTTGTCGCGGGTGGGCTGGCCGGTCACAGTGAATTGGAGCTGCGGAGTTTCTCCCCAGGCGGTGTACACACCGTCGAACTCGAGACGACCGTCGATGGCCACGGGGACGGGGTTGGTGGGAGACTGGCTCCAGAAGAGGGCGAGCCGAACGCGTTCCGCGTCGCTCCAGGGGGTATGGGTATCCTGGGCTTCGAGGCTGAGTTCGGAGCGGCCCAGGCCGGGGGTGCCGGTCGCCTGGTTCAGATGGGCCACGGCGACCAGCCGACGCGAAGTGCCCCAGAGCGTGTCCGCCTCCCGCGCCTGGAAAAGGACGGTGGCCGTGAACTCGAAGGGACGACGGGCGTCGCCACGAACGTCCAGGTGCACTTCCGGGGGGGCGGCGAAGCGCATGCGTTGCAGTTCCCGGGCCAGGCGGCGAAGGGGACTGCGCCACGGAGCGGAGGCGGTTGTTGGGGCGCTGAAGGGACGCTGGGACTGGATGAGGGAAGCGTTGGTGAGGATACCGCTGAGGTGGAGACGCGCCCCCTGGAAATCGGCCGTCAGCCGGTTTAGCGACCACCGGTCTTCGGGCAGGAACTGGATCTCGGCCTGAATCTGATTCCAAGTCACCCGTTCCACAGGGGCGTTCGTCAGGCTCACCGGCAAGGCGTACTGGCCGTTGATCACCTCGATCGACCGGAGCTGCAGCTTGCCCTGGCGCAAAGCCGCCGGGTCGAGACGCAGGACCATCTCCTCGGCAAGCAGTTCCGGACGCTCGGCCTCCTCGCCATGCCGAAACCGGATGGACTCCGCCACGAGACCGCGATACCAGCGGAAACGCAGCCGACCGAACTCGACGTCGACCCCGCGGGCGCGGAGTTCCTGCTGGAGGCGGGTTTTCAGGAACTCCGGGAGACCGGACTGGTCGAGGTAGATGCCGACCGCCAGGAACACGAAGAGGACGCCGAGGACGGAGCAGCGGCAGGAGCGGAAGAGCCGTCGCCAGCGAGATCGGCGGCCGGCCTGGGGTGCGGAGGCCATATCACTGCGGATCGCGTCCCGGCAAACCGATGCTCCGCAGGACCTCGTTGTACTGTAAGAACACGTCCACAGGCATCTCCAACACCGTCGGCCCGCCCTCGAGCGTCACCAGCGCGAACGGGCCGCCCGAAGGCGACGGGCCACCGGTGTCGAGGGCGAGCGTCTCGGTCTGGTCGTTGCGGCGGACCTCGATGGCGATGCGGCTGATGGGCGAGGCGAGGCCGTAGCGTTCGAGGCGGTTGGTGCCCTGGTCGATCCAGAAGTGAGCCCGGAGTTGGCCGAAGCGGAACAGGGCCTCCTCGAGCGCGAAGGTGTTCGCCATGATTCCTTGTGATCCGGGGGCGAAACCCCATTCGCCGGCCGGGCTTCGCAGGAGGCGCCGCGTCGATCCCTGATAGGTGATCGACACGGCCTGGACCTGGTTGGTGGTGAAGCTCCAGATGCGCCGGTCGCGGAGGTCATAGCGGGCGCGCGGCAGTGCCAAGGCGTCCGCCAACCGGACCAGGTAAACGGCGCTCTCATCGGCCCGCCGCGCGTAGACCAGGTCCTGACGGTTGGTCCCGAAGTCCAGGCGCAGCGAGGCCGGGTTGGTGGCGCCGGGGCCGGCGGGCCACGCGACGGTGTATTGCCGGAATGGTTGGGCCAAACCGTAGGTCGGCAGGTCCAGGTCGGTAACCAATTCCTTGGCCACCTCGGTCATCCGGAGCGATCGCAGTTGCTTCAGGAACTCCTGCATCAAGGCCGAATCCACCGGCATCTCGGGCGCCGGTTCCATCCCCCACCCGCCCGTCGGCTGCCGCCGCAACGTGAACTTCTCGTCCGCACACACCTCCACGCTCTGCGCCGTTTCGACCGGGAAATCCAGAAGCTGGTAATCCAGCAGCTCGGTGTAGGGAACGGCGACCAGGTCCCGGACCTGGCGCGGCACGATGACGATTCCCGGGAGCGAGGAGCGCCGCGCGTAGAGGTGTTCCGCCGCGTTGGTGGGGCTGCGCCCCAGCTCGAGCGTCAGCACGGCGTTGGTTCCCTGGCGGAACGCCAGCGTGACCTCCGGCGCCTGCAGACCGTAAGGCTCGAGGTCCGCGGTGGGAAAGTCCTCGGCAAACTGCGTGACCTGGACGGTCTGCAGTTCGGCGAGCATCTGCTCGATGCGGCCCGCATCCGCCCGGGCGGGTCGGGGGCGCACGAGCCGCCACGAGCGCCGGACGGGATCGTGCTGGACTTCGTACTCCCGGGCGGCGGTGCGCAAATGCAGGCGGTCGAAGCGGACTTCCGAGAGCTTCAGGAGAGCCGGGTCCCGCCAATCGCCCGGGCGCCGCGGCATGCGCTGGAACGGTTGGCAGTCGGTGATGTCCACATCCGTGGCACCAACCGTCTGGAGGTAGAGACGCTCGCCCAACGGCGCCCGCGTGCCGATGCGGAACTGGAACTTGCGCGCTCCCTGTTCGATGGTCACCGAGGCTCGGGGCGGGTCGAGGCCGAGCAGGGCGAGATTCACCGTGGGCCCGCTGAGTTCTTCGGCGTTGATCCGCGCCCGGCGGACGAGTTGCGAGACGCTGTCGAGCCACTCGTCGATGTATTGTCCGCGAGCGGGATACCTGGGCTCCAGCAGTTGCCAGCGGTTTCCCTGGCGTTCGGCCTGCACCGAACCGTTCGTGGTGAGGATGGAGACGCGGGTCACGAGCGTCGCGTTCAGCTCGGGAAAGAGGCGGCGCGCCAGCTC
The DNA here is from genome assembly GCA_964432995.1 of uncultured Verrucomicrobiota bacterium. Classification (GTDB taxonomy): domain Bacteria; phylum Verrucomicrobiota; class Verrucomicrobiia; order Limisphaerales; family JAHDYP01; genus CAYSPU01. The sequence goes on from CAYSPU010000106.1 coordinate 11,900, forward strand.
CTGCCGCTGCACGGTGTCCGGCTGGTGCCGTTCGAAGAGAAGGATGTAGGCCAGGAGGCCCGCGGCGGCCGCCATGAGCATCAAAGTGCCTCGGGGTTGCGTCATGCCCTGTTCCTTACTTGCGCCGGCGTAGCCAGACCAGCACGCCCACGGCCAACACCCCGCCAGGCAACGCCCCCAGCAAGAGGCCCTGCACCGCCTTCATCTGCGCCGCACTCAGCGTGATGCGATATTCCTTCACCGCCTTGGGACCGATCCCCGTCGAGTGCCCGCGGTCCAACAACCAGTTCACCGCCAGGTTCGCGAATTCGCGGTTGGCTTCCTCCTCGATGAGGTCCTTCCCCAGAAAGGTCACATCCCCCACCACCACCAGTCGCGTGGTTCCCCGGTCGGCGCTCACGTCCGCGATGCTCCCTTTCTCCACCGCGGCCGCCAACGGGATGCTCCCCTTCTCCGTCCCCGCGCCGGCGATCATCCCGTCCGGGCTCGTGAACACCAGTTCCGTGACATCCGTCTCCTTCGTGCGGGAGGGCGAGGGACGCTGGCGGACGGAGCACGGGGCGAGCAGCACCAGCCGCATCGTGGTGAGGGGCCGGGTGATGGGATGGTCGCCCCAACCGCTCGTCAGCAGGGCGTCGCCTCTGGATTGGGCGGGGTCGACCACCCAGTCATTGCCGACTTCGACTCCCCACTCGGCCAGCAGTCGTTCGAGACCGGTCCGTCGGTTCTCGTTCCGCCGCGGGCTCCGCACCAGGAACAGCGCCCGGCCCCCGCCCTGGAGGTAGCGCTGGATCGCGTCCAATTCCCCGGCAGGCAGCGCCGAACGCGGCCCGACCACGACGAGCAGCGGGCAGTCTGCGGGGATCTCCTGGGAAGCCAGCGAGAGCGGCTCCAGCTCGATGTTCTTCTCCCGGAGCAAATCGGCCAACCGGCGCATCCCGTCCCGTTCCTCCTCGCTGTCCAGACGCGGTTCCCCGTGCCCGGTCAGATAACGGCCCCGAATCGGCTGTGATTCGGAGACGGCGAACAAGGCCGCCGTGAAGAGTTGCTCGCCCTTGAACCCCGTGCGCCGGGCCGGTTGCCCCTGGAGCATCCCCTGCACGTCGTAATCGGACAACTCGCGTTCGCGGACGACACGCGGCGGGCGCCCCGGGGATTCGAAGATCACCAGCAGAGTGTCGAGGTCCACCAGCCGGTAACGGGTCTTCAACTCCTCGGCGCGGCGCAACTGGCGCCCGTAGTTCACGTATTCGACGCGGAGATGGCGGCTGGCGAGTTCGTATTCCTTGAGCAGGCCCTTGACCGCGCCGTAGAGGGGGCTCTCTTCGGGATCGAAGAGGACGATGGCCTGAATGTCGTTGGTGAGGCTGAGCAGCAGTTGCCGGGTCTGCGGCGCCAGACTGAACCGCGGGTCCTCCGTCCACTCGTATCGCCGAAAATGCCGGCTCGAGAGGTAGTTCACCATGCACACGATCGCCAGCAAGGCGAGGCCGGACAGGACCACGTTGATGCCGATCCCCCAGCGGCGGAGCAGCGAGAAGCTCGATCGATTGGCGGTCTCTTCAGGCATGGGTCATTTCCAGCGACGGCTCTCCACCACTTTCAGAGTCAGGAAGAGAAAGAAAAACGTCAGGCTCCCGTAGAACACCAGATACCGGGTGTCGACCACCCCGCGGGAGAACTCCTCGACGTGCTCGATGAGGGAGAGGTAGGCGAAGAACCGGTCGGTCCAGTCGTTGGCGGGCGTGGCGACCAGCGACCGGAGACCGATGATGAACAGGGTCAGGCCGAGGACGAAGCTGACGATGGCCGCCAGGATCTGGCTGCGGGTCAGCGCCGAGGCGAAGCAGCCCATGGCCATGTAGAGGCTGCCCACCAGGGTCAATCCCAGGTAGGTGCTGGCCGCCTGCCGCGGCTCCAGCAGCACCGACTCGCCCGTGTAGTAGCGCAGGATCACCATGCACCCCAACAACGGGAGCCAGGTCAGCCAGTAGAACACCAGCGTCCCGGTGAACTTCGCCAGCACCACCTGCAGGTCGCTCACCGGCGCCGTCATCAGCGTCTCATACGTCCCGCTGGCCTTCTCCTGCGCGAACGACCGCATCGTAATCACCGGGGTCGTCATCAGCAGAATCAGCCAGAAATACACGGAACGAAAGAACCACTCCGTCAGCGGGGCATCCGCCGGTTCCCCGTTCAACTTCACCAGCATGTCCACGAACCCCAAGCCCAAGAGCAGCAGCACCGACGCGATGATCACATAGCCGTTGAGCGACAGCAGGTAACACCCCAGCTCGCGCCGCACCAGTGTCACGTAGGCCTGCATCAAAACTCCTCCTCCTCCCGCCCCGGACGCGTCACGTGCACGAAGATGTCCTCGAGCGAATGCTGCCGCCGGGTCAGCTCCCGCAGTTCCCAGCCCCGATGCCGGACCTCGTCGAACACCCGCGCCCGCAGATCCACTCCCGGCGGCGCCGTCAGCGAACAGCGCCAGTAGTCCCCCTCCGTCGGCGCGATGTCAAAGTGCTGCACCTCGGCCATCTGTTCCCAGCACAACCGCAGATCGGCCTCCGGCGCCCGGATCTCCGCCACCACCTGCCCCCCCTCGCTCATGATCCGCTGCAGGTTCTGCGTCGTGTCCGCCGCCAAAATCCGCCCCTGGTGCATGATGAACACCCGCGTGCACGTCATCTCCGCCTCGGACAAAATGTGGGTCGAGACCAGGACCGTGTGGGCGCGCGCCAGCTCCTTGATGAGCTGGCGAACCGACCGGATCTGGTGCGGGTCCAGGCCGATGGTGGGTTCGTCGAGAATGATGAGTTCCGGTTCGTGCACCAGCGCGTCGGCCAGACCCACCCGCTGGCGGAACCCTTTCGAGAGGTGCCCGATCACCTTTCGGCTGACATCGCCCAAGCCGCACTGGTCCATCACCGTGTCCACGCGCTCGGACGTTCGCCGCCGGCCCAACCCTTTCAGCCGACCCCGGAACTTCAGGTAATCCCGCACCCGCATGTCCAGGTGCAGCGGATTGTTCTCCGGCATGTAGCCAATCCGCCGCCGCACCTCGTCGGCCTGCGTGAACACGTCGTAGCCCGACACCCGGGCCGTGCCCCCCGTCGCCGGCATGTAGCACGACAGGATCCGCATCGTGGTCGTCTTGCCGGCCCCGTTCGGCCCCAGCAACCCCACCACCTCGCCGCCGCCCACTTCGAAGGTGATCCCCGAGATCGCCGTATGCCCCGCATACCGCTTCGTCAGGTTTTCCACCTGGATGACCGCATGGTTCTCCATGAACGCCGGACTCTTCTAGCCGACCACCGGCCTGCGTCGCGAACAAAAACCGATTCCACCCGCGGGATTCTCCGCAAAACCCCAGCCGGGCCCGCCCCCGACTACCGGACGCGCAGACGCACCTGCGCCTCGCTCACCGCCGAAAACATCCCCCGCTGCCGCGTCACCAGCAGCACCAGCGTCACCTGTTCCCCCGCCGCCTTCCGCCCCAGCACCGACGCCAGGCTCAACAAGTCCGGCGTCCCCTCACCCTCAATCCCGGTGATCACCTGCCCCGCCTGCAACCGCGCACCCCCGGCCGGACTGTCCCGGTCCACCTCCGCCACCACCAGCCCAGACCGCGCCCGCAACCCGAGCGATCCCGCCAGCTCCGGCGTCAGTTCCTGCACCGTCAAACCCGTCTTGCTCCGGACCATCTCCGCCAGCGGGACCAGACGCACCACCACCGCCCGACGCCCCCCCGCGCGCTCCACGGAGAGTGTCGCCTCGTTCCGCTCGCTCGCGCTCACCAACTCCGCCGCGTGCAGCGCCCCACGCGCCGCCTTCCCGTTCACCTGCACCACCCGGTCGCCGACCCGCAGGCCCGCCTTGTCCGCCGGACTGCCCGGCTGCACCACGGTCACCCGCACGCTCGACGCCGTCGACCGCAACTGCGCCCCAAACCAGCGGGCGCTGCGCACCTCGGGGGTGAAGATCTCGGCCAAAGCCTCGGCCACCTGCTTGATGGGGATGGCAAACCCGATTCCCTGGCCTTCGCGATAGACCGCGACGTTCAACCCGATTAACTCCCCTTTCAGGTTGATGAGCGGGCCCCCGCTGCTGCCGGGGTTGATCGCCGCATCGGTCTGCAGCCAGTCCTGGATCTCCAGCGGCTCCTGCTCGAGTGGCGGCCGCCGGTTCTTCGAACTGAGGATGCCGCGGCTGACCGAGCCCCCCAGGCCAAACGGATTCCCCAACGCCAACACCGTCTCCCCCAGCAGAAGATCGTCGTCCGCCGCCAGGCGCACCGCCTGGAACGCCTCACCCGACTTGCCGCGCAGCTTCAGCAAGGCCACATCCCGCCGCGTCGCCCCCACGATCGGCTCCGCCTCCAGCTCGCGCCCGTCCGCCAACTGCACCCAGACCTTGGTCGCCCGCTGCACCACGTGCAGGTTCGTCAGCACGTACCCCTCCTCGTCGATGATCACCCCCGAACCCAGACTGTAGCGCGTGGCCCGGGGCCGCCGCCGATAGTACGGCCCCCAGAACTCCTGAAACATGTCCGCAAACGGATCCCGGTATTCGACGATCTCCTCTGTCGCAATGTTCACCACGCACGGCATCACGCGCTCCACCACGGCCACCGTCGCGTCCCGCCGCACGTCCGGCTCCGCGCCGAAGCACGCCAGCGCCCACCACAGCGCCGCGCACACCAGCGCCCCTCGCTTCCGCTGATTGGTCACTCGTTGCATCGAACCATCGAGAGCCTCTCGCCCACCGCCGCCGCCGCGACCGGGGACCGGTCGCGGTCCGGGGGCAGTGTCAAGCTGACCCTTCCAGCCCCACGCCCCCGCTGCAGGCTTGACTTTGCGAAACCGCTGCCCCAAAAGCAACGGGCAAGGATGGTGTCAGTTCCCACGCAAACCTACGCGGAGTGGCGCGCCGCCGCTTTGGCCGCCGTCACCCTCCGGGAAACGCGCGACGGCGTGCCCAGCGAACGCCTGCTCCAACTCGTCTGGCTCCATCAGCGCCTGCGCCCCGAGGCCCTCAAGACCTTGGACGCCGCCATCCTCAGGGTTCTTCACCCGGGCTTCTGGAATCGGGAAGCCGGACCCGACTTCACCGGCGCCGTCCTGCAGTTCGGCTCGGATCCCCCGCGCGCCGGCGATGTCGAAATCGACTTGCGCACCCCCGGCTGGCGCGCCCACGGCCACGCCGTCAACCCCGCCTACCGCAACGTCATCCTCCATGTCGTCTGGGAAGCCAGCGCCCCCGCCGTCCCCGCATTCCCCACCCTGCCTCTGCGCTCCTGCTTGGACGCGCCCGTCGAGGAACTCCTCGCCTGGATGGACCTCGACCTCGAGCCGCCCGCCCTCGTCCTCGGTCTCTGCCACAGGCCCCTGCGCCAACTCCCGGAGCCCGTCGTGACCGAACTCCTCCACCAGGCCGCCCTGGTCCGACTCGAACGCAAAGGCCGTGAACTGGCCGCCCGCGCCCGGCACGTCGGCTGGGAGCAAGCCCTCTGGGAAGGACTCTGCGCCGCCCTCGGCTACAAACACAACGTCTGGCCGATGCGCCGCCTCGCCGAACTGTGGCCCCGTCTCGCCGACCGCGGTCTCCCCGCGGAACCCCTCCTCCTCCAGGCGCGCCTCCTCGGCCTGGGCGGCCTCTTGCCGCACGATCCTCCCCCGAAGAATCGCCCCGGTTGGATTCAACTCCGTCTCCTCTGGGATTCCTGGTGGCGCGAGCGCGACGCCCTCACCGAGTTCGCCCTGCCACGGTCCCTCTGGCGCCTCGGCGGTGTGCGTCCCGCCAACCACCCCCAGCGCCGCCTGGCGCTCGCTGCTCACTGGGCAGCTCGCGGCGATTTGCCTCATCGCCTCGAGGACTGGTTTCACGGCCGTCCTTCGCCCGCCGAAGCCGAGGACACCCTGCGCCGCGCCCTGGGGGTTGAGACCGATTCCTTCTGGTCTTGGCACTGGACCCTGGGCTCGCCCCGCCTGCCGCAACCCCAGCCGCTGTTGGGCCGACCCCGTCTCACCGATCTGGCCGTGAATGTGATCCTGCCCTGGCTCTGGACGCGCGCCGAGGCGGGTGGGAACGAGGCGCTGTGCCTCGAAGCCCGCAGACGGTACCTGGCCTGGCCGGCCGGTCAGGACAACGCCGTCCTGCGCCGGGCGCGCCAGCGCTTGCTCGGCACCGCCTCACCGCGGCTCTTCCCCACCGCCGCCCGCCAGCAAGGCCTCCTCCAGATCGTCCGCGACTTCTGCCTGCACGCCAACGCCCTGTGCGACGGATGCGATCTCCCCGAGCGCCTCGCCAGTCTCGTGGGCAGTGAATAAGGTCGCCGAAGGTCGCGGCCTTGCCCGTTCCGTCTTCGGAATAGCCGCTCAGACATCTATCCGGTGCTTCGGTTCCCCTTTGCCATTTCTGCGGGGCTCCCGGATTTCACCCGGCGTTGGTGGTAACCCAAACCGCTCGCTTCGAAAGCAATCAAGCACCGAATAGAGACTCTAGCGAGGCGGCGTCTCAGACCGTGGCTGTTCAACTTGACTCGGACATCTGACGGCCATTCGGTTCCGCCCCTGCCGC
>CAYSPU010000107.1:0-18268 GCA_964432995.1 uncultured Verrucomicrobiota bacterium
ACGTCCGGTGGTGTGGGAGGGTGCCGGGGCGCAATCCCCGGCACCCGACCCGATCAGAACCGGTTTCCCCATCGCTGAGCGGGCAACAGTTGCAGCCCACCCACCGACGGGGACTGGCGACCAACAACCTCCGGATGCGCTGATCCTAATCCTACTCTTGCTCTCGCTCCCGTCGCCACGCCTGGCACCTGCAAATGCAGATGCAGATCAAGATCAAGATTAAGAGCAAGAGCAAGAGCAGGAAGTCACTGTCTACTTCCGACCGTTCTCCTCCAGACGATAGCGGAGTCGGGGTCGTGCCCCCGTGAACTCCCGCTTCTCAGAGCGAGTGACGCTCCGCCCATCGCTCATGCTCAGCGCCGTCAAGTTCAGCATGTCGTCCGTGCGATAGGTCCCCAGGTCGACCGTGGTGGTGCGATCGGGGTTTATGTTGTGTACCCTCAGAGAGCTGAGGACGCTGGTCAACGCCCCCACCCGCACGCCGGGCTCATAGTAGCGCCGCGCCACCTCCTCGCCGGCGGCGGTCAGGCATACCATTTCCACCGGACCAAACCGAATCCGGTCGCCCGGGAACACTTGGGCCAGCGCTCCCTCGGGATCCTCGCGGGCGGTCAAGACCCAGGAGGTGCCGACGAGGGCTTGGACCGCAGCGTTGGTGTCGACGCGGAAACACCAACCACGCAACTGCCAGTGCCGCCAGGCAGGCAACGGCCACGAGCCAGCGAGCTTCGACTCTCATTGCGCCAGAATCACGCGGTAAAAGGCCTCCGGCCACAGGCGGTCGACCACGACACGCTTCTGTGTCGTGCTCGCGGTGACCACCGAGTCCGTGGTCCAGGCGCCCCTCAAGGAGGCTGTCGTCTGGAGGCCATAGCACTTTCCCGGCACGCTCCGAATGAAGAGCGCATGCTGGCCCTCTCCCAGCGGAGTCCGATCTTCTTCGGTCAGATCCTCCGGCCTGGGAACAGACTCCAGGACCAACAGCGACGCGGGATCGACCGGATCGGTCCCCGCCAGCATTTCGGCGTAATTGCCCATCCCGTCTTGGTCGGGGTCGTCGGATTCACCGCAGGCGTCCGGGTATTGCCCCGGCAAGCCGGTGGACGGCATCCACTCGCCGTACATCGGTGGCGGTATCCACAACGCCGTGGGACGCCCGCAGAAGGTCGACCCCCAACCGGTCGTCCCGGAACGATAGTAGACGATGGTAGCCAGGCTGCCTGCAAACGTACTGCTCGCTGCCGGGGGAGCATTGCCTTCAAAATACGCGCTCGCCAGGCCGTCGCAGCGTGAGAACGCATAGCTTGCGATGTTCGTCACGCTGCTTGGAACCGTCACGCTGGTCAGATTCGTGGAGGAATAGAACGCCGACCGGCTGATCTCGGTGACACTTTCGGGGATCTCCACTCCGGTCAGATTGTTGCAGAAAGAGAATGCGTCTTGGCCAATGCAGGTCACGCCATCCGGGATGGTGTAACCTCCGGTTTTGCCGCCCGGGTATTGGATCAGCGTCGTTCGGCTCTTGTCGAACAGCACACCCTCCAGGGTGGTGAATGCCGCGTTGAGTTCGTCCACCTCGATGACCATCAGGCGGTCGCAGTGCGAAAACGCAAAGCGCCCGATCTCGGCCAAGTTGGGCGGGATCCGAATGCTGGTCAGGCTCAGACAGTTCTCGAAGGCGTGGTCGCCAATGCTCGTCACACTCGTCGGAATCGTCACCGTGGCCAAGCGCGAACAGGACTGGAACGCGCCCCGTTCCAGTTGGGCAATGCCTTCGGGCAGCGTGACGTTGGTCAGGCTGGTGCAGTCGGCGAACATCATCTGGGGAATGCTGGTGACGCCCGGGGGGATCACCACGGTGGTGAGGCTCGTACACGACCTGAAGACGTCCGGCTCGAGCCTGGTGACGCTGTCGGGGATCGTCACGTTCGTCAGGCTGGTGCAACCGGCGAAGACACCGCTTCCGAGTCCGGTTACACTCCCTGGAATCGTTATCGTGGTGAGACTCGTGCAGGACTCGAAGGCGCCCGGGCCGAGATCGACCACGCTCTCGGGGATGGTGATGCTCGCCAGGCGGCCACAGCGATAGAACGCCCAACAGTCAATCAGAACCACACTGCTCGGGATGACGACGTTGGTCAGGCTCGTGCACGACGTGAACGTGTTCGGCCCGAGGCGGGAGACACTGTCGGGGATCGTCACCTGAGTCAGCCTCGAACACCCGGCGAAGGCGCTCTCGAGGTCGGTCACGCTGCGCGGGATGGTCACACTGGTCAGCCCATCGCATCCCTCGAACATCCCTCGCATACTGGTCAGGCTGTTCGGGATCGCGACCGTGCTCAGACTATGGCAGTTCCGGAACACATTCTGCCCGATCCCGACAACGCTGTCGGGGATCGCGACCGCCGTCAGGGCAACGCAGTCGAGGAACGTCTCGTCTTCGATGCTGGCGACCCCCTGGGCGATGGCCACGCTGGCTAACTTTGTACAGCCCAGAAAAGCCCGGGGCGCAATCTGCCCCGCGCTGGCGGGGACGCTATAGTGACCAGTCTTGCCTCCCGGACACTGAAGGAGTGTCTTCGCGTTCTTGTCGAACAGGACACCGTCCAGGCTGCTGTAGGCCGGGTTCAGCGCGTCCACGTCGATGGCGATCAGGCTGGAGCAGCGTGAGAACGCCATCTCGCCGATGTTGGTCACGGCGTCGGGGATCGTCACGGTGGTCAGGCTGGCGCAGGATTCAAACGCGCAGAAGCCGATCGCAGTGACACCACGGGGGATCGCGATGCGGTTCAAGCTGCTGCAACCGGAGAACGCCAGATCCTCGATGCGGGTTGCTCCGTCGGGAAGCGTCACGCTGGTCAAGTTGCTGCAGGACTGGACAACACCGGGACTGATGGTCGTGACGCCAGCCGGGATCGTCACGCTTGTCAGGCCGGTGCAGCCGCAGAGGGCGTGCCCACCAATATTGGTGACGCCCGTCGGGATGGAGAGGTTCGTCAGGCTGACACACAGGTAGAAGGCTGCATCTTCAATACTGGTCACGCTGTCCGGGATCGTCACGTTGGTCAGGCTGGCGCAGTCGAAAAACGTGCTGTTCGGGATGGTTGTCGTGTGGTCGGGAATCACCGCGCTGGTCAGGTTGCTGCAGCCCCAGAACACGCACGTTCCCAAGCTCGTGACCCCTGCGGGGATCGCAGCGTCTCGCAACCTGGCGCATCCGTAGAAGATGCCGTCCCCGATGTTGGTGACGCTGGTCGGGATCGCCACCCGGGCCAAGTTGGTGCAGTCAGTGAACGCCCAGGACTCGATGCCCGTCACGCCCTCTGGGATGGTCACCGTCGTCAAACCACTGCACTGTGCAAAGGTCAACGCGGCGAGGGTGCTGAGGCGATTGGGGATGGTGACGTTGGTCAAACTGCCGCAGCCAGAAAAGGCGCTCGCCCCGAGGGTGGTGACGCTGTCGGGGATGGCCACGCTGGTCAGACTGGCACAACGTTCGAACGCGTACTCCGCGATGTTGGTTACGTTGTTGGGGATTGTCATCTCCGCGAGGCTGCCACAGTCCGCGAACGCGGACGGACCGATGCTCGTGACGGTCTGCGGGAGCCAGACACTGGTGAGTCCGTCGCACCGAGAGAATGCGTCCTCTCCAATCCCCGCCACCGGCAGACCGGCGATGGTCTCCGGGATTGCGACGGCACCTCCGGCGCCAACGTAGCGGGTGACGGTGATCTCCGTGCCGCTGGAGGTGTACTGGAAATCACCCTCTTGCTGCGCCTGGCTCCTCAGGGCTCCGGCGACCAGCAGGGCGATCAGGCAGTGACGGGATACTCGATTGGGCTGAGACCCGGTCTTCATGGGCATCCTCCGTGTTCTTCATTCTGCATTTCCACTGGCTGCCCGGTAGAACAGGAACGGCTCGGTCGTGGCGGCCGGATCGATCAAGGTCTGGCCGTTCGCCGGGAGGGGCACCGTCGCAACGGTTTCCCACCGTGCAGTTCCGCAGAGTACTCTGCACGGCGGCGCGGAGCCAGACTCCCGCGACGATCGGCAGACATCGGGCTTTCATTTCGTTGTTCTCCACTGAGTTCTACGCCAAAACCGGCGGAACGTGACAGAGAATCTCCAGAACCGAGCACGTTCGACTTTCTCAGCGACCGTCTGATCGGCGGTCTCGATCCGGTTCCCTTCGCGTCTTGGTGTCTGCTTTGTTGTTCTCCCACCGAGCCGGTCCAAGAGGACGAATAACCAGACGCGAATTTCGCGAATTCCCGCGAAAACAGAAGGAAGCAGAGGGCTGCAGAGCCGGGGACTTGAGCCGCGAAAAGGCACAGAAGTCACAAAACCTGAAGCCCTTTTGCGCCTTCTGCGCTTTTCCGCGGCTGCGCCTGATCGGAACTGCGGCACGTCGGAACTGCGGCACATCGGCCGACCTGCCGACTTGCCGACTTGCCGACTTGCCGCCATCCCAGGTCATCAGCCGGTGCGGTAACGGCTCAACTGATCCAACAACTCGCCGACGGGGGTGACGGAGATGGCCTGGCCCAGGGGATAGGCTTCGGACACCGGTGCCACGACCCACGTCTTGTCCGGACGCAAATCGCGGAGGACGTTGTCGAAACCTCGGCCGAGCTCGGGTGCGGTGGAAGCTTTGCACTCGATGGCGAGTCGCTGCCGACCGCGCTGGAGGACCAGGTCGCACTCGAGTCCGGTGCTGGTGCGGAAGAAGAAGGCCTGCCAGGAACTGCCTAGCACCCCGAGCACTTGTTCGATCACATAACCTTCCCAGGATCCACCATAGACCGGGTGCCCCAGGAGGTCGTTGTCGGTCTCGAGTCGCAGCAGGGCATGGAGAATCCCCGAGTCGCGTACGTAGAGCTTGGGGCTTTTGACCAGGCGTTTCTTCAGGTTCACCTCGAGCGGCGGCAACACCCGCAGCAGGAAGGTCCGCTCCAGGAGCCGCACATAGCTCTGAACCGTCGGATGGGTGACCCCGAGTGCTTGGCCGACCTTGGACGCATTCCAGAGTTCGCCGTGGTAGTGGGCCACCATCTGCCAGAAGCGGTGGAGATTGTCCGCCGCCACGCCCGAGCCCATCTGCGGGAGGTCGCGTTCGAGGAACGTTCGCAGGAACTCTTCCCGCCATTCATAGCTGGCCGATTCCGACGGCGCCAGGTAGCTGCGCGGGAATCCGCCCCGTCGCCAGTGCTTGCGAAGTGGGTCGGGAGCGGCCTTCGGCCCGGTCACTTCCGAAAGCAGAAACGGCGTGAGCTCGAGGTAACCGATCCGTCCCGCCAGCGACTCGGAGCTCTGTCGAAGCAACGCGGGCGATGCGGAACCCAGCACCAACAACTGTCCGTTGCGCTCGCCAGCGTCCAGCACCGACCGGAGAACGGGGAACAACTCGGGCGCGCGCTGGATCTCATCCAGACAGACCAACCGCCCGGTGTTGGCGGCGAAGAAAGCCTCGGGGTCGCGCAGTCGGGCCCGATCGGCGGGGCGCTCGAGGTCCACCAGGACGGTGTCGGAGCGGGCGCTGAGGATTTGCCGGGCCAGGGTGGACTTGCCGCACTGACGAGCGCCGACGATCGCGACGGCTGGGAATTGACGCAGCCAACGTTCGGCCTGGGGGCGGAGGGATCGGTCCAGCATGGGTGCAGATTGAAAGGCCCACTTACAATCTGCAAGCATCGATTCGTGTCCGGTCCCCTTCGCGTCTTGGTGTCTTTGTTGTTTTCCCTCCTGTCCGGGCGAAGGAGGGATGAACAACCAAGACGCGAAGAAACCAAGGGCTGACAGCGTGAACCTCAACCCGAGTTCAACCACGGATGGACACGGATCAACACGGATCGGAAGGGGCACGCAGCGTCCAGTGTTCGTTCCGTGGGTGGGCCGCAAAGCGGGGACTTGAGCCGCGAAAAGGCGCAAAAATCACAAAACCTGAAGCCCCTGTTGCGGGTTCTGTGCCTTTTCGCGGCTGCGCCTGATCGGACTGCGGCACGTCGGAACGACGGCACATCGGCCGGCTTGCCGACATGCCGACATGCCGGCGTGCCGCCGTGCCGGTTCGTGCATGTGCCGCCAGACGCACATTGTGCGGCGCAGACAGGTTTACTAGCGTGGGGCGGCCCCGAGATCCGGCCGTGGCGGGGAAGGACTGGTGAGCCGGGAACACGAAGGGCGGCGGCAGGAAGGAGCCCAGAACAGTGCAGCCGGAGGTTGTCGGTCACCCGTCCCCGAGGGCGGGCGGTCCGGAGCGCGACCGGTCCCCGGTCGCAGCGGCTGCGCTGGGCGGCAGGGTGTCGATGGTTCGAGATCGCGTCCGGCAGGTGAGGCTGCTGCCCGCCGGGACGGCGGGCGGTCCGGAGCGGCCAGAGGGTGCTGGCCGCCCACCGACAGCCTAGGGATGCACCGAGCCCAGGATCGGCCCGTAATAAGCCCTTGCAAAGGGTCGGGCGATCCGTAGGTTGTTCGCCTCGCGGTCTGGTAAATGAGGCAGTTCGTCTCCATCGCGGTGAACACGTTCATGGAGCTGGTTCGGCAGCCGGTTTTCCTGCTGCTTGCGACCTGTTCCTCGGGTTTTGCTGTGTTTCTGTCGGCAGTGCCGTATTTCGGGTTCGGGGAAGACCCGAAGCTGGTGAAGGACAGCACGCTGGCCGTGATGCTTGTTTCGGGACTTTTTGGCGCGGTGTTGAGCGCCTCGGCGTCGTTCTCCCGGGAGATCCGGCAAGGAACGGCTCTAGCGGTGCTTTCGAAGCCGGTAGGGCGCGCCAAGTTCCTCCTGGCCAAGTATGTGGGTTTGGCGGCGTCGCTGACGGTGCTGACCTACGTCAACCTGCTGGGGGCGTTGTTGGCGAGCAAGATGGCCTTTGATGCGTATGGGGATGCGGATCTTGGGGCGCTGGGGGCGTTTTTTGGGGCGGTGGTTCTGGCGTATGCGCTGGGCGGGTTCAGCAACTACTTCCTGCGTCGGCCGTTTGTGGCGGACGCGATGTTGGCGTTGGTGGGGACGGTGAGTGTGGCGGTGGCGGTGATGGTGTGGGTGGTGCCGAAGACGTCGCCGTGGGGGGAGGCGATGCACGCGGACTGGCGGTTGCTGCCGGCGGCGGTATTGATCTTGTTTGCGCTGTGGGTGTTGGCGGGGGTGGCGCTGGCGTGCGCGACGCGGTTCGACATGATCCCGACGTTGGCGATCTGCACGGGGGTGTTTTTGTTGGGGCTGATGTCGGACTACCTGTTCGGGCGGCTGGCGGATCCGGTCTGGAACGGGAACCTGCTGGAGGAATCGCGCAACCTCGGTCGGTCGGAGGACCAGCGTCAGTTGCTGACGAAGGCGCTCGAGAGCTACGACAAGGACAAGGACGGGCGGCTGGATCTGGAGGAGCGCGACCAGGTATCGGTGGAGGATCGGGAGGCAATGGTGCAGGCGGGTTTGGGGGGGCGCCGCTGGGCATCGGTGCTTTACACGGTGTTTCCCAATTGGCAGCTTTTCTGGCTCGCCGACGCGCTGGAGGGGAAGAACGAGATCCCCTGGAGTTATGTGGGGCAGGCCGTGGGGTATGTGGTGGGGTATCTGGGGGCGACGTTGGTGGCGGCGCTGCTGCTATTCGAGCATCGGGAGTTGAGCTGAAGAACGCATGCAACAGAACTACCGAATCACCGGATTGATCAACTGGCTGAGCCTGCTGGCGGTGACGGCGCTGGGGGTGGCGTTGGCGCGCTATGCGAGCACGGCGGCGGGCATGGTGGGCGTCACCTTTCTGGTCCTGGGCTTCCTGGTGGCGGCCGTCAGTTACTTTCAGATGAGGCTCGGGGCGCGGGAGGAATTCGAGAGGCTCGAATTCGAGGAGTTGAAGAAGGCCAAGGGGGAGTCGGCGTTGTTTGCCGATGCGGAGTCGTTTTCGGCGCGGCGTTCGCGCGAGCAGTTCGAGAGGTATCTGGTGCCGGCGTTCAGTTTTCTGTTGCTGGCGATGCAGAGTTGGGTGGCGGTTTACGGGTGGCGCTGGGCAACGAAGATGGGACCTCCGGTCGTCGACAAGGCGACGATGGCCATCTTCTTTTACGCCCTGTTCGCGCTGGTGCTGTTTCTCCTGGGCAAGTATTCGGCGGGGTTGGCGCGCCTGGACCGCCAGCGCCTGCTGCGACCCGGGGCCGGCTATTTGATGCTGGGATCCGTCGTTTGCTTCCTGGCGGCCGGCGTGGAGGCCGCGGCCTGGTTTGGCTTCCCGCAGGTGGACCTGTATGTGGCGCGGGCTTTCTGTGTGGTGCTCGGGCTGACGGCGTTGGAGACGTTGGTGAGCCTGGTGCTGGAGATTTACCGGCCGCGGGTGCGGGGGCAGGCGGTGCGATTGCTGTACGAGAGCCGGTTGATCGGGTTGCTGGGGCAGCCGGGAGGGCTGATCACGACGGCCGCCCAGGCGCTCGATTACCAGTTCGGTTTCAAGGTTTCCGAGACTTGGTTCTACAAGTTCCTCGAACGCGCGTTCTCGTGGGTGGTGCTGCTCCAGTTGGGGGTGCTGTTTCTGACGACGGCCGTGGTGATTGTCGAACCCGGCGAGCAGGCGTTGCTGGAGCGCTGGGGCAAGCCGGTGGCCGCGCGGCCGGTGTTGGACTCGGGGCTGCACCTGAAGTGGCCCTGGCCCATCGACCAGGTCTACCGCTTCCCGACCCGGCAGATTCAGAGCTTTGTCATTGGCGTCGTCCCGGATCCGGAGCTGGAGAAAGAGCGGGTGGTGCTCTGGACCCGGCCGCACTACAAGGAGGAGTTCAACATGCTGGTAGCGAGCCGGGACCCGTCCGAGAGGGTGGCTGCGGCCGGTGCGGAGAAACCGGTCCCTGCCAACCTCCTGGTGGCCAGCATCCCCGTCCACTACGAGGTCACCAACCTCGTCCAATGGACCTACCAACACCAGGACGCCGGGAAATTGCTCGAGGACATCGCCAACCGCGAGGTGGTCCGCCACTTTGTCAATGTCGACCTCGACCTGGTGATGTCGAGCGAGCTGATGGCGTCGAGCCGCGCGCTGCGCGAGCGAATCCAGGCGCAAGCGGACGCGCTGGCACTGGGCGTGCGCGTGGTTTGGGTGGGGCTGCAGAACATTCACCCGCCGATTGGCGACAAGATGTTGCCCGTGGCCGCCTCGTTCGAGCAGGTGGTCGGGGCGATGCAGAAGAAGGAGACCAATGTCCTCGCCGCCCAGGCCTACCAGGCCCGACAGGTCCCCGCTGCCCAGGCGGAAGGGTCCAACGCGATCTCCCGGGCGCAAGGAGAGCGGGTTTTGAAGGTCCAGACGGCGGCCGGTGAGGCGGACCGGTTCCTGAAACAAGACGCCGCCTACCAGGCGTCACCCAACGCCTATCGGCAGCGGGTCTACCTGGACACGCTGGCGCGGACGATTGCCCCGGTGCGCAAGTACGTGCTTGCGGCGACGAACACGACCGAGGTGCTGCAGATGAACCTCGAGGAGAAGGTGCGCAGCGACCTGGCCAGCGGCGTGATTCTGCCACCCGACGCCTTCAAGCCGGCGGAGCCCAAGAAGGAGTGATTTTTTTATGAAGCGATCCCCGATCACGCTCATTACTGGCGGCATTCTGCTGCTGATCTTCGGCTGCATGCTGTTTACCTACCAGGTGCGGCAGACGGAACTGGCGGTGGTCACGACGTTTGGCCGGTATGCCGGCAGCGAGACCAACGCCGGCTTCGGCTTCCGCTGGCCGTGGCCCATCCAACGCGTCTATCAGTTCGACCGCCGGCTCCAGATCTTCGAAAGCAAGTTCGACCAGGCGATTACGGCGGATCAGATCAACCTGATCGCGAAGGTCTACGTGGGATGGCGCATTGCCGGCAACGGCCGCATCTACCTGGAACGCTTCAACGGGGATCTGGCCGCCGTCGAGCGCACTCTGGAACCGGTGGTCCGCAACGCCCAGCGCGAAGTGATCGGACAGCACGACTTCGGGGACTTCGTCTCCACCAACGTCGCCGAGCTTCAGTTCGATCGTGTCGAGCAGGAGATGCTGGCCCGGGTCAAACAGAGTACCCAGGACGACTACGGCATCGAGTTCGAGATCCTGGGCATCCGGCAGTTGGGTCTGCCGGAGAGCATCACCACCACCGTGTTCGAGCGCATGCGGAAGGAGCGCGAGCGCCTGGCCGCGAAGTATCAGTCCGAAGGCGACCGGGATGCCAAGATCATCAAGGGCGAGGCCGACGGGCAGGCGAACGAAATCCTGGCCCGCGCCCGGGCGGAAGCGCAGCGGATTCTGGGCGATGCCGAGGTGCAGGCCCAGGAGTACTACAAGGTGTTCGAGAAGAACCCGGAGCTGGCGGTGTTTCTGTTTCAGCTCAAGTCGCTCGAGCAGTCGCTGAAGGAGCGGAGTCACCTGATCCTCGACCAGCAGACGCCGCCGTTCAACCTGCTGCGCGATCCCGTCGCCCCGTCGGCCAACCCCGGTCACTAATCTCCCGCGATGAGCCACGATCATCTGCATCCTGAACCGGAGGACGCCCGCAAGTCCGCGAGTCCGACGGCGCCGCGTCCGGCGCCTGCGGCGCTCGAGGATGCCGGGGCGCAGGCGCTGGCCGAGGCGTTGCGGAGCAGCTTTGGCATCGTCAAGTTCCTCATGCTGGGACTGGTCGCCGCCTTCTTCATTTCCGGGGTCTTCACCGTCAAACCCAACCAGGTGGCGATTCTGCTGCGGTTCGGAGCGGTGGTGGGCACCGGTCCCGACCAGTTGCTCCAGCCGGGATTGCACTGGAAACTGCCCTATCCGATCGACGAGCTGGTCACCGTGCCCGTGGGCGAGACCCGCATGATCACCTCGTCCACCGGTTGGTACGGCATGACGCCCGAGGAAGCGGTCGCCGGCGAGAAGAGTGAGGAAAACGCCCCCGTGTCCCTCCAGCCGGGATGGGACGGTTACACCCTGACCGGTGACCGCAACATCATCCATGTGCGGGCCACCTTGAACTACCGGATCAGCGATCCCCGCGCCTTCGCGTTCGGGTTCGTCGGTTACACGAACTTCCTGCAGAGCGCCCTGGACAACGCGCTGTTCCACGCCTCGGCCCGGTTCCATTCGGACGATGCCCTGTATCGCCAGCGCGCCCGTTTCCAGGAGGCCGTGTTGGCCCGAGTGACCGAGACCGTCGAACGCCTCGGCCTCGGCGCCGCCCTCGACCTCCGCGAGGTCCGGGTCGACCCGCCGCTCAGCGTCAAGAAGGCCTTTACCGACGTGCTCGACGCCCAACAGAAAGGGGATACCCGCGTGCGCGAGGCCGAGGCCTACGCCCGCAACGTCACCAATAGCGCCATCGGCGAGGCTTCGGTCGTCGTGCAAACCAGCCTCACCATGAGCAACACCCTCGTCGAAGCCGTGCGCACCGACGCCACGAACTTCCTCGGGCTGCTGCCGAGTCACGCCCGGAATCCGCAACTCCTGAAGGAACGCCTCCGGACCGAGACCGTGCAGCGCGTGCTGACGAATGCCCAGTTCAAGGCGTTCCTCTCGGAGCGCCCGGACGGCCAGTCGCGCGAACTGCGCATCCTGCTCAGTCGCGAGCTGGAAGCCCCGACCAAGACCGAAGCGCCCGCCAAACAACCTTAGGCTCCCTATGCAAGTCACGTCGCTCCTGAGCCAGAACGAGCCCGAGCCTTCCCACGCCGGCAAGGGATGCTGTTGCGGCCACGATCACGACCATGGCCATGATCATGACGCGGATGGCGCCCATATACATCGCCACGGCCACGATCACGAGCACATCCCGGTGCGGCTGTGGCAGATGGTTGCCGGCCTGATCCTCATTCTGAACTCGTTTGTCGTCCAATGGACGCTCGACCGCAGCACCATGGTCTCCGGCTTGAGCGCCATGCTGGGGGCGATCATCCTCGGCTACCCCATCATGGCCACGGCCCTCAAGGATATCCGCCGCGGCGTCCTCAGCATCAACGAACTCGTCGCCATCGCCGTCCTCGCCGCCTTCGCCGCGGGCGATCCGTCGTTTTCGGCCACGGGGATCGACGGAACGCCGTCGCACTCCCAGTTTGGCGGTTACCAGACCGCCGGCATCATCGCGTTCTTCATGTTGCTCGGGGAGTTGATCGAGACCCGCACGGCGGCCGGAGCCCGCGCCTCGATCGAGGGGCTGATCCGCCTCACGCCCACCAAAGCCCGCCGGATCAAGGGCAAGGAGGAGGAAGAAGTCGCCGCCCAGGAACTCGTGGTCCAGGATGTCATCCGGGTGCGCCCGGGGGACAACATCCCGGCCGACGGCGTCATCCTGAGTGGCCAGGGGTCGTTCAACCAGGCGACGATCACGGGGGAATCGCTGCCGGTGGACAAGAAGCCGGGCGACGAAGTGTTCGCCGGCACGCAGAACCTGACGGGAGTGATCGAGATGCAGGTTACCCGGGCTGGGAAGGACACCACCCTGGGCCGGGTGCGGGAGCTGATTCTGGCGGCGGAGAAAACGAAGCTGCCACTGCTGCGGATCATCGACCAGTACATGGTCTATTACACGCCGCTGGTGTTGGTGATTGCGGCGTTGGTCTGGGCGTTTACCAACCAACTCGACCGCGTGATATCCGTGTTGGTGGTCTCCTGTCCGTGTGCCTTCATTCTGGCCTCGCCCACGGCCATGGTCGCGGCCCTTTCCGCCGCGGCGCGTCTGGGCATCCTGATCAAGAACGTGGGAGACATCGAGTTGGCGGCGCGGATCAACGCCTTCGTGTTTGACAAGACCGGCACCCTGACCACGGGCCACCTGGCTGTCAGCCGCCTCGCGCCTCTCGGCGAGGTCAAGCCGGCCGAATTGCTGCGCATCGCCGCCTCCGCCGAACGCTACAGCAACCACCCGACCGCCAAAGCGCTCGTCCAGTTGGCCGAAGAGGCGGGGGTGCCCCTGGCCGAGCCGCGCGACTTCGCGGAAACGGCCGGCCGCGGCATTCAGGCGCGCGTCGAGGGGGCGGAGATTGTGGTGGGCCGCGCCCAGTGGTTGCGCGACCGCGGGATCACCGAGGAGTTCGAGAAATCGGTGGACCTGAACGAGACCGAGGGGTTCAGCCTGTTGTTTGTGGCGCGCAACGGCCGCTGCCTGGGGTGGGTGGGGCTGCAGGACCAGACCCGGGCCGAGGCGCGCGAGTCGCTGCAGGGTTTGAAGGAGCAGGGCGCCCGCCGCATCGCCATGGTGTCCGGCGACCGTCAACCCGTCGCCACCCGCGTTGCCCGCGAGATCGGCTGCGAAGAGGTGGTGGCCGAGTGCCTGCCCCAGAACAAGGTGGAGTTTGTGCGGCAGTTCAAGGGGCGCGGCTATCGGGTGGCGGTGGTGGGCGACGGGGTGAATGACGCGCCGGCTCTGGCGGCGGGCGACATGGGAATCGCGATGGGCGCCGCCGGGAGCGAGGTGGCGATTCACAGTGCCACAATCGCGCTGATGAACAATGATCTCCGGCGCCTCCCCTTCCTGGTGCGGCTCTCCCGTCAGACCCGGGCGGTGATCAACCAGAACTTCCTGTTCGGCGTCGTCTTCATCATCGGCGGCTTGACCGCCAGCGCCTTCGGGTATTTGAGCCCGATCTTCGCCGCGATCCTGCACAACGCCGGGTCTCTGATCGTCGTCTTCAACAGCGCCCGGTTGGTGCGCCTTGGCGAGGAACTCGAGCCCTACCAGCCGGCCGCCGCGCCTTCCTCGGGGAACGGGGGCCCCACGCCGTCGCCCGCGCCGCTCGCCGCACAGCCGGCCTGACGTCATGCCATGACCACCGCCGTTTCCACTTCGCCGGCCGCCGCCGGAGCCGCGTCCGCCACCGAACCGGTCGTCGTCGTGCGCGGCCTCACCAAGGTGTTCAAGGACTTCTGGGGCCGCCCCAAGGCGCGCGCCGTGGACCAGGTCGATTTCGAGGTGCGCCGCGGCGAGGTATTCGGTTTGCTGGGACCCAACGGCTCGGGCAAGTCGACCACGGTCAAGATGCTCCTGGGCCTGCTGCATCCCACACGCGGCTTCATCGAGGTCTTCGGCCATGCTCCCCGGCATGTCGCCACCAAGGCGCGCATCGGCTATCTCCCCGAGGAATCCTATCTCTATCGCTACCTGGACTCGAGGGAGACGCTGGATTTCTTCGGCAGCCTGTTCGACCTGCCGCCCGGGGAACGCAACCGACGGACGGAACAGCTCCTCGAAATGGTCGGATTGAACCAGGTGCGCCGGCGCCTCGTGGGCGAGTTCTCCAAGGGCATGCAGCGCCGCATCGGCCTCGCCCAGGCCCTCATCAACGACCCCGACCTCGTGATCCTCGACGAGCCTACCTCGGGCCTGGACCCGATCGGTTGCCGCGAAGTCAAGGACCTCATTCTGGCCCTGGCCCGCCGCGGCAAGACCGTCATCCTCAGCAGCCATCTCCTCGCCGATGTCGAGGACGTCTGCGATCGCGTCGTCATTTACTACGGCGGACGGGTCCAGGCCATGGGATCCCTGCGGGAGCTGTTGGCCACGCCGGACTCGCTCCGCATCACCACGCCCGTCTTAAGCCCGGAAACCCTGCAGCGCGTGATGGAAATCCTCCGCCGGGACGCGGCCGAGGACCGGGTGCGGGTGGACACTCCCACGCAGAACCTGGAGAGCTACTTTCTGGGCGTGGTGGAGAAGGCGCGGGCCAGCGAACTGCAGACCTCCGGTGCCACGTCGGGCAGTCACGTGGCCGCCTACCTGCGCGGGGAGGCCGAGGCCTCCACCCGATCCGACAGGGTTCTCGAGCGATTGGCGCGCCCCGCCGCGCCGGCCCCCGAACCGGAAGTCCACGTGCCGGCTCCGGAAGAGGCGATGGACCTTCGGAAACTCGAAAGCCTGACCCAGGCGCCCGCGCCGGCACCGTCGTCCGCCGAGCCCGAGAAGCCTGCCGTGCAGCCGGCGGACCTCGAGAAGGCCAACGAGAAGCTCTCCTCGCTGCTCGGCAAGCCGCGTTCGTAGCCGCCTCTGCCGCATGGCTGCTTCCACGTCAGTCCGAAAGAGCCCGACGTCCGCGCTGGTGCCCCGTCGCTGGGTGGAAGCGGTCTTTGTGGGGCTTCTGGGGCGTCGGCTCCTGGCGTTCGCCTGGCTGACGCTGAAGGCCGCGGTGCGCTATCGGCTGATCCAGATTCTGGTCTTGCTGCTGCTCGCGGCCGTCGTCGGGCTGCCGTCGATTGTGAAGCATGACGGGACGGCCCAGGGTTTCACGCAGATTCTGCTGACCTACACGCTGGGCTCGATGACCGTGTTGCTGGGCTTTGCCACGTTGTGGCTCGGCTGCGGCAGCCTGGCGCGCGACGTTGAGGAGTGCCAGATCCAGATGGTGGTGACCAAGCCGGTTGCCCGCTGGGAGGTGTGGTTGGGGAAATGGCTGGGCATTACCGTGCTCAACGCGCTGCTGCTGGCCGCGGCCGGCCTAGTGGTCTTCGTCCTGCTCGAATGGCGCGCCAGCCGACTGCCCGCAGAGGTGCAAACCGAGCTGCGCAACAAGATCCTCGTGGCCCGCGGCTCCGTCAAGGAACCGGTCGACTACACCCTGATCGAACGCGAGAGCGAGAATTTGATCCGGCAACGCCTCAAGCAAGACGCGAACCTCGCCGAGTTGGACCGGGGCTTCGTCCGCACCCAAATCGTCGAGCAGGTGAAGGCCCAGTACCAGGTGGTGCCGCCGGGAACCCTTCGGCGTTGGACGCTGAACTTCGGTGGGCGCGGCGCTGCTCTCCAGCAGGAAACACTCCATGCGCGGGTGAAGTTCTTCTCCGCGGTGCAGTCGTACGCGCCGGAGACCTTCGCGGCCATCTGGCAGGTTGGTCCTCCCAACGGGCGCCGCCTCCAGATGGGGCCCATGAGTCTCGCCGCCGAGTCGTTTCACGAGTTCAAGATCCCTCCCGGGCTGCTGGACGAGAACGGCGTCCTGACCATGGACTTCCTCAACCTCAACGACACGGCGCTGCTCTTCCCTCTCGAAGAAGGACTCGAGGTGCTCTATCCCGAGGGCGGTTTCGGTCTGAACTTCGTGCGCGGTCTTGGGGTGATCCTGTGTTGGCTGGCGCTCCTGGCGGCCATCGGTTTGGCCACGGCCAGCTTCCTCTCCTTCCCCGTGGCGGCCTTTTGCTCGATCGCCATCCTGGTGATCGGCTTCTCCACCGGGACGCTGCGGCAGGTGATCGAGGAGGGCGGCATCTCCCCGGTCAACCGGGATACGGGGTTGGTCGACGTGCCGCGGGCGATCGACCGGGTGGCGGTGCCCATCTTCAAGGGGTTGCTCTGGACCATCAACTTGGTACGCGATTTCTCCCCGGTCGACTCCCTCAGCAGCGGACGCAGCATCACCTGGGGGCAGTTGGGCCGGGCCGTGGCGCAGATCCTCCTCCTTATGGGCGGCCTCTTCGCCGCGATCGGCATCTGGACTTTCCACCGGCGGGAACTGGCCACCGCCCAAGGCCCGTAGAACCGTGGCTTCGAGCATGACCCGCGAGAGATTCTATCGACTCCTGCTCGTCGGCCTGATGCTGGCCCTGCTCGGGTTGTCGGGCTGGACCCAGCAGCGCCTCAACCGCCAGCGCGTCGCCCTCGGCATCACCCGCGGCGCCCAACTCGGCCAGACCGCACCTCCTGTCCTCGTCTTCACCACCGTCGCCCTCGGCGGTTTCCGCGGCCTCATCGCCAACGCCCTCTGGCTCCGTGCCACGGACCTCCAGGAACAGGACAAGTACTTCGAGAAAGTCCAACTCGCCGACTGGATTACGAAGCTGCAACCCCATTTCACCCATGTCTGGCTCATGCAGGCCTGGGACATGGCCTACAACATCTCGGTCAAATTCAGCAGCCCGCGCGACCGCTGGCTCTGGGTCCAGCGCGGCATCGAACTCCTCCGCGACGAGGCCCTCCGTTACAACCCCGACGAGCCCACGATCTACCGGGAGTTGGCCTGGTTCTTCCAACACAAGATGGGGGCCGACCTCGACGACGCCCACTTCTACTATAAGAACCGATGGGCCGAGGAAATGGACAAGGTCCTCGCCGGAACAAACTACGTGGCCCTCATCAGCCCCCAGACCGAGGACGAACTCGCGCGCGCACGCCTGCTCCGGGAGAAATACAAGATGGACCCCGAGATCATGCGCGACGTCGACAACGAATACGGCCCCCTCGAGTGGCGCTTGCCGGAGAGCCACGCCGTCTACTGGGCCACGGTGGGTTTCCGGAAATCCAAGTCGAAGGACCTGATGCCGCTGCGTCGCACCCTGTACCAACCCCTCTACCTGGCGTTTCAGCGCGGCCGCCTCATCATCCTCAACACCCCGGAAGGCCGCCGGTTCCAGTTCGGTCCCAACCTCGCCATGATCCCCAACGCCAACAGGGCCTACGAACGCATGGCCGCCGAAGATGCCGAATACCGGGATCATATCAAGAACGCCCACCGCAACTTCCTCAAAGACGCCATCTACTACCTCTACACGCACAACCGACGGGCCGAAGCCGAGCAGTGGAAGCGATACCTGGAAGAGGAATACCCCAATGTCCTGTTCACGGACTACCGCCAGACCGACAAGCCCAGCGTGCGTGTCGCCGATCTCACCCTCGACGAATACGCCGCCGCCCGCGTCACCGAAGTCGTGGGGGAGACCTCGAATATCCGCGTGACCTCCGCCATCGAAGGCCTTCTGGTCACCGCTTACTACAACCTGGCCCTCGACCTGGACGACGAAGCCATCGGTCACGAACGCCTCGCCCAGGTCGCCTGGGATCGTTTCCAGAGAAACACTCAGAAACAGAAGGACCGCGTCTCCCTGGCGCCTTTCGCCCAGTTGAAGATCGACGCCCTCCGCGCCTTCGAACAGACCTACAGCGCCGAACTGGTCGCCCGCCTGCGGTCCCGGCTGGGCCTCCCGGCGGCCGTCCCTTCAACCAACGCCGCGCCTCCCGCTGCCGGGGGCACACCTCAGGGCCAGTAGGGACCGAACATTGAGGATTGGGGATTGGGGATTTTACATTGGGGATTTGCTGTGCAATCCCAAATCGAAAATCGTCAATTCCAAATCCGCAATCTCGACCCGCAGCAAAGGGTGTTTGCGCTCTGCTGCGGGTCGAGACGACCCGCGGTCGACGGAGCGCGACCGGCCTGCCAAGCCGTAGCCTTGGCGGAGGCTGGTCCCTCGGTCGCAGCAGCGGCGAGCGGGCGGGAGGCGGTCGGAGGTTCGGAGGCACGTCCGGCGTATGGTGCTGCTGCCCGCCGGGACGTCGGGCGGTCCGACGGAGCGC
>CAYSPU010000108.1:0-7591 GCA_964432995.1 uncultured Verrucomicrobiota bacterium
GCCAACCCCGCCGCCACCTATCTGTCAACTCTTTAGATGCGACCCCATTGCCTTTCCCCTTTCCATGCACCGTCAGGTAGGGCGCCCTCTCCGAGGGCGCCGGAAGAGCAGCCAACCTGGAACGTTCTTCCGGCGCGGCCGGAGGCCTGCTCGGAGTCGCGCCCTACCAGTATTCAGCGTAACCGTAGCGCCGACATTCCTGTCGGCGTCAGGCCGGTTGGAAAGCCGGCGCTGCGCAGTTCAGGGGCCCAAGGCGCAGCGGACGGTTGGATGTGGCGACTGCATCTTGCGGCGCTCCCGCGGAGCCAATCCGGCGTGCGGTCGCGGTCCGGCTGCGGCTCCAGACGCCTTCGTCCCGCCGCAGCCTTGGCGAAGGTTGGTCCCTCGGTCGCAGCAGCGACGACAGGCCAGGAGACACACAAGGGTTCGACAACGCGTACGCCCGCCGGAGCGCCGGCGTGTTCCCGGCCAGGTGCAGTCATCGGTGAGTGCGCTTCTGGCCCCGCGGCGAGCGGGGCGCTCCGACTGATGCTCGGCTCCGAAAGGTCCGACGACGCGTCCGGCCGGTGGGGCCGCTGCCCGCCGGGACGGCGGGCGGTCGGGAAGAGCCGCGATGGCGTGCGGGCGTGATCCGGCAATCGAACGCACGCCAGGATTCGGACCGCGGGTCTTCTTGACCCGCAGCAGAACACACCCTCACTCTTTGCTGTTGTCACAGAAGAGCCGCGGTCGAGCGGGCAGTGTCCAGAAGCCTCCGGCCGCTTGCGGAAGCCACCCAAATCCGCGGGCTCCTTCTCCACCGTTTGTCGAGAATCCCGTCGCCGAGGCGGGATCTTCCCGGAGCCGACAGAGCGCCCGTCCGCAGGGGCGCAAACCGCGCGTGGACCGGGGACGACCGAACCCTCAGCGCCACTTGCGCGAGGATCCGGGAGCCGCTGACAGTCTTGCGCCGGCGAGGGGCGGCAGCTATATGCAGCGACGGAAGCGTTTGCACGGGAAGGGATGAAGAGACTATCACCCGCCCCTGTCGTCGCGGGGGCACCCGCTCCCGTCCGATAAGAGGACGGGCGGGTGAGAGGGCACGGTACATGGAATGGTGTCGTTGAGCACAAGTTGCGCGCATCTCATGCGGACCCCCGGGAACGATCACGTCCCACGCCTCTTGGCAGCCTGCGGCGTTGCGGCGCTGACCCTGCTGCTCGGCCCCGCGGGGCAAGCCGCCGGCTCACTGGTCTTCTCCTGCTCCGCCGACAACGATCTCTTCCGTGTCGCGTCCGAGAACGGGATGGACGTCAGGCGATTTGACAAGCCCGAGGGTGCCCTGGAAGCCAGCACGGAGGGCGGCGCGCTGTTGGTGTTGGCCGATGCCTACCCGGACCACGGAGTCAGGCTGACTCCAGCGTTCTACGCGGCCGCGGGGCGCCGCCGGCTGCGGCTCTACGTCGAGTTTCCCGAGTCCCTCCCCGGCCTCACAGTGGGTGAGCGCCGAACCTGCGTCTGGGAACGCGGCGTGGTGGCCTCGGACTTCTTCCGTCCCAAGCTCCCGCCCCTCCGGATTCTCTCGCCACAGAACTGCGTCTTTCTGCCGATCGACGCGCCGCAACCGCACCTCGTTTTGGGTCGGGTGGCCGGCTACGACACGGCGCTTTATGGGCTGCCCGAGCAGACGTTTCCGTTGCTGTTTGAGTTGCGGCCCAGCGAGACGAATGGCCCGGCGCTCGTAGCCTCGACCAAGCTCAGTCAGATGGTTTCGGCGCGGTTCGGCCCCGTACCAGCTTGGCAATCCGTCTGGGCGGCGGTGCTCGGTTGGCTGGTGCCCGGAATCCAGACCGAACTGAAATGGACACCCGCGGTCCGGCCGACTTGGTCCCGAGACGCCCCGTTGCCGGCCGAGGTCGAGAGGCTGGCCTTGGAACGTGGCGCGGACTGGTTCGTGAAATCCCGATTGCTGCTCCATCCTTCGCGCTCGAACGCCGTGGCCCAGGCTGCCGCGGGAAGCGGGATCGAGCCCGCGCCACCTTCGGACGCGCCCGTGGGCGACGGTTCTCTTGGAATCCTGGAGGGGTACTCCTCCCGCATCCAGCCGGATGGCAGCCAACTCCAGTCCGTCGCCATTCGGGGCGACTGCAACGCGGAATCCGCCATGGCGCTGGCCTTCGGCGGTCGGAGTCTCGGGCGCCACAGGTATTCCGACACGGCGCGGCGCATCCTGGACTTCTACTACTTCGAGTCATCTGCCCGGAAAGGCGAGCGCGGCGATCCCAACCACGGCGCGTATGGCCTGGTGGCATGGGGGGTGAGTTCGCCCGCCTGGTCGGTGGCCAACTATGGCGACGACAACGCGCGCCTGCTGCTGGGCACCATGGCAACGGCCGCGCTGCTGGAGGAAGAGCGCTGGGATGAGGCCATGCTTCAGTGCCTGCTGGCCAACCTGCGCACCACCGGACCGCTTGGCTTTCGCGGAGATCGCCTCGATGTCCCCGACCTCGGTCGCAATGGGTGGGAACACTACTTCCGTCGCCGCATCACCAACTGCGCGCCCCATTACGAGAGCTACCTGTGGGCCTGTTATCTGTGGGCTTACCACCAGACCAGGTTCGAGTTGTTCCGCGACCGCGCCCGGACGGCCATCCGCACGACCATGGCTGCGTATCCGGACCGGTGGCGCTGGACGAACGGCCTGCAGCAGGAACGTGCGCGCATGTTGCTCTGCCTGGCGTGGCTCACGCGCCTCGAGAACACGCCAGAAACCCGTGCTTGGCTGCGGCGCGTTGCGGAGGATCTGTTGGCCCGGCAGGACTCGAGCGGTGCGATCCGCGAGGAGATCGGCGCGCTGGGCCAAGGCCAGATGCATCCACCGCAATCGAACGAAGCTTACGGTTCCGGCGAATCATCGCTGTTGCAGCAAAACGGGGACCCCGTGTGCGACTTGCTCTACACCTGCAACTTCGCGTTGCTGGGCCTGCATGAAGCCGCTGCCGCCACCGGGGATTCGTTCTATGCGCACGCCGAGGAACGGCTGGCGCGTTTCCTGTGCCGCATCCAGGTCCGCTCCGAACAGCACGCCGAACTCGACGGTGGCTGGTTCCGGGCCTTTGATTTCCGCCTCTGGGATTACTGGGGCAGCAACGCCGACGCCGGCTGGGGCGCGTGGTCCATCGAGTCCGGGTGGACTCAAGGCTGGATCACGTCGGTGCTGGCGATGCGCCAACTCCGGACTTCGCTGTGGGACCTGACCGCCCGCAGCCGGATCGGGCGTCACCTCGAGAAGCTGCGTCCGCAGATGATCCCGGATGAGCATTGATGGTTGCGCCTGAGAGCAGCAGTGCCATCTTCTTCGAAACGGCCGGCGCGCCTTGGACCCTGGCGGAGCATGGCCGAAAAGCGGCGGAGATCCTTTCAGCGAAGCCGCAACGTGCACCGGCTCAGGTTGAAGTGGTCTCCGTGGTCAAAGACGCACCAGAGTGTTTTCCCGTCGGGGCTGATCCAATGGGTAGGGAACGTGTGTAAGTACGCCGGTCGCCCCTTTTCGGCGGGCGCATAGGTCCATTCCGGTAGGTCATCACCGTAGGCCACGGTCCGCCAGGGCCCCCAGAGGTGTTCGCTCTCGTACAGCCCCCAGTCACCAGGCAGTTCATGGGTCGTCACCGCGAGCAGATGGCGACCCGTCACCCGGTGATAAACGCACGTGGTACCCCAAGCGATGCCCGCCGGATTCTCGAATACCGGGGCGCGATCTTCCACTCGGCCTGACCAACGAGGCGACCGGTCGGTTCCCGAGAAATACTCGTAGGCGTCAGTCTTTCCCACGTCACCGGCCTTCACCCGAAACAGGTACAGTTTCCGATCCATACCCCGACGCGGATCGTTGTCGGAAAAACCGTACACGTACCCTCCGGCTCGGGCCCCGGCCTCTGCGCCGTATTGAACCAATCCCGGAAAGGCGAATACCTTGTGCGACTGCGGGAAGATCCATCCGCGATCGGACCACGACAAGCCCTGGTCGGCAGACCGCCACAGCCGGCAGCGATCCCACTTGTCCTGTTCGCTAACGAACAGGTAGATGCGCTCCCCCACGGCAATGATGGTCCCCTTCCCCACGGTGGGCGCTTGGGGGGAAAGCGCATTGGCACCACCCCAGAGATTGACCCCTTCCCACTTGGGCAAGACGCCCGTAATCCGCGCAACGCCGATCGACACGCGGCCTTCCGAGTCGGTCCCGCCAAAGCCGCCCCCGTCGCCCCAGGTGGTGTAGATCGTTCCGTCGGAAGCCGTGGTACAGGCCCAGATGTCGCTGCCGGGCGCCTTCCGTTCCAGTGTGTCCTCATGGAACTCAATGCCGGTCAGAACGGAGCTGCCCGGGTAGGGTGGACTTGACCCTGCTCCGTGGGCAGTCCACACCAGGGACAATAGGAGCAGCAGCGATCGCGACACGATCAACGGATAGGCCGGAACCCCGGGCCTGTCAAAGCCGCCCTTCCACCCGACCACCGGCCAACTCCCAGGCGGTCACGCCATCTCTCACCCCAGACCTCACCGCGCCTGGCGTCGTCGCGAGAACCGCCGGCGGTTGCCGCTCGGAGAGCATCTTGGCCAGCCTCTCACTTTTCGGCCGTGCGCACCGCCTCCTGACCCGGGGCGAGGCGGACCCGAGCGCATTCGTCGCGAACCAGATCAAGGCAGGCCTGCAATCTCTGCGCGACTTCTTGCACTGCGGGCGCCCGCAGCATGTTGTCATGGTCGCCGGGAATGGTGATCACCCGCGACTGTCGGGAAGCCTCCTGCATCATCAGCAACCGCTCCTTGAACGCGGGCCCATGATCCGACGCGACGAAGAGTGTCAAGTCGCCGTCGTAGAAGCCGGGCCGGTACGCCCGAAGGGCCCGCGCGATCATCTGGCCGACAAAACGTCGGTAGCCCGGCAGCCATGCCGGGCGATCGGCGACTCGAATCGCCCGCAGAAATCCCCATCGCGCCAGGCGCACCCCGTCGCGAACGCCATCCATGATCCGACGGCGCCATCCCGAGCGGCGCCGTCTCAGGAGCGGATGGGGAGTATCGATGAGCACAACCATGGCGACCTGTTTCCGCGTCTTCGCCAAGTGCCGAGCCATCTCGAGGGCGATGAGGCCGCCCGCGCAACGGCCGCCCAGCAGGTACGGCCCTTCGGGCGCCACGTTCAGCACCTCCCGCAGGTACCGCTTCGCCATGGCCCGCACGCTCATCAGCGGCCAGCATTCCCCGTGTAATCCCGGCGCGCGAAACGCGTAGACCGGCTGCTGGGGACCTAGAAGCCTCGCCAGGGGACCGAAGCAGGCCGGGTTGCCGTTGCCCGGATGCACCAGGAACAACGGCCAGCGGCTGCCTCCGGCCTGCAAAGCCACCAGCGGCGATTGCGTCTTCGGCATCGCCCCACTCGCCACGGCCGCCGCAAACGCCCCCAACGACGGATGCTCCGCCAATGTGGACGGCGGCAACGACACGTGCAGTGTCCGTTCCACCTCGAGCAGCACGTCCGCGCCGCGCAACGAATCTCCTCCCAGCTCGAAAAAATCATCCTCAAGCCCCATGCCCTCAACGCCCAGCACGGCTTCCCAAATCGCGGCAACCTTCTTCTCCATCCGATCCCGCGGCGGCCGACCGCGCGAGCGCCGCTCCCACCGCGAGGGGGGTAATGCCGCCAACGCCACGTAGTCGATCTTTCCGCTGGGTGTCTGCGGCAGGGACTCGCGTTCCTCGAACGTATCGGGGATCATCGGCATCGGCACCACCTCCCGCAGAACGTGACGCCACTCCGTGACCCCACTGCTTTGACCACGGACCGGCACGACATAGGCCGCAAGGCGCACGCCACCGCCGCCGTCGTTCTGCGCCACCACTGCCGCCTCCGCCGCTCTGCCCGTCGCCCGAATTGCCGCTTCCACCGCCCCAGGGTCCACACGCCATCCCCGGATCTTCACCTGGCGATCAGCCCGCCCGTGGTGTTCCAGGCTACCGTCGGCGCGCAGCAACCCCACGTCGCCGCTGAGGAACTGTCGCACTCCGGGCTGATCCGGCACGGCCTGAAACGCCTGCGCCGTCAGTTCCGGCTGTCGCCAATACCCCATGGCCAGATATCGGCTCCGCACCGCGATCCGCCCTTCGCTGCCGGGCCGGCAAGGCTCGCACGCCTCGTCCAGAATCAGAACCTCCGCCCCCGCAACGGGCCGCCCCGCCGGCACTACCGAGCCGGGCAGTGGCGTTGACTTCCCGATCGTCAACTGACTGATCAACCCGGTTTCGGTCGAACTCAGCGCGTGCATCAACACGCAATCCGGGGAGCAGACCCGGCGATGCAGCTCGACATCCGGCAAGAGCACCGCCTCGCCGCCAAGACGCAGCAATCGCATCCGCGGCCACCGCCCCGTGTCGCCCGGTGCTCGCGCCAACCGGCGGAACACCGACGGCACCAGGTGGCAAATCGTGATCCCCTCCTCGTCCAACCACCGCGACAACGATTCCACGCCCTCTCGACGAATCGAGAACATGGCCAGCGCCGCTCCATTCAGCGTCGCCCCGAAGAGCGCGGTGGCCGATGCCGCCACCCCGGCGGACGCGAGCATCGACAAACGATCTTCCCTGCTGATTCCCGCCAACTCGGTGTAGACCTTGGCGTGATGGATGACGTTCCGATGGCTCTGCCACACGCCTTTGGGCTGCCCGGTCGACCCCGAGGTGTACATCAGCCACGCCCCCGCCTCGGGGCTGACCTGATCCCAGGCCGCCACCGTGCCGTGCCCCTCACCGGGATCGTCCATGTTGACCACGGGTGTCCGCCCATCCATGAGCACCGCCGCCCGCGCCGCATGCGCCCCGTCCGTGACCAGCCACCGCGGCCCCGCGTCGACAACCATCGCCCGGTGCCGCGACGCCGGATCCGCCGGGTCCAAATACAGGTACATCGCACCGGCGCGCAGCACGCCCCATATCGCCGCGACCAGCGGCGGCTCGTGGTCCAGCAGGATCGCCACCGGTTCTGATGGCTGCACGCCGCGATCCGCCAAGGCCGCCGCGATGGCGCCCGAACGTACATCCAACTCGCCGTAGGTCGTCCGTCGCCCATTCGGCGCGCACACCGCCACGCGATCCGGCGAGCTTCGTGCCACCATCGCGAATCGAGCCGGCAGGCTGAGGTCCTCCCCCCCATCCCTCGGCCTCGGCGCGCGAGCTTCGGGCGCGCCCGTCCGGGACGCCCCCTCTTTGCCGACCGTCGATTCGTCACCGCCCATCACGCGATGCTTCCTCGTAGACCGCCTGCATCCTGGTGTAGAAGAGCCTGTCGCCCTCGCCATGTTCCGGCGGCCCGATCCCCGAGGCTTTCCATCCCCCGAACGGCAGCGCCACATCCACGCCCGCCGTCGAGGCGTTGATCTTCACAATCCCCGCCTGCGCCTCCTCGCGGAATCTCTCCTGCAGCTCCTTGCGGTCGCTGAACAGCGCCGCGGCGAGCCCTTGCCGTACACCGTTGGCCAGCGCCAGGGCCTGCGCGAACTCGCCGGCCCGCTGCACCACCAGCACCATTAACAAGAGTTGCTGCATTGCCAATAGTAAT
>CAYSPU010000108.1:7601-18213 GCA_964432995.1 uncultured Verrucomicrobiota bacterium
CCCCATCATCTCCTCTCGCACCACCACGTCCGCCGGATCTTCGCAGCACACGATCCGCGGCGCCCAATACGCGCCCGCCCGTTCCCACGGCCGGTCCGTCGCCCCGGGCGCATGCGGCACGATGACTTCGCGTACCGCCGCTCGCCCTTTCGCCCGTTCCAGTATCCCTGCCAGCCGATCCCGGTGCGCCACGCTGATCAACGGCCCGATCTCCGTTTCCTCTTCCAGCGGATCGCCCCACGCCATCCTCGCCGTCGCTGCCGCCACCTCCCCCAGAAACGACTCATAGACGCCCTCCGCCACGATCGCCCGCCGATTCGCCGTGCACCGCTGGCCCGCAAACGCAAATGCGCCCGAGGCGATCTGCGCCGCCGCTACGCCCAGATCCGCGTCGTCCCACACAATCGCCGCGTTGTTTCCCCCCAACTCCGCCTGCAGCGGTATCACCCTGCGCCCGCACGCCTCCTGCATCGCGTATCCGCCGAGATCTGACCCCGTGAACGTCACCGCGTCGACACCCCGCGCCATCGCCAGTCGCTGCGCGACCGTGTGATCCCCGCTGACCATCTCGACCACGCCGTCCGGCACGCCCGCTGCCGCCAACTCGCCCATCAGCCGCCGCGCCACTCCCATCCCCGCCGGCGACGGCTTCCACACCACCGCGTTCCCATACGCCAGCGCCGCCGCGATCTTGCCCAGCGCAATCGCCAACGGGTTATTCCACGGCGTGATCACCGCCACGACGCCCAGCGGCCGATGCCGAACCTGCGCGGCGCCAGCCGACGCCGCCTCGGCCCGGCGCGCCAGCCGCAGGACCTCGCGCAAGTTCCTGGCCGTTCGCTGCACCTCCTCGCGCCCGTGACGAATGGGTTTGCCGATCTCCACGGCCATCTGCCGGGCCCAGGACTCCGCCTCCCGCTCCAACCGCGCCGCCAGAATCGTCAGGCACTTCTCGCGTTCCGCCCACGGGCTGCGGCACCACGGACCCTGTGCCTGAACAGCCCGGTCAACCGAGTGGCCGATCTCGGCGGCGCTCGCCACCGCCACTTCGAACAACGTCTCCGCCGCGTTCCGCGGCGACCGATGCACCAAACCGTTGCGGTTCCCGCCGTCCAGGCTCGAGAGGATCTCTTCGACCCCCGGGAAGCCCACGTGCCGTTCCGCCAGCCACCGTCGAGTCGCCGCCGCGTGCAGCGGATCGTCGCTGCCGGCCGCATCCATCGCGATCGTCACCCGCAGACCCCTCCCCAGGCACTCCATCGCCGCAGTGCGCACGCACGCATGTACATGGACTCCCGCGAGAACGACGTGGTCGCAAGCCCACCCTTCAAGGAGTGCCGCCAAGCTCCCGTCCTCGAACGCGTTGTAGCCCGTCTTGTGAACCACGGCTTCCCCCGCGCGCGGCGCCAGTTCCGCCGGCGGCTCATGCCCCGCCGTCCCCCCCACACACAGCCATCGCCCCGTCTTCCGCCAGTGGTACAGGCGCCGGTCGCAGGCGCGATCGATCGTCGTCCACACATGCACCACCGGCACCTGACGGGCCCGAAACCCCTCCACCAGCGCGGCCGCCGCCGCGACCAGCGTGTCCGCCGGCGGCTGCAAGTCCTCCTCCCGCAGATAGTCGCCCTGCAGGTCAACCAGAATCAGCACGCTGCTCATGCCTGCACCTTCCTGGATCACTACCGGCCGACCGCTGCCGCGATCCGATCGGCCATCTCCTGGGTCCCGACCACGCGACATCCGGGTTCCGCCAGATCCGCCGTGCGCCATCCGGCTTCCCACGCCGCCACGACGCTCCGCTCGATCTGATCCGCCTCACCCTCCAGGCCCATGCTCTCACGCAGCAGCATCGCCAGCGCGAGGATCTGCCCGACCGGGTTCGCCCGATCCAACCCCGCCAGGTCGTGCGCGCAACCGTGATTGGTCTGATACACCGCGCGACCATCCGCCGCGAGATTGCCGGAAACACCAAGTCCCCGCGACCGCAGCAATACGCCCGCCACGTCCGCCAACACATCCCCAAACAGATTGGGCGCCACCACCACGTCAAACTCGCGCGGGTGCTGGACAATCTGATAGGCCGCGAGGTCCACGTTCACCAACTTCGCCTCCACGCCATGCTCCCGCGCCACCGCCGCCGCCACGTCGCGCCAGAGCGCGCTGACCGTCGGGATTCCGCCATCCTTGACCACGACCGACAGCCGCCCGCGGCGCCCCGCCGCCGCGCGGGCGGCCACCTCCACCAACCGCCTCACTTCCGGCTCCGTGTAGCCGAAGCGGTGTTCCGCAGAACGGGCCCCGGCCGAAAGCTCCTCACACCACGTTCCCTGATACACGCCCGCCGCATTGTCCCGCACAATCAGAATGTCCACGTTCGCCGTGTGCTGCGGCCTGACGCATCCCGCTCCCGCAAGCTGTGGCCAGGGGCGAATCGGCACCAGCTTGCAGAAGAGGTCAAACCGCCGGCGGAGTTCGTAAACATAGCGCCCGCCGCCCGGACCGCTCAGCACCGCCCCGCCAGCGGAGAATACCTCCTCACAAAACCCGCTGATCGCATCGGACAGGTGCTGGCCTTCCCTCAGGCGCGTGGGCTCGCCCACTCGGCCGTGCCATCGCACCGGCCACGACCCGCCGTTTGGCGGCTCGATCGCCGCCAACACGCGCAACGCCGCACCCATCACCTCCGGACCAATCCCCGTTCCCCCCAGCACCCCGATCGGCGGCAGGCGATTCCCGACCCCGCGCCCGCGGCATTCCCCATTCCATAGAAACCGGCTGATCCGCATCTTCTTCCTCGTGAGCCTTCCGGCTTAGGCAGGCATATGCCGAAAGATGGGTTCTCCGGCAAGGGCGCGGATCTTCAGTGCCTGCGCTTCGCGTCGCGACAGCGGCTTGAGGTTCTGGGCCAAGCCCAAGGCCATCGAGAACAGATGCTCGTCCCCGGGCGGGATCGCCGCGGTAATCGGATGCGACAGCGTGAACCGGAGTGCCAAGCGCGCGTCTTCGGGGTCGCTCAATGGTTCATACCAGCATTTGGGGTATGGGTGCGGACCTTCTTTGGGCCAGGGTTTGTCGGCCAGGGCTTTGAGGGCCAGAATGCCCATCTTCTTCTTTCGCGCCCGCTCCAGCACCTGGGGACCGAAGTTGCCCGCCTGCCAGGCGCGATAGTTGAACGGGAACAGGATGGTATCAAACGGGAAACGGTCCATCAGGGCCAAGGCCGCGTCAACCGAGTGGGCGGAGAAACCGAGGAACCGGACCTTGCCGGCCTGGCGGGCCGCCAGGAACGCCTCGAGGGCTCCCCCGGGACCGCAGATGGTCTCCACCTCCTCCATCTTGGTAACCGCGTGCAACTGGTAGAGGTCAAGATGGTCGGTGCGCAAGCGTTCCAGCGAACGCTCCAGCTCCGCGTTGGCCTCCGCCCGGCGGCGCTGCGTCGTCTTGCAGGCCAAGAACACGTCCTTCCGGTACGGTTCCAGCGCGGGGCCAAGCTTGACCTCCGCGTCCCCGTAGGTGGGAGCGACATCGAAGTAGTTCACCCCCCGTTCGATCGCTTCCCGGACACGGGCCGTCGCCTCATCGGGCGTCGCGCCGCTCACGACGATTCCGCCGAAGCCGATGACCGAGAGCTTCACCCCGGTCCGGCCCAGCGACCTTCGCTCCAGCCGGCCGCCTTGGGTTTCCCGACTGATTCCGCGAAGCGTGGCCGGAAAGCAGGTCATCAGTGCTCCGGTGGTGGCGGTAGTGAGAAACGTGCGTCGTTTCATAATCGACCTCTGCTCCAATGGCACATGGACCAGGGAGCGGCTCTTGTCAACAAGTCAATCCGCCGAACTTGCCTTGCCCCGGAAGACATTGGTGCCGTCCACCACGTAGGTGGCTTCGCCTTGGTGCTCCCACCATTCCGCGGCGTCGTTGGTATACCTGGCCCCGGAACCGGATGTGGCCCGATGGAGTTCCACCTGCGTCTTGTCTGGCAGAGAGAGCCGGACGGTGGCGCGATGCGGGGCGCGACCTGGCAGAGAATACACCGCCGTCACCACCACGCCGTCTTCGGAGAGGAATCTCGCTCTGGCCAGTCCGGGCGTGGCGTCCGCCTCGTCCGGCGGGGGGGAGCAGCCGGAAATCGACACCAGCACGGCGGCGGCCAGGCTCAAGACCGGACGGTTCATAGCAGCCTCTCGAACTCGGCGATGAAGCGGCGCATGTCCCGCAGCAACACCGCGTCGGGCTTGCAGCGCAGCACCATGCCGTCGAGATACATCAGACTGCGGATGATGGCGAAGATGCCCTTCTCGAAGGTCATCCCCGAGTGTACCCCGAGCTTGATGGTCTGCATCATCTTCCGCGTCAGGCTGACCTGTGCCACGGTGCGGTCCTTGAAGTCCGCGTACAACTCGATGAACCTCCCGCGGAACGTGTCGCAGGCCGCCCCGCCGAGTTCGCGTTCGGACATGCGGTTCAGGGCGGCGGCGCAGCGCGGGTAGTCGTATTCGGAGAGCGCGGCGAAGAAGTCGAAGAGGCCGCGCCGGATCTTCGGGCCGACGTGGCCGATGTAGCCGGTGTCGATGAAACAGAGCTTTCCCTCGTGGAGCAGCACGTTGCCCGGATGCATGTCGCCATGAAACGTGCCGGCGCAAAACATGCAGAAGCCGTGAACGTGAAACAGCTCCAGCAGTTGCCCGTAGTCCAGCGTCCCTGCTTCCAGCAACTCGTCGAAGCTGCGGCCGGGGATGAACTCGGAGACCATCACGTTCGCGTTGCAGAGCGGCTCATGCACCCGCGCGAACGCCAGACGCGAGAGATCGAAGGTGTCGCGGTGCCGCTCGTAGATCTCCCGGAGCGCCCGTTGGCCGGCCACCTCGTGGCGCAAATCCAGTTCGCTCAGGGTGTATTCCTCGATGTCGCCGAGAATCCCCACCGGATCGCCCACCTGCCGCAGTTTCGGATAGACCCATGTGACCAGCCGGAAGAGCCGCCGCAGGCTGGCGATGTCCGCCTGGAACTGGGCGCGCACGTTGCGCTTGATCGCCTTGACGACCACATCTTCGCCGGTCTTGAGGCAGGCGCGGTGCACCTGACCGACGGAGGCGGAAGCCAGCGCCGTCGGCTCAACGCGGTCAAAGTGGTCGAAGAACCCCGCCACCGCCGAAGCGCGCACCAGACCGAGGAAATCCTCCGAGGGCAGGATCGCGTTGTGGCGATAGAGCCGGGTCAGGTGCTCGCATTTCTCGCGGTCCAGGAAGTCGATCCGCAGGGCGTGGACCTGCCCGAGCTTCACGGCGAGCAGGCCGAGGCTCTGGATCCAGTCCAGGTCCGGCAATGCGCCGCCGCGGCGATAGATGGAATGAATGAGCCGGCCGAATTGAATCCAGTTCATGGCCGGCAGCGTTACACCTGAGTGTTCTTGGAGACGAATTCCACCCCGTAACGGCGCGAGATCAGATTGGCCGCAATCCGGCCCGACTCGTAGATCGTCGGCAGCCCGCTGCCCGGATGCGTCCCGCCGCCAACGAGGTAGCAGTGGTCCAGTTCCTCGAACCGGTTCCGCGGCCGGAAATACAACATCTGGTTGAGCGCGTGTGCGAGGTTGAAGGTCGCGCCGAACTGGATGTTCATCTCCTGCCAGGTCTGGGGCGTGTAAACGATCTCCTCGCGGATGTGCCGGCGCAAGTCGGTCATGCCGCCGCGCTTCTCCATCGCGGCCAGGACGCGGTCGCGGAAGGCTGCCTGCTCTTTCGACCAGTCGATGCGCGCCGTCCGGTTGGGCACGGGCACGAGGACGTAGACCGCCGAATGACCAAGGGGCGCGAGGGCCGGGTCGGTGACGCTGGCATTGCGGACGTAGAACGAGATGTCCTCCGACAGGACCTTGGTCTGGAAGATGTCGCGGATGTTTCGCCGGTAGTCGCCGGCGAAGAAGATCGTGTGGTGCGGCAAGTCGTAGCATCGGTCCAGGCCGAGATAGAGCATGAACGTGGAGCAGGAGTAGTCGCGCCGGTCCACGTTTTCGGGGCGGTATTTGCGCAACACGCCGGGCGGCACCAGGTGCTTCATCGCGTAGCCGAAATCGGCGTTGAGCACCGTCTCGTCGGCCAGGACCTTCTCACCGTCGGCCAACTCCACGCCGCGGACGCTGCGCCCTTCGAGAACGAGCTGTTTCACGGGCGTGCCCAGGCGGAGATCGACGCCCAGCTCGCGGCAGACCCTGGCCATCCCCTCGGAGATTTCGCTCAGGCCGCCCATGACATGATGGACCCCGAAGGCGTGTTCGATGTACGGCAGGATGGCGAAGGCCCCGGGGCAATCCCACGCGGACATGCCGAGATACTTCGACTGGAAGGTGAACGAGAGCTTGAGCTGGTCTTCGCGGAAGTAATCGCCCAGCACGCTGATGAGCGAGCGGCCAAGGGAGAGCTTCGGCAGGGCGCGCAGCAAATCCCGGGAGAAATACTGGCTTACCGAGGAGTAGTCCTTTTGCAGACAGGGGTACATCCGGCGAAAGCGCTCCTTCTCGACGGCCATGAACCGATCGTAGCCGGCGCGATTGCCGGGGAAGTGGGCG
Source organism: uncultured Verrucomicrobiota bacterium (assembly GCA_964432995.1). Lineage (GTDB taxonomy): Bacteria > Verrucomicrobiota > Verrucomicrobiia > Limisphaerales > JAHDYP01 > CAYSPU01. Next base: position 14,167 of record CAYSPU010000108.1, read on the forward strand.
TCGAGCTGCCGCAGCATCGCCTCGCGGTCGGTCGTCGGCTCGAGGCGCACGTCCTCGAACTGCAGCCGATACATCGGCTCGAGCCGGACGCACTTCAGGTAGTCAGCCACGTTGCGCCCGGCCTCCTCGAAGACCTCGTCGAGGATGAACTTCATCATCAGGAAGGTCGGGCCGACATCGAACGTGTAGCCGGCCTGCACGATGGCCGCGTTGCGTCCGCCCACGCGGGCGTCTTTCTCGAACACGCTGACTTTGAAGCCGCGCGCGGCGAGGAGCATGGCCGCCGTCAGACCGCCCGGGCCGGCTCCAACGACGAGGATATGTTTGGGCAAGGAGTTTGATCTCTTCAAGCGGTGGGAAAATAGCACAAGAACGCCGGCTGACAACGCCGAAGCGCTCTGGTGCCCCGCGTGACCATTCGTTGGCCGACCGGTGCCGAACGGCGGCGTTACGGCAGTTGCAGACGGTAGAACCGGACGGCGCCACTGGCACCCGCGACGGTCACTTGCAGGCTGTTCTCCCCCGTTTTGCTGAAGACCGCACCGGATACGTTCTGCCAACTGACCAGATCGGAACTCTCCTCCAGCCGATGCGTGCCCTCCGGCTGCGGGGTCACGAAACCGATGGTGACCTGATCTCCCTGCCTGGCGATTCCGGTGGCCTGCAGCTTCACACCGGAGACGATTTCCAGGCCGTAGGGATCGCCGATCAACTGCCACTGGTCGGTCTCCAAATCGTCCCCATACGCCCCTTCGGCCGCGTAGATGTCAAAATGAGCCGCACCCGTCCGCTGGAACCCGATGAACTCGATCTCGTAAGTGCCCGCCGCGATGCCCGTGAGAATACCGCGCGTGATGGTCTCCCCGGGAACCAGGAAAGACATATACTCGGGAAAGGCGTCATCGCGCACGCCGGTGCCGTTGACGCTGTCGAACGGGGCGCCGATGAACCGCAGCGCGAAGCCGTCGTCGCTATGCACCCCAATGGTCCAGTCGCCGGCCCGGGGGATCTTCACGGCCGCGCGGGCCACGACCACGAAATCGCTTGCCGACAAGCCGGCGGCTTCCGCCGGCAGAGGTTGTGGATCCGGGAAGAGACCGGCCGTGCCGGGGTCCGAGGAGAGCACGAAGTTCACCGTGGGGGTGTTGGTGTCGCTCAGGTTGCCCGCGAACCCGGGCTGAGCGGCTTGCAGCGCGATCTCGACGGCGGACGAAACCGCATCGGCGCGCCCGGCGTTCCAGATCTGGCGGAAACCCCACCGGCCGGCGGAGCTGACGGGACCGCCCAAGCCGGTCAAAGGGAACGGCGGCGCGGGCAAGGTGAACGTCGACAGGTTGGTGATGCTGTTTCCGGCCGTGTCGTTCGCCTCAACCAACAATGCATGCGTGGAACCGGGCGCAAACGGCGCCACGGGAACATGGGTGACCGTCGTGAGGGTACCAGCCTTCACCGCCTGCGCGTCGACCCGCGTGCTGTCGAGAGTCAGCGTGACGGTCTCCGGGACGACCATACTCGTGGCCGTGTCTTCGAGGCGGACGACGATGTTCGTGAAGGTGGCGGCAATCTCCTTCACCGTCGCCGTGACGACATCGGGCTTGTCCGAGACGCTGACATCAAAGCGGTCGGCGGTCACCACGCCGTCGCCGCCGACGCGAATCGTCAGGGTGTGCTCGCGGTTGGCGAGGATGGGACTGCTCCAGACCAGTACCTGCTCGGCCCGCTGCGCCGCCTTGTAGACGACCTTGGATTCGGCGCCGCCATCGATGCTGGCCCAGCCGGTGCCGTGATGGCTGGCCACGGTCGCGAAGACGTCGATCTTCACCCCTTTGAAGCGCACCAGGAAATAGTCATTCCGGTTGTTGCTCGAATTGTAGTGATCGTTGTTCAGATAGCGAGGGTCGGTTGCCCCACCCTGCGCGAGGGTCCAGGAACCGACGTACTCGATCTGTCCCAGTTCCGTTCCTTCGTTGAGGGTGTCATCGATCTTCTCGATTCGGTCCGCCACGAGTTCACGGACGCTCACGTTGACACTGGTCCACGCCACTTTCCCGGTCTTGTCGGTCGCCACCGCACGCAGGGTGTGCGGTCCGGCGGGCGCCCCTCGGTAAGTGAACGAATACGGGCTGGCGACCTTGTTGGTCAACAAGGTGTCCCCGTCGAAGAACTCGACCTGCTGCACGTTCGCCAGGCCGTCCTTGTCGGTCACCGTGGTGTCGATGAGGATGTCGGAGCCGAGGGCAATCTCGTCGCCTTCCCGGGGGCTGTTGATGGTGATGAACGGCACGTTCCCGGTGATGTCCCCCGTCCCGAAGCGGACCTCGGCCAACCCGACGGTGTACCCCTGGCCCCAATTCGAAAGTCCTTTGAGCCGGACGAGACGGACGCTGGTGCCAACAACCTCAAACGCCTGGGCCTTCTCCCCGCCCTCGGCGAGGGTGATGCGGGCGATCGCGATGAAGCGGGCGGTGGACATGTCGGCGTCCGGCGACACTTGAACCTCCACGTCCTTCATCCCCACGTCCGTTGCGTTGAGCACGTTGTAGTTCCAAATGTAGACTGTGGTGAGGCTGACCGACTGGCCCAGGTCGAAGGTCGCCGATTCGCGGATCGAGCCGATGCCGGACCACATGTCGGAAGCCAGACGGTTGTGCACCGAATCCGGGGTGCCCACGCCGGGGTCTTCGAAACCCAGACCGTCGATCAGAGTATCCTGGCTGCCTTCGCCGTTCGTGACCTGGACCGCCACGGGTTGGAGAAACTCCGCGCGCAGCGGAACCGCGGTTCCCAGGGAGGCGAACCCGAGGAGAACGAGGAAAGCCCCGAGCCAGACGGCTCGGGCATTGCGTTGGGAATAGCTTTTCATAGGGGCATCTGGAACTGAGGTGGCCTCGGCGCCGAACCCGCCATCCTGACAACCGGATGGGCATCCTGCTCCGAGGTGTCGTGCATTCGAGTCGACGTCGCCGCCAGCACAGTCGCGCCGACAAGCAACTGCCAAGCTACGTCCCCCGACACGGCCTTCTGCCAACCAAGCGTCGGGCGACCGGGAATCTGCGGCTTATCGGGGATCCTGCCACGAAAGGACGGCGGATTTCAATCTCGTTCGCGAGCCCTCCTTTTCGAGGGGCGCATCTTGGAGATGCCCCCTCCCCAGTTGCTGGGCGGGCATCACCGATGCCCGCGGCGCGCGGCCAGACGGTGCTGGCCACCCACCGTGTCGTAGATTGTTCCGCCGCAATGGGGGCAACATCAAGATACGCCTTTCGAGCCCTCCAACGAGCGCTCCGGTTGTCCGTGAATCGGCCTGAAGCCGACGGTTTTGCCGACTACCACCTCCGGACACAATCGAAGTGCTGGACACCGTTGGCCATGGCATCCGTCAGGGTCTGCTCGTCGCCGCTACCGGCGACCAGCGGCAAGGGAGTCCACTCAGCGTCTTCCGGAGAGCCCCTGTATTCGAGCGCACAGACACGCCCGTTCTGAATAGGCACGGAAACGGTGTTCACGGTAGCCCGGGCCGTTTGGCGGGCGGCCGGTAGTCGCTGTGCCAGTCGAGTTGCCAAAGGCGGTCCAGCTTCACCAGTTCGCCGTGCCCATCGAAGAACGACACGTTCACCGCGCCCGGTAAAGGCTGGTTGGTTGGCCAGTCGGTCGGCACCGGATTGGGCCGAGTACCGTGGCGCGGGATGCTTAAGAACCTCATTTGATTGGTGGTGAACAGGAACCCGTCACCGCGGATGAGATCCCTGGGTGGCAAATCCGAAGCCCTTGGATATACAACCGGAAACACACCGTCCGCCAAGAAGGGTGTGAACGCCGGGCGCGCGATGTCGCTCTCACTCCTGAAGTACTCCGGATAATTCGCATCCCAACCAGAGGCATCCTCCGGGTACGCCTGCCTCAATGCGGCGATCATCAACCACCTGTTGCGCGAATAGCTGCCGCTTGCATGAAGTCCCTCGCCGGGATCATACCACACATAAGCCGAATGAACCGTACCCATTTCACCCCAAGATAGAGCATCGGGATGGCTTGCCAGTGGCGCGC
>CAYSPU010000109.1:0-18146 GCA_964432995.1 uncultured Verrucomicrobiota bacterium
CTTCGGAGACCACGTTGATCCCCCGAACCGGCTGCCCCAACTCCTCAATCCGGGCGCGCACCCCCACCGCGCTGACGTGGGTGCGATGACGATAGACCTTCTCCGCGGGCGCCTGCAGCCGGCGTTCCGCCGGAACCCCCAGCTTCGCCAAAGTGTCCTCGGCGATGGCCGCGTAGCTGGCGTATCCGGACACCAGATGCCCCTTCGGCATCGGACCGCCCGCGGCGATGATCCACTCATAGCCCCCGCGCTCGAACTCCCGAACCGCCGCTCGCAGGCTGCCGTCATTCAGCCAGCCCTCCACAACGAGCACGTTGGCCGGCACCGGATGATGAACGGAGAGAAAGCCGTGCGCCTCCCGCAACACCAACACCAGGGTCAGCGCCCCCAGCACCAACGCCGAAAGCCATGCCCGCCACGTCGGGATCCAGACCGTGGCCTGACGAAACCAGCGGGGCTTGCGCGGTGGCGCGGACATCGTTCGCTTGGTCGACACCCTGACCTCCGCACTGTCACCGATCAAGCCTCATGTCCGGACGTCCGCCTCCCGTGCAACTTTTTGTCGTATATACGACAAAAAGTTGCACTTGCGGAAAGGATGCGATCCGGGTTCGAAGAGGCTGGACGGCCTTCTGCCACTCCGCCGGCGCCCAGGCTCCGTCTTGTGCCATTGCCTTCAGACTCCCCGGCGCTCCAGCCGCCTCCGCACCACCGGATCGGGACTAATCCAGGTCGGTGGCGATGACACGGAGGATTTCCTCGAGGGGAGTCTGGCCGTTGAGAACGCGGCGGGCCGCCATCTGCCAGAGGGTCCTCATCCCCTGCTGTACCGCCACCTGCTGGAGCGCCCGCGTGGGCATCTTCTGCAAGATGGCGTCGCGCATGATCTCGTCCACGACGAGCATCTCGGTGACGGCCAGGCGCCCGGAGTAACCGGTCTCCAGGCAGTCGCGGCAGCCGGCGCCGCGACGGAACGAGGCCGTTTCCAGATCCTCAGGCGGCAGCATCCGCACTAGCGTGGGGTCGGGCGTGTATGGTTCGGCGCACAAGGGACAATTCCGTCGAACCAGCCGGAGGCCGAGCACGCCGATGATGCTGGAGGCGAGCAGGAACGGTTCGAGGCCCATATTGATGAGGCGGGCGAAAACGCCGGCGGTGCTGCCGCTGTGGATCGTGGTGATCACGAGGTGGCCGGTGAGCCCGGCTTGCACGGCGATCCCCGCGGTCTCCGGATCGCGGATTTCGCCGATCATGATCACCTGAGGGTCCTGTCGCATGAGTGAGCGGAGGGCGACGGGGTAGGTGAATTCGCGGTGCGGGTTGATCTGGGCCTGGCTGACCATGGGGAGATTGAACTCAACCGGGTCCTCAACGGTGCTAATGCTGATTGTGGATCCGGCGCGCTCCACGAGGTGGTGGAGCGACGCGTAGATGGCGGTCGTCTTGCCGGAACCGGTCGGACCGGTCAGCAGCAAGAGGCCGCTGGGCCGTTCGAGCAGACGGATCAGGCTCTGGAGCGTTTCCTCCTCGAAACTCAGGCCGCGCAGGTCGAAGCTCCGGTTCTGCGGGTCGAAGATCCGGATGACGATCTTCTCCCCGCGCACGGTCGGGAAGACGGAGACCCGCAGTTCGACGCCGCCGATGGCCGGGCTGGCCGGGACATGTCCTTCCTGGGGCACATCGTTCTGGTACGAGACCAGGTTGGCCATCACCTTCAGTCGGCCGGAGACCTTGTCCCGCAAGTCCAGCGGAAGGTGAATCAACTCCGTCAGGACTCCGTGCAGGCGGAGGCGCACGACCAGCGATCGTTCCCAGGGTTCGATGTGGATGTCGCTCGCGCCGGCTTTGACGGCATCGAGCACGAGGTGGTTGACCAGGGTCCCGATCTCCGCCCGGGACGGGTCTTCGAGCGACTGCCAATAGCGGGTGGTCTCGTGAGCTTGGGACATGAGCGTCTCGCGGGGTCAGAGAGTCCAGCCGCTGCGGTAAGGAGGGTTGATCCACGCATTGGCCTCGTCGAGGTTGGTGACGCGCCGGGCTTGGCTGTCCCAGAGCAGCTTCTGCCCGGGATGCCGCAGGGCCAGCACGCCCAACAGCGCGACTTCGGTCAACGCCCCGCCGTATTGGAAGTTGGAGCCGGCCGGCTTGCGCGACTTGCACGCCGCCAACCACTCCGCGTGGTGTCCGGGCGAGCGCGCGATCGACTGCGCTGGCCGCACAAAGGCGTCGTTCTTCGTCTTCGGGATGATCTGGGCGCCGCCCGCGCCGTGGGATCCGTAGAGGATCTTGCCACGATCGCCGATCACGAGCGCGCCGATGCCGGGCAGTTCGCGGTTGGGTTCGAGTTCGGGAGGGCGCGGCGCTTTGCGGCTTCCATCGTGCCAGGTGAGCCGGACTGCGGGGCGTTTCTCCCGGGCGGGGAACTCGTAGCGGATGATGCAACCGGGCGGGAATGTCTCCGCCCGCACCTTCGGATCGTCGTATTCATCCGCCTCGGCCTCGACGCTGGAGGGCGCGCCCAGGTTCAGCGCCCAGAAGACGGGATCGACGACGTGGCAGGTCCAGTCGCCGAGGATGCCGGTGCCGAAGTCGACCCAGCCGCGCCACGTGCCCGGGAGATAAACCGAGTGGTAGGGCCGCCGGGCGGCGGGTCCAAGCCAGAGATCCCAATCCAGGGTGGGAGGCACGGGGAGCACTTCGGGCGGCCGAACGCGGAATCCCCGGGGGCGATACGAGTTCTGGCACCAGGCGTGGACTTCGGTCACGGTGCCGATCGCTCCGGCCCACACCATTTCGCAGAACTGGCGGATGGAGTCGAACGAGTGCCCCTGGTTGCCGAGTTGGGTGATCACGCCCTTCTCGCGGGCGGCTTCGGTCAAGCGCCGCACCTCGTGCAACGAATGCGCCAGCGGCTTTTCGCAATACACATCCTTCCCCAGTTGGATGGCGGCCATCGCGATCACGGCGTGAGTATGGTCGGGGGTAGACACCGCCACGGCGTCGATTTCCTTGCCGAGCTGATCGAACAGGCGCCGGTAATCGCGGAAGAACTTCGCCTTGGGAAAACGTTCGCGCGCCTTGGCCCCCCGCTGTTCGTCCACGTCGCAGAGGGCGACGATGCTCTCGCGGGCCATTTCGCTGAGGTTGTCTCCCCCCCGGCCGCCGATGCCGACGCAGGCGAGGTTGAGGCGGCCGCTGGGCGGGGTGGCCCCGTGCAGGCCGAGGACGTGCGGGGCAACGATGCTGAAGAGGGCGGCCCGCTGGAGGAAGTGACGACGGGAAGAGACGTCCACGGCCGAGCTGCAGGCGACGAGTGAGCCGGAATGGGTGGGGGAATTCATGGTGCAGTCGTTACCGGTCTACTTACCGCTTCGCCGCGGGTCCCGTCACGCCTCGAATTCTGCACTGGTGGTTCACCACGGGTCCATCTTCCCTGCAACTCACCCGTGTCAGGCTGGATGAGCGGAGCAGAACGCACACACCCTCGGCTGCGCAGACGAGCCGCGGTCCGAAGGATCCGGCGACCGATGAACAGTGCCGAACCCCGCGGCTTCACCACTCGGCAACCCAAACCTGGTTGTGCCATTGCCCTCCGTCGCTCACGCGGCGCACATAGGCGATCCGCCGGCCGTCCGGCGAGAAAACGCAGGCCTCGGGGCGCGGCACCTCATCCCCCGCGGCCCGCACCGTCAGGCGAATCCCACTGCCCGTGGCCACCTCGGTGACCCAGACGCTACCGTCCATCGCATGGGCGATCCAGCGGCCGTCGGGGCTCCAACTGAACGCGGAGGCGATACTCCACGGATTCCGGGTGACCTGCTTTGGTTCTCCGCCGGCCGGCGCCACCGTCCACAACTGGACGACACCCTGGTCGTCTTTCATGAGGAAGGCGATGCGCGAGCCATCCGGCGAACTGCGCAGCCAATGCCGCGGTCCCTGCAGCCCCGGGTAGCGTCGTCGGTCCGTGTGCGTCAGCCGCCGTTGCACGGTGCCTCGCGGAGGAAACGGCAGGCGCGTGGCCGTGCCGGCCAGGGGGAGATCGCCGGGCACGGTCAGGTCTTCCGGGAGATCGACGAGAAACACTTCGGCCACCGTCTCCCGGTGTTCGGTGGCCACGTGCCCTTGGAAAGCGAGCGCGTGCCGTTGCCAGGAGCCGTCCGGCCGGCGATACCCCCGAACGCCAACCCAGCCTTCCTCACAGGCGCGGCAGATCTCGTCCGAACCCGGCCGCGGGTTGGCGGTCGTGCGCGTGACCAGAACGGAGAAGGCCTCGCCGTCGTGGTTGCGCGGATGTCTGGCGGGCACGGAAACGGGGCGCCCCAAGAGGCTGACACCGACGTTGCGCAAATTGACATCGTGATCCGGAGGCGACTCGTGGAACTCCGCCAGGACGTGGTCTTCGTAAGTGAAACTGACGAGGTTGCCGTCCGGGCTGAAGACGTGCACATGGGAGCCGCCGCGCAGGGCGCCGGGGGTGAAGGGGGGGACGAGATCGCGGGCGTCCAGACGCCGGGCTACGCCGGGGCGGCCGGCGTCCACCATCACGCCCTGGCGGTGGTAGGGTCCGTAGGACCACTCGGGCGTTGGTTGCTCGGGTCCGAGGATGAACACGACTTGTTCGGCCACCGGGCTCCAGGTTACGACGCCGCAGTGCGCGCCGCGTTGGGAACGGTACAGGACCTCCACCTGGCCGGTCCGGACGTGGACGCGCTCGATGGTGTCCCCGTCAAAGACATTCCCCGCCGGGTCGGAACGCGTGTCGTAGACCACCCATTCGCCAGGGGGCGACCAGACGCCGATGTTGGTGAGGATATGTCCGCGCGGGTTGCGCGTCAGTTGGCGTTCGCGGGCGTTTGCAGGTTCGTCGGCCACTGGATCCTCCAGGCGTTCACCGGAGCAGCAGCAGCAGCAGCAGGCCCAGGCCGATCCGGTACCAGCCAAAGCCTTCGAAGGTGTGCGACTGCACAAACCGCAGCAACCACTTCACCGCGGCAAAGGCCGTCGCCGCGGAGACCACCAGTCCCAGCAACAGGTAGCCCCAGGCCACCGGCGGGGCCGTCGGGTCCTTCAGCGCCCCATGCAGCTCCAGCGCGCCCGCGGCCACCAAGGTCGGGATCCCGAGAAGAAAGGAGAACTCCGTTGCCGCCGGGCGGTTCACTCCCACCATGAGCCCCATCAGGATGGTGGACCCGGAGCGCGAGGCGCCGGGGAATACGGCCGCCAGGAGCTGCCCGGCTCCCATCAGCAGCGCCGCCGGCCAGGAAACCTCATCGGTCGCGGTGCGTCCTCTCAGCCAGCGTTCCACCGCGATGAACAGGACGCCGCCGATGAGGGTGGCCCAGGCCACGGGCACGGCGGTTTCCGGAAGCTCGAAGCCCAGGCCTTTCCGGAGGATCAACCCGCCGACGCCCGTCAGGACGAAGGCCACGATCAGTTTCAGCAGGTAATCGCGGTTGGCCTTCTCCCGCCAGCCGACCAGCATGCGCTGCAGCCGGTCCGCAAACACCAGGAGCACCGCCACCACCGCCCCGCTCTGGATCCCCACGTTGAACACCGCCGGCTGGTGCCCCAGCCAGTGCTCGGCGATCAGCAGATGCCCGGTCGAAGAAATGGGCAGAAACTCCGTCACCCCCTCGATGACGCCCAGAATCACGATCGCGAGCCACTCCGGCATCGCCCGTTTAGACGCGAAAACCGGCAGACGGGCAAGCGCAAATCCGGCAATCCAAAACCGCCATGGAATTCTACTTGGCACGACGGGCGTCTCTCGGCTATCGATCGGCCCACAAACCCCAATCCCATATGACCACTTTCATCGGATGCGTCTTCGGATTCGTCGCCTGGTTCCTGATGCGCTACCTCGTCGCCGGTTTGTACACGGTCGACCAGAACGAACGCGCCGTGAAGACCTCGTTCGGTCGGGCGCAACGCGTCTCCGAGACGGCGACGACCTTGGAAGATCCGATCTCGGCGGGTCTGGAGGGAGATGAGCGGGCGCGCTACTCGTATCCGCAGGTGCGCGTGATTCCGCCGGGCGGCCCGTATTTCAAGTGGCCGTGGGAACGGGTCCACAAGGTATCGGTGGCGACGCAGACCGTGAACATGGCCTTCGACCCGGAGAATCCGGAGGCGAACCTGGGCGGGACGGTGTTGGAGGCGGTGACGAAGGACCAGTTGAACACCGGCCTCAGCGGCCAGCTCCGCTACCGGGTCTCCGAGCGCAACCTCTACGCCTTCCTCTTCGGCGTGAAGAACCCCATCGCTCACGTCATGGGCTACTTCGTGTCCGTGCTGCGCGAGCGCATCGCCAACTTCGAAGCCCCCCGGACCCAGGAGGCGGCGGCCGCCGAGGCGCCGGAATCGGGCACCGCCCACGGCATCTCGATCAACGACCTCCGCAAGAACCTCCGCGACCTGAACGAACACATGGACCGGGAGTGCGCCACCTCGCCGGCCCGCTACGGGATCGTGCTCGACGCCTCCCTCATCACGGGGATCGATCCACCCGGCGAAGTCGAGTCCGCCCTGGCGGCCATCAACACCGCCCATAACCAGGTCTCCTCAGACATCAGCCTGGCCCAGGCGGCGGCCGACCAGAAGATCGTCCAGTCCCGTCGCGCGGTGGAAATCGAGACCTTGAAGGCGCAGGCGGAGGTCGAGCCGCTCGAACGGTTGGCGGACCAATTGACCGAGCTGAAGCGGAGCGGGCCCGGTTCGCTCGAAGCCTACATCCGGAATGTTCGCCTCAATCTCTATAGCCAGGCTACGGAAGCCTTCGTGGAGGGACAGCCATGACCAACTTTCTCATCGGAGCCGTCGTCACGTTCTTCGCGTCGATGGTGCTGGTGCCGGTCCTGCTGGGTTTGGCGAAGTTCTTCGGGTGTTACGACATCGTCGAGGAACGCCGGTGCCACGTCTATATGTTGTTCGGCAAGGTGGTGGCCATCCTCGACCAGCCGGGACTCCAGCTTCTGCCGCTCTCCATGGGCCCCAAGGCGCTCGTCATCCGGCTCCTCGGCCGGCGCTACGTGCTGGACATGCGTGTGGACCAGGAATACCTCCGCAGCCAGCCGGTCAACTCGGAAGAAGGCGCCCCCATGGGCATCGGCATCTGGTACGAGATGTACATCAGCGATCCGGTCGCCTACCTCTTCAAGAATGCCGACCCGCGCGGCTCGCTCGCCGCCAACGTCAGCAACTCGACCGTCCGCTGCCTCAGCAACATGCCGCTCGACCGGATGCTCGCCAACCGGCACGGCATGAGCCAGACCGTGCGCGACGAGGTCTCGCCCAAATCCCATGAATGGGGCTACAAACTGGGTTCGGTCTACATCCGCAAGGTCCACTTCCGCGATCGCGAGATGATCCGCCAAATCGAAAGCAAGGTGGTCAATCGGCTCCGCCAGGTTACCGCCGCCATCCGGCAGGACGGCGCCAACCGGGTCAGCATCATCACCAGCACCGCCGAACGCCAGGCGGCGGTCGAGTTCGCCAAGGCCGGGGCCATCCGACCGCAGATTGTGGGCCGCGCCTTGCAGCGGATCTCCAGTGACCGCGAGGTGGCGGATGCCCTGTTCGAGGTGCTCGAGAGCCAGCGGCTGATCGACGGGGAAGCCCGGATTACGCTGGTCCCTCCGGGGAACAGTCTGTTGGCGCAGTTGGTGGCAGCGCAGGGAGGCGCGCCCGAGCGTCGCAAACCGGGCGCGCCGGCCGAACACCCGGCCTCCTCACCTGCTCCCCCACCCGTGCCGACAGCATGAGAAGTTGCCGAACTGCCAGTCCGCGCCTCGTCCCGCGGCCGGGCGCTCCAACACGAAGGTCGAACGCTGAACGTCGAACATCGAACGCGGGCAGTTCTTCAACGTTCGAAGTTCGAAGTTGGACGTTGGACGTTCTTTACCCCATGAGGTAGGGCGACCTCTCCGAGGGCGCCGCAGCATGAGGTAGGGACACGCGGCCCCGCGTGTCCATTCGGTTGCGGGCAGCAGATGCGTGCTCTTGCGGACGCCCGAGGCCGGGCGTCCCTGCCTGCCGTGGTTCGGCGAAGGAGAGGCCCCAGCGAGGCGGCGCCTCAGACCATGGCTGTTCAACTTGACTCGGACATCTGACGGCCATTCGGTTCCGCCCCTGCCGCCGCCTCGCCTATGGAGTCCTTGAATCCTGAAACGCCGAATCCAGAACTTGATCTGTCAACAACGTGTTCTGAGCTTCAAGGACTCTAGCGGATGAAGAAGCGTTCGCGGGACCACCGGCCATTGTGCGGGCGGCAGATGTACCAGGCGGAGTTGTCGTTCAGCGGCACCCACCGGCGTTCCTCCTTCCGATAGTGCCAGTCCTTGTCGACCTGGTAGAACACCTGACGGCCGACAAGCTCGAGGATGTTGCAGATCTCGCTGTTGTGGTAGTTGAGGGGGTCGAAGTCGGTGTTCAACTGCTGGGCCATCTCGGAGTAGAGATGGTTCAGTTCGCGGAGCAGTTCCTCGGCGACGGGGTCGAGGTCGTGGACGTTGAGGCCGAGGCGACGGGCTTCCCGGGCGGTGATTGGGTAGGAATGGGAAGGGTAATCGTAGTTGAGGGCGCGGCTGATGCGGTGGGCCTTCTGGCGGTCGCGGATGTGGCAGCCGAGCAACTCCTGACAGATGCGCATCGAGAGCGAGCTGGATCGATCCAGTGCGCCCAGGACGAGCGGGTGGAGGTACTTGTAGATCTCCGGGAACGGATTGTCTTTCTGACCCCGGCTCTTCCAGAGGCGGAGGATGCGCATCACCTCGTCCTGGCTCACGGAGACCAGGTAGTTGTTCTGGTCGACGGGCGAGAGGTCGTGCTTGAGCGAGGAGTCCACGGCGGTGAGATAGGAGGTGGGGCCCATGTGAATCTCGTTGGCCCCGAGGGCGACCATGGTGGCGGCGGAGGCGCAGTCGAACGGGGCCAGCAGAATGATGCGTTCGGACTGGTTCCGCAGGAGATGAACGAGGCGCAGGGCGGTTTCCGGGTTGCCGCCGTCGGACTTCAGAAACAGGGCGAGTTTGGGCTGGTGGGGTTGATCGCCGAGCAACCGGCACATGGCCATGACGTCGTTCTGGCAAACGGAACCGCCGGAAGACGTCCAGTAGGCGAGGACCGGGATTTTGAGGCGTTCCTGGAGGCGCGTCAGCAGTTGCTGCGTCTGGCCGGTCAGGACGGGCGACTTGCGAATCGGCTTACGGCGGGGCGTGTTCTTGGTGTTCATGTGCTGGTAGAGTGAGACCCCGGCGCGTCAGCGGCAGCCGGCGGGCTCTGCATCGGCGGAGGTTGGGCCAGACCGAGGGTTCGACGCAAGTGCGTGGCGATCCAACGCAATTCCTGAAGGTCGCGCCCGGCTAGCAGGCCGAGCTTCTTCCCGACCTGCGGATGAAACTGAAGTTCGAGAACGGGGCGGTCGTTGACCTCCATGCCGCTGGGGCCGACGCCGATGTCGCGCAGTTCGGCCGCGTGCAGGGTCCACTGTTTCTTCTTCAATGGGCTGGCCTGAGCAATGCGAAGGATGCCGCGCTCGGCCACCAGCAGGGCCCGCCGCCGCCCCAGGTGAACGGAAAGCGCCATGAGACCCAGGCCCACCAACCAGAAGGGCAGAAGGATGAGGCCGTTCGCGACATCGCCGGAGCGGCTCAGGAGAAAGCCCGAAATCAGACCAAGGATGCTGCACCAGACCACCGCTACCGGGAAGAGGCCGTAGCTTCCTTTCCCCAAACCAGCCGGCGGCACCACGATCGTCAGTCCGCCGCCGGTGGATTCCATCCGGATCCGCGTGCCGGCTGGTGGGGATTCGACCTCCACCTCCGCGTCGGGCGCGTTGGCGAGTTGGGAGATGGTGGTTTCCTGGACGTCCACCAGAGGGGCGTGGGCCGTCCCGGGAAGCGGGTTGAGGAGGGTGGAGAGTTCCCGGGCGATGGCCACCAACCACGGCCGCGGGTAGCCAACAGCCAGGAGGCGGGGACGCGGGCGATCGATGTAAGCTACCAACGCGGACAGTCCGGCCGGCAGCCGGTCCGCCGCGGACGCCGCACGGGGATCGTTCCCGCCAAAGGCCACCAGCAGCCGGCGCACCGGGACGTCGGGCAACCGCCGGGTCCAGCCGAACGGACCGGCTGATTCCGTGACCTGGAGACGGCGGTTCCGGCACTCGATCCGACAACGGCCAAATACGATCAGGCAACCGATCGCCAGGGGGACGAGCCCGGCCAAAATGAATGGGATCACGAACACCAACTCCACCCAATCCACCGTCGCGCCCGTGCTGCCACCGCTGGGTCGTCCGACGATGTGACCCAGCACGCTCAGGAAGGGACCGGAGGCAAACAGCAGGCCGAAGCCGCAGAGGAAGATCCCGACCCAGCGCAGGGAGCCCAGTGGACGGACGGGCAACTCATAGACCACGCCTGCACCGTCGGCGCGGCGCCGGACTTCGCGAGGCCATTCGAGCTGCATCGGCCGGAGTCTGCCGCTGGTTCCAGACCCCTGTCAAAGATGGAGGTGGGGTTCGGATCCTCGCGGGCAACGGTGCTGCCCGACCACAGGGGGTTGGGGGCCGGGCAGCTCCCATTCACCCTGCGCGGAGCTGCTCTACCAGACGCGCCGTCTTTCCGCCGGCAGTCAGGGACGCCAGATACTCGAGTGCTGTCCGGTCCTCGAGACGGCTGCCGTTTTCACTGAGCAGTTCGACCAACACCTCCAGGAGCGTCGCCAAATCGCGCGGGGCTTTCCGCGCATCTCCGTGCAGCGCCAACTGGATGAGTTCGGCAGCCACTCCGGCGTGCACGGAGGAAACGCGAGCCACTTCGCGCAAGGCCTTGGCCCACCTCGCGAACTTGTTGAAGCCGGTCTCGAGGAGGCGCGCCATGGCAGCCCCGAGCCCACTCTTGTCCAAACGGCCGTCCGTGATGGCGGCAATGAGACCTTCTTGGGCGTGGCCGCGAAGGGCGTTGTCCTGGGCGGCCAATCCCAGCGCCAACGCCAGACAGGCCATCGGACGCAACTCGGTGAACGGATCGGTCAGCGGTTCGAGATACGCGGCAAATTCCCGGTCCATCACGTCGGCATACTCCACCGAGATCTGTAGGCGGCGGGCGCCGCGGGCGAAGAGGGCCTCGCGGTTCGCGGGCCAGAGCAACGCTCCCCAGCGCATCAGGTTCTTCTCTCCCTCCTCCGAGGTTTTCCACGGTCCGTGGTGAAGGACCGGCAGCAGAGTGTCCGGCACCTCCCGCGGAGGGGTGGGGGTGGCTTGCAGCTCGAACCCCAGGCTGGTCCACTCCGAACTTGCGGAGCGGTGGCGTTCAGACCAGGCCCGCCAGGAATGCCGGGCCGCCAAGCCGGCATCGGGGCCGCGCTCCGGATGCCGACTCTCATACTCCGGCAAGTCGCCGTGCGGCTGGCGACTGCGGCAAGCGGCCAGCCACAGTGCAGCCTTGCCGCCCACCTTCCCCTCCTCGCCGAGAGCGAACCGCAACGTGTCTCCGGCGTCGCCGCGAATGGCCTTGGCGGCGGCCAGGGCCGCGGTGCGTCCTTCCGGGGCCAGGCGTAACAGGGCCAGCACCTCTTCGTGCTCGTCGGGTTCCAGGCCTGCTTTCTGCCAGGTCAACCACCGGTCCACCAAGGTCAGCGGAGCGATCCAGCCGCCGAGGTGAGTGGGGGTGGAAAGCAACGGCAACGCGTGCCCCCCGGGGATTGGTGTCGCCAGCACGACCAGTCGCCGAAACAGGAACGCGTACTGATTCTGCCCGTGAGCGAGGCCTTCGGGTGTCTCCGTGAACCGGCCGTCGCCGTCGAGCCAGCTCAGGATGGTCATCGCCAGTGCCCGTTCGAGGGGCGAGTGTCGCGGCCACCTTCCGTTACGGTCGTCACGCTTCTTGAGGGCCCGCTTGCGAAGCGGCCCCGTGAGTTTCGGGAAGTCGGCGGGACGTCGGTCACGCAGACGGCTGATGCCATCCAGGATACATTCGAGGTCCGTGGGGTTGGCGGGTTCCTCGAGTGCGGCGCTCGTGGCGAGGATCAGGG
This sequence comes from uncultured Verrucomicrobiota bacterium, assembly GCA_964432995.1. GTDB lineage: Bacteria > Verrucomicrobiota > Verrucomicrobiia > Limisphaerales > JAHDYP01 > CAYSPU01. The sequence goes on from CAYSPU010000109.1 coordinate 12,034, forward strand.
TATCGAGATCGGTGATGGGCTTGACGTGGCGTGCGGGGTCCAGCCGGCTGACCGGTGCCTGTGGAACCGGGGAAACATGGGGAGTGAGCGGTTCACCGGTGCGTCTGGTTGGCGCCGGCCCCTCGAGCCACGGAACGAGTCGTCGCCGCAAACTGGCCGCCACGGCCTCAGCGCCCTCGCCCACCTTGGCGCGGAGGCTAGCGTCCTGCCGGTCGCCGTGGCGATCGAGAACCTCGAGAGCAGCCCGTTGAACTTCGATGGCCTCGTGGAGCAAGGCCGAGGCAACCGCCAGACACGCCTGACTTCGTGCCGAGGGCTCGCGGTTGGCGACCCGGTCGAGGAACTCGACCGCGGTCTTCGCCGTTGCTTGACTTGGCGCCGAGAGCACCGGCTGCAGGGCGCTGATCAGTCGGGCAGCGGGTAGGGGTTTGGATCCGTCCGCCAACACCAGCGCCTTCAGGGCACAGGCGACGGTCGGGCCGATGCTGCTGGTCAGCAAACGGAGATAGGCATCGCTGCGGTGCGCACACTCGTCTGGTGTCGGCTGGAGGGCATCGTGGAACCGTGAGAACCACCCGGCGCGGAACTGGATGAAATCACGGGAGAGGGCGGCCAGGGTGGCGTCCAGGAGCCGCTCCCGCGGAAGCACGCCTCGACGGGACAACTCCAGGAGCGCGTCGGTCCAGGTTTGGCGGCCCTTGCCGTACTTCTCGCAGTTGGCGAGGCTGACCTCTCCCGTTCCGTCCGCCTCGAACAGGCGCCAGAAACCGGTTTCCAACCAGTCGCGTTCCGCCAGCAACAGGTCCATGAGGCTCGGTTCCGGCAACGGTGTCTGGCCGCGATCCAAGCGACGCAAATGCTCCGCCGTGTCGAACGGCGGCCAAATCCCGTTGAGCGCGCCCAGCGCATAGTTCGCGTGCTGCGGGGGGCGGCAGATCCCGCCGCGCACGAGGGCCCGCACCTGCTTCCAGTCCGGCCCGCGCCAGCGCTGCAACTCTTCCTCGCACAACCACTCGGCGTATTCGTCCACCCATGGCGGGCGCCGATCGCGCAGGATGGCCAGACTGGTGTCCGGCGGCACGCGATCCGTGCGGCCCACGGCCTGGATCTGCGCCAGACTCAGACACGCCAGCGCGGCGGCCTGCGCCGCCGGCACCAAGTCGTGCCAGCGGTCGATCGTTTCCGCCTTCGCCAAGTCCTGCCGCGCTCCCGGGCCGCGAGATCGGAGAGGACCTGGCCTTCGCCAGAGAACCCCCGCCACACTTCGGCGCTGAGCGCGAGCGAGAACCGAAGTGGGCCGAAGCGCAGTTGCCATTCGCTGGCCTCGCTGTGTGGATCGGCGAAAACCTTGAGACCGTCAGCCAGCGGCGCCAACTCCTCGAGCAGGCGCAGCCGCTCGATCCCGCCGACCTTCACCCCGGCGACACCCTCGCGCTGGCTGAGCCTCAAGCCGTTCCCCGCGGGCACTATCCAATAGGCCGTCTTCGCCATCGCGGTGCGCGGCAGCGATCGGAGGAACCGGAGCGCCTCAACCCGGCTGAGGTGCGCACGCGGTTCCATCCGCGACTGGTAGGCCTGCACTTCCACGAAGCCCTTGAGCCACCGCACCGGCAGTCTCACCTTCCGCTCCACGACACCCTGCGTTCCCCGGAGCAGCGTCACCTCATCCACGCCGACGGCCAGCCCCACCCGTTCGTCGTCGCGGATTTGGGCCAAGGCAGCCCGCAGGTCCGCGTTGAAGTCCACGTTGGTGGTCCCCTGCGCCACCACGACTCCGTCGTAGGCTTCGGGGTCGAGATCCACCCGGGCGTAGGCGCTGCAGCAGGCCGAGAAACCCTCGAAGCGGAGCACGCCGCCACCGCTCGTCACGACGGGATCGGAGGCCAGGAGGATCCGCCGCAGCATGGCGGCCGGCACATGGAACCGCGCCGCCACCACGCGCGATAGCACGCGCAGAAGTTGCGCCGTGGCGCGGGGATGCTTCATCTGGCCCTGGAAGAAGTACGGATGCTCCGACGTTCCCCCGGACGTGGCGAACCGGATTCGGGAGCTTCCCCTCGTAGAATCCAGACCGGAGACAAACGGATAGCGGTAGTCGTAGTCGATGGTTGCTGGCATGCGTCTCTCCCCACGGCTCGGCGGTAGTCCACCACGGGGTCTGCACCGCCGGTTCCCTCGTCGGCGCCGAGGTGCCGGCCACGACCTCGGCCCGAGCCATCACCCCCGTCCGACCGGCGCATCAACACTCGGGTAGCGCCGTTCGAGCGACGGCCTCCAAGACGTTCATCAACTCCGGGTCCACCTCCTCGGGCTCGAGGAGGCGCGCCAACTGGCTGTAATCGGACTTGTTCATCGAGTTGGGCAAGCCGAGCTGCTTGAAGAACGAGCCGAAAACGGCCGGCAAATACTCGTCACTGACTTTGGCGGTCCGCCAGAAGGAATGGGCAGGATCATTCAAGGCCAGCGGGATGGTGTTGTCGTGGATCGCCTGTTCCATAGCCTGGCGTCGCCGCTGCAGTTCGGCACGGCCAAACAGGTCATCCGCCAGGCTGCTTTGCTCGACCCAACGGCGGAGAAGATTCGGTGAGCAGAAGTAACTCTCCAGCTCGCGGCGGGCCAGCTTCAGCTCCTTCAGAGGCGAACCGGATTGCGGAACAACATCGGGCGTGTTGTCGAAGACCGCCAATCCGCGTAGCGCCGGGTAAGCTTCGCGCAGCCCGAAAAAGTGGGTCCGCGCCCGGTCGGCCTGGTTCATCACGTAGCAGACGAAAGGCCGCTCCAGCGCCTGGATCGCCTGGGGATGAATCTTGGAAGCCAGAATGCGCAACGCTTCGAGATCCGTGCTGCCTTCCAGATAGAGGACCCACCCCATGATCTCCGCCTGCAGAAACTGCTCGTAGCCCAACAACGACAGCGCCTTCTTGAGTTGGTCCGTCTGGCGAAGCACATGCGGTGTGCCAATGAATGCGACGACGGTGTCTTTGTCGGCCTCGTTGAGCACCACTTCGGAGTGGGTTGCCACGATGAGTTGGCTTCCCAACCGCCGCGCGGTTTCGGTCAACTCCGCATAGATCTGCCGCTGGCGCAGAATCTCTAGGTGCGCATCGGGCTCATCGATCAGCACGACCGAGCCCGGTTTCCAGCGCAAGAACGCAAGCAAGAGGAGGGTCTGCTGCAAGCCGCGGCCGGCCGCCGAGAGATCCAGATCCGTTTGCCGACGATCCGTCGTTCCCGACTCGCGGTAGCTCATCTGGATTTCGCCGCGTGCGGCGATGTACTCGGGGGCGTTCAGGCGCGCTCCGAACAGACGTTCGATCTGCACGACCAGGCTTCCCCACTCGCCCTGCTCGGTCTTCTCATGTTCCGCTTCCCAGACTTTCCAGCACAGGTTCCTCAGGACATCGGCGGTCTTCCCCTGGCCGAGTGATACCTGGATGGCTCCCTCGTCAATCCGGCGCTCGTTGGCTTCCAGGCCCGACATCGGAGGCAGGTAGGCCATGCGTACGCCCTGCGCTTCCGGCGGAATCGTCGCGCGTTTGTCGCCGTTCGTCTCCAGCCGGGCGGGGCGGCAATGGATGATCTCATCGTTCGAGTAGTCGAACTCGAGGGGACACGTCCAGGCCACGCCGTCGCTCACACCGTCCACGGTGACCTGCAGAAGGACATTCTGCGTCGCCTTGGCGCCACCGTCCGGCGCCTGCCGGAGATGCTGGTCTCGCCAGAGCAGCGCGGTCGTGGGAACCGGTAGCTGGACCAGATCGCGTCGGTTCAGGACAACGCCAACACGCTGTTTCGCCGTACTCCCCTTGGCGCGTTTCTCCAACCAGGTGCGAAGGCCCAACTCCCACAGGGCCAAAGCCTGCAGCGCGGTGGTCTTCCCGGAGTTGTTTGGCCCCACGAACACGACCGGCGCCCCGAGCTGGATCGCAGCCTCGTCAAACCGCTTGAAGTTCCTAACCGTCAGTCGGGTGATCATGGTCGTCCGGTCCACGTCGGCTGCCGTAGCCCAGTGGACTGCACCTACCTTAGGCGCACCGCCGCCAGATGTCAGTTAGGATTTGCCCCAGCAACCTGAGGTCGCGCATCTCCAGATGGCCCGTGAATCTCAGTCTCTTGTGGGCGGGCAACACCGTTGCCCGAGAGCCTGGGGCTGGTGTCCCGACGAATCCCCGGTGTCCACGATCGGCATGAACACTCGCGCGGGCTTTGTCCGTTGATTGCCGGCATCGGGCACCGACAGCTTCATCACCGTGACGCCCGGGCGGTGACGGGGGCGGATCCCGTCTTGAGCGGTCCGAGCCGCAGGGCGTGGCGTTGGGAGCCGCAGACCACCGTCAGCGTCTCCGGTTGCTCGCTCAGGTTCCAGACCAGGACTCTGCCGGCCGTGGGGTACCACGCGCAGACCGCGGGCCGGTCTTCCTCGACGTGCGGGACCTGCGCCAGCTCCGCGCGGAGGCGGCGCTTGAAGGCGAACAGCTCCGCCAGCGATTCCACCAACGTCGTGGCCCCGGACGGACGCGAGCCCGCCGAAGAACGGCAAACCAGCCGCGGCTTGCACGCGCCCGCACTCGACGCCAGCTCGCGCGCGTCGAAATCCGACAGGAACGTCCAGCCGTCGAAGGACAGTCGCTCGACCACTTCGAACGGGACGCCGGCAGCCAGCCAGAGGCTGAACGGTTGGTCGTCGCCGACCAGACGTTGCGCCTCGCCCCAATAGTGCTTGAACGGACCGCGCGGTCGATGCCCGGCAACCTCGCTGTGCAGCCGGGCTTGCTCGCGCATCGCGGGTCCCAGCACCGACCAATGCCCACCCGGGAACGGCGTCAGCCCGCTCATGAACATCGTGTGCCGCACGTCCGCCAGCGTGGAAATGACCAGCTTCGCCGCCATGTTCGCCGCCGAAAGCCGGTCGGCCGGATACGCCGTGGTTTCACTGAACGCGCGCTCCGGGGGAACAAAGCGCCGGTGGAACAAGGCGCTGAACAGCTCGTCCATCTTGCCTTTGACCGGCCCGAACGAGCCGTCGTCGAACATCAGCTCTCCCACGCGGAACGGCACCCGGCGGTAGTCTTGGAGTCGGATGCCGGCCTTCTCGGCGCCCAGATACATCACCATAATCCCCAGGCCGCTGCCGAACGCGCGGCGCTGTGCGCGGAACGAGGCGCTCAACTCGTCGCACGTGAAGTCCAGCCAGGCCCGGAGCAACGGCGTGAGCCGCCGCGCCGCCACGTCGCCCAGCAACTCCTCCCATCGGGAATCGGCGTAGCCGCCCGCCCGCAGAAACCCCGCGCGATGATCCGCGCAGAAACAACCGCCAATCTCGCCCGGCCCGCGCGCCAACCGGAAGTCGTCGTCCACGAAGCCCTCGCGAAATCCGAGTCGACGCAGACTTCGCAGAGCCGCGGCGTTCTCGACCGTCGCGGGCGGATGCAGCGAGGTGCCGGCAAACGTGTGGCCGTCCGGGCGCTGTCCGGTTCGCCAGTGCGCCGGCGGGGTGAGCGGGAAGTCGCCGTCCATGGCGCCGAGCGAATCGCCGGGATGCCCGAGAGGCACGGTGATCAACTGCGCTTCCAGGCCGGCGCGCGTCACCCGGTTGCGGGCGCGACCCAGCAGGTCGTCGGAGTAAGGCTGGTGACCATAGAAGTAACCGGCCAACCAGACCGTGCCCACGCCGGCGTCGCGCACGATCGCCAGCAGGTCGGGATTGGCTTCCACGACCGCCGGCGAAAGCGAGACGTGGAACGAACGCCCGGCCCGGGCGCGGGCGGCCGAGACCGGCAACGCTGGTGCCAGCAGCCCAGCCGCTGCCATGCCCGTCAGCCACTGGCGCCGGGAACAACGAATATTACGAGAACTGGTCACACGGAGTGATGCCGTCGCTGTCCATCATGGCCAGATTTCCAAATAGGCGGCTTCGGCATCGGCCGCAAAGGACTCGATCTGGCTTTGGCTGCGACGCAGGAGGGCTTCTACTTCGGCGACAGTCGCATTCCCACAGCGGAGCCAGATCACTTTCGGTGGGTGACCGCGCAAGATGCTGAAGTCCGGGAAATCACTGTCCAACGTCACGATGATCAGCCCCTCTCGGAGCGCATAATCCCAGACCTCAGCGT
>CAYSPU010000110.1:0-18108 GCA_964432995.1 uncultured Verrucomicrobiota bacterium
CAACCTCACCGGCGTCGGCACCGCAAACCTCGCGTTGCACATCGCGGACAACGAACCGGTGCCGTGGGCTGTCAACGGACATCTCTATCAAGCGGTCTGGGTCGCCACCGGCATCACGTGGCCCGATGCCCAAGCCGCCGCGACCCAAGCCGGCGGTTACCTGGCCACCATCACCAGTGCCGACGAAGACGCCCTCGCCTATGCCCTCGTCTGCGATCCGATCTTCTGGGTCATGGACGCTCACGGGAATGGGCTGGGCCCCTGGCTGGGCGGGCTGCAACCCGCCGGTTCCGTCGAACCGGGCGGCGGCTGGCAATGGGTCACCGGCGAACCCATGACGTACCTGAACTGGACGCCAGGCGAGCCGAGTAATGCCCAAGGAACCGAGGACCGCCTCCATTTCCTGGGACTCCAAACCCTGCAAGGCTCGCAGTGGAATGACGTCCCCGCCTCGGTGCCGCTCTGCGGTTATCTCATCGAGTATCCGCAACATCCCGGCGCGCCCTCGTTGCGTGTCACTCACACCGACACGTCTATCGTCGTCTCCTGGCCCAATTCCGCCGCCGACTGGGTGCTGCAACAAGCCCCGACGTTGAGCGGATCGCCCATTCTCTGGACGACGCTCGCGCCGCCCTATGCAACCAACGCGACAGAGCATTTCGTCACCACCAACTCCCCCGCCTCGGACCAGTTCTTCCGCCTGTGCAAACCATGAACTTCGCATTGGAGACGATCTCCGCCCCCAGCCTATGAATACCAGAACACTGACCGTGACCATCGCCATCGCGGCCCTGGCACACCTCGAAGCTGCGCCTTTGGGCACGGCCTTCACCTACCAAGGCAGACTCACCGACGGCGGGCAGGCTGCCAACGGCGTCTACGATTTGCGCTCTGCAATCTACGACGTCCCCAGCGGCGGCAGTCCGCTGGCCGGCCCGATCACCAACAGCCCGGTGGGCGTGACCGACGGGCTGTTCACCGTCACGCTCGACTTCGGCGCGAACGTGTTCAGCGGCGAGGCGCGCTGGCTGGAGATTGCGGTGCGCACAAACGGAGGCGACCAGTTCGCGGTCTTGGGCGCGCGGCAAGCGCTGACCGCGTCACCTTACGCACTCTACTCCCCTAAAGCCGGCGCGGCGGCCCATGCGCTCGGCGTGGTCGCCGGCGGGGTCGACAACGCCAGCCTCGCCCCGGGCGCAATCACTGCCGACAAGATCGCCGCGGGGCAGGTGGTGAAGTCCCTCAATAACTTGACGGATGCCGTCACGCTCAACCCGGGCGCGAATGTGCGGGTGAGCAAGGTGGGGAACACGATTGAGGTCGGTGCTGCCAGTGATGGAACGCTGCGCCTTGAAGGACCGGAGGCCCAAGGAGTGGGCGGGCGCATTCTGTTTGGCTGGGCGCCCACAGCCAACACCTACATTTCGGAAGCGATTGACAATGGCATCTTCCTGGTGGCACCGGCCGGAGTGGGCATTGGGCCCGGGAATCTCGGGGTCCACCTCAACTCCCTCACGGACGCCACCCATACGCTGACGGTCGGAGGCGATATTCTTGCCCGTCCGGCGAGCGGTTTTGGTCCGGGGACGACTGCCACCGTGTTCCTCGGGGACGAGAACAACTACATCAAGGGCGTCTGGGGGGAGGGAGTGCGCCTGGGGGTGTGGAATGGCATGGATAGCCTGAGTTTGAAAAACGGCGGCCACCTGGGTGTCGGCACCACCAATCCGGAGCAGCGACTGGACGTAGCCTTAGGCGACGCCATCGTACGCGGTCCGGACAGCTTTGCCGGCCCGGGCAGTACGGCAACGCTCTACCTGGGCGATACCGTTCACTACTTCCGGGCAACCAGGGAATATGGGCTCACCCTGGGCACGTGGCCAATCGGGGAGGCACTCACAATCAGAGAGCCGAACGGTTATGTGGGGATTGGCACCAACACGCCCCAGACCACACTGCATGTCGTGGGCACGACGCGCACCAGCGTGCTGGAAATCACCGGCGGCTCGGACCTGGCCGAACCGTTCGTGGTCAGCGACGCCACGCCGGTCCCCGAAGGTGCCGTGGTGGTGATTGACGAACGGAATCCGGGCCGGCTGCGGTTGAGCACGGAGGCTTACGACAAGCGTGTGGCAGGGGTCGTCAGTGGCGCGGGCAGTCTGAAGCCCGGTCTCATGCTCAGCCAGGCGGGGGTGACGGATGAGGGCGTGCCCGTGGCCTTGAGCGGTCGTGTGTTCGTGCTGGCGGACGCCGCGGGCGGGGCGATTCAGCCGGGCGATCAACTCACCACTTCGGCCACCCCGGGGCACGCTCGCAAGGTGATGGATTACGAACTGGCACGCGGGGCGGTCCTCGGCAAGGCGATGTCCTCGCTGGAAACAGGACGCGGCTTGGTGTTGGTGTTGGTGACCCTGCAATAGCGGACTCGTGTCCCAAAATGACCTGAGGTTGCGCTATGCAAAACCAAAACCGTCGGATGACGCCGTTGAAGGCTCGCCGTGTTGCAGCCGCCTTGGCCTTGGCTTTGGGGTTGGCCGGGGCGGTGAGCCTTGGCCGGGCCGCAGCGGGGTATGAGTCGTGTTTCATGTTTCTCTGGTGTGATCCGCACGAAGAGAAGCCGGGATTCCTCGATGGCAACGAGCAAATCCAGGGGCTCGCGCACGACGAGAACCACTGGTTCATCTCGGCGGGCGAATACATGCACTGTGGAGGTTCCACTTGGGGCGACATGTCTTGGGGCATCTGGAAACTGCCGGTTTCTTCCGATCTGGTCGGCGGCACACCGACTCACCGATTCGTCATCTCGGATCGTCCGGACCTCCAGAGTTGCTTCCACGTTGGGGACATTGACTGTTACAACGGCTTCGTGCTGGCCCCGGTAGAGAACTACGACTGCGGCCCGGTGACCACCGGCACGATTCTGTTCTTCGATGCAGCGGACCTTCACTGCGTGGGCAAAGCGGTGGTCCCGGGTTTCAAGAACTTTGGCTGGCTGGCGGTTCACCCGGTCAGCGGTGAGGTGTATGTCTCTGAGGACTCGATCACGCATCTCGTGCGATGTTCCCTGGACTGGGCCACTCTGCTGGCCAACCGGAGTGAAACCAGCCTCGAGGTAGACTGCATCATTCTGGACATCGTTCCGTTGTCGCAAACCGACGGAACGCCGTTCAGCGACACGTTCTCCTGCACGCAGGGCGGTGCGTTCTCGGAGAGCGGCGGCCTGTTCTACTTTCTGGTCGGTTGCTGCGAACAGGTCCGGCCACTCGACGGGATTCACGTCTTCGACACCACCACCTGGCGCGAGACGGCGCGGTCGCATCGTTGTCACGAGGACTGGCCGCCGTGCAACGACGACTGCATGGACTTCCGGTATTACTGGGAGACGGAAACCACTGCCGGGTATTGTACCGGGTCCGAGCCCGAGGGGCTGGACTATTGGGACTTGGATGACAAACCGGGGCCGTATTGGGGACAACTGCACGTCGGTTGGCTGGACAACGATGGCGGCCGCCAGGATGACGTGACGCTTTGGCATTACACCCACACGCTTCGGGTGGACGCCGCGAACACCGGCACGCAGGACGGCCGGCCGAACCAGGGCTTCCGTGCGGTGGGCCAGGCCTACAATCGCATCTGCGACGGGGCCTCCATCATGATCACGCCGAACTCCTACAACGAAACGCTGACCTTCACCAAGCGCGTGCGGTTGGTTTCGGCGGGGCCGGGGATGGTCACCATCGGTCGCGGGCCATAGCCTCAGCGGCTACCGACAGCTTGAGAACAGGATGAACTACCGCCTCCTTGCCAGCCGGTTCTGCTGCGGTGGTTGCCTGTTGTCCCGCCGCCGCCTCGTCACGGTGTCAGCAGTGCTGGCGCTGAGCCTCGCCAGTCCCAGGTCAACGGCTCAAACGGGGTCATCCGGCCTGCCGCTGGACAACTTCCAGTTTAAAGCGAGCCACAACTCCTTCGAGAAGGATGAGCTGATGGACGATCAGCTCGACAACTACAACTGCTGGGCGGTGGAATTGGACCTCACGGTGGACTCGAAATGTGTTCCGTACGGCATTCATGTGTACCACCCCGCGGGGGGACGCGATCTCTGCCTGGACGAGGCGATTCAGGAGATCCTGCGGGCAACCGATCTCGACGAGCGGGTCACCTTTATCTGGCTGGATGTCACCAATCCGGAACCGTGGCCCGCGAACCGCAGGGAACTGTTTCGGAGCGGGATGCTGGCGCTGGGAGCGGATCGAATCTACCACAAGAAAGACTTCGATGCGTACTTCGCCATCCATCAATGCTGGCCGTCCTGGCAGCACATCCACAAGCTCGGCAAGCGCTTCATCCTGGTACTGGAAGACACCCAGGCAGGGCCGGTGGCGCCGGACGACGACCTGTTCTTCATCGCCGCTCCGTCGTTTCAAGAAGCCACCCTCCCTGCGAACGCCCACGCCACCTTCATCAACGTCCAGAATGCCGACCTGGATCATGGAATCCCAGCGCCCAATGACCGCTGGCTTTACCGTTCGTGGCCGGGGATCACATCGCACGATACAGAAACGTGGGAGCATGGCGTTTCCAGGCGGTTCAATTTGGTGGGCACAGACGACATTGATCAGGACTACACCATCCTGGATTCCCGGACTCACTCGCCGCAGCCCCTCTACGTTCATCGCGCCGCCACGGCCCGGCTTTGGGGAACGCGCGCCTACCCGATGAACAACCTCTCCTCCGCAATCACTCGTGCCAGCCCAGGGATCACGATGCGCATCCGCCCGGGCAGCTACCCGGGTCCGGTCACTTTCAACAAACCGATGCGCGTGGAGCCGGATGCTCGCGCCACCGGGATGGTGGTCATCGGCACACCGTGACACGCAACGCGCCGCGCTCCGCCGTCAACTCTCAACTCAACAAGGTCCTTTCCTTGGTGGTCGGACCATGACAACCCGCTGGGTTTCAGCGGCTTCCTTCGGTTCCGAACCCTCAGGAAGCGTTATGGGTCGATTTTCCGCCCCGAAAACGGGCTCTTACTCGTCTCGACGCCCGTTGGCCAGCGATGCAGCCATCGGCGCCAGTTCGAAGGCTCAGAAATCGGCCTCGAAGATCGCGCCACAGCTCATTTCAGGAACGCTGTTGCCCTCGGCTTTGGCAGCATCCGCTGGCTGGTCGGCCCGTCCTCTGTCACCGGCTTCTCCGTGAGTCCATTCAGCCCCCGCTGGATGGCATACGGGGGTGTTTCAGGGTCAGGCGTTAAGGAACTTAAGTTCGGCTTCGTCGTCGCCCCGGAACTCCGCTGGAGAGAGACACACTCCAATCCCCGACGCCTGGCCCTGGGGCCCAATGCGTCGACTCTTTGGATGCGACCCTATTGCCTTCCCCCTTTACGGCCCTTGCCGCAGCAGGCGATAGAACCGTTGTGGGTGGTTCGTCGTCTGCGGGTCAACGAACTCGGTGACCCCCCAACGGTTGGTCACGGTGCCTAAGACGGTCCATGCCGACCACGGGGCCGCAACATCAGGCGAGGCGCTGATGGTTAGCACCTCACCGACCAGGTCGCCGACAAGGAACTCGAAGCCGCCTACGCGCTGGAACTCGGCCTCGTTCCATGGTTCGCCGCCCGCCAGGATTTGGGGCCCGCTCAGTGGCCAGACGCCAGAGAGTGGAATCAGGCTCCCGAAGCTGAGGTTGTCGAACTGCCCGGTCGCGACCGCGCCGTAGCTGTGCGCGGTGACCGCCAAGCCCACCTCGATTTGTTCAGGCAAGGTCATGGCAGTGAACCACAGGTAATTCCAGTCCACCCCGTTGGTGGAGGTATGAGCCACAAAGGCGTTCCCCATCCGGGCGAGTCGCAACCAGGAGACACCCGCGCCGCTCTGCGCCGTCGTTCGACTGTAATCGTTGGCGGTCAACCGGCGGCGGAACGACAGGACTCCGCTTTCGTCGAGGGCTACGAACACGTGCCGAGACCCGGGGTCCAGGCTCTCGCGCATCATCAAGCCGGCTTCCGCCAGCGGGCTGCCGCCCAGCACGGTGAGAAGCCGCGCGATGATCAGTCCGTCACCAGTCAGAGGCTGATGCACAAACTGGAATGCATCCGCGGTATCCTCGATGTCCTCGCCCGAGCCGGCTACGGTGAAGATGCTGCTGTTGATGTTGTTGCTGAGGCTGAGGCTATAGCTGCCGGGCGAGCCGACATCGCCAACGTCGTGATTCGCAAACACGCCCCAAGGCGCGAGCACCGTCAACTGGGCGGGAGGCATGCTGGTCACTGCGCCGTAGACGTTCGTGATGACCACATCGTAGCTGCCCGCGTTCGTCAACTGCACACCGGTGATGGAGTACGCCGCATTGGTCGCATCGTCAATCGGGGTTCCGTCGAATCGCCACTGGTAACTCAGCGGAACGGTGCTCAGAGGGGACACGCTTACCGCGAACGAAATCGGGCTCCCCAGAACCGCAGCCTGGTTTGTCGGCTGAGCGGTGATCGTCGGCGGATACCCGCTCGCCAGCAGTTGGATGTCGTCCACATACCAGCCGCTGCTCACTCCTGGTCCCTGTGATTGGAAGTAGAAACCCAGCGTCACGATTCTGCCAGCGTACTGAGCCAGGTCAAACGGCGGAGACTGGGTCCACCCGGAACTGCTGTCGGTGTACTGGGAGGACAGATCCGTCCAACTACCGCCGTTGTTAGTGCTGATCTGCACTTGGCCGAAGTCATAGTAGCCAAAACTCCACCAGTGCCAGAACCGCAACCGCGGATTCAGACCTGCCTCCGGCACGGCCAAGGGCACGGAGCGAATCCGGCTCCTCCGGTCGTCGGCGTAGTCGCCGCTCACCACCGTCGCCAGGCAGTTGACCCCCGTGTGCGCTGCCCCAGGGCCACTGATCGGCTGGCCGATCTGCCACACCCCGTAGTCCGCCGTCCACCGGTCGTTGACCCCGCCATCTTCGAAACCCTCCGGAAAGTCCATCGTCGCTGTCGGGCCCGTTTCCATCACCAGGTCGTCCACATACCAACCGCTGCTCACCCCCGGCGTCTGCGACTGGAAGTAGAAACCCAGCAGAACCGTCTCGCCCGCATAGGGCGTCAGATCAAGCCATGCGCGCGCCCAGTCCCCACTGCTGTCGTAGTTGTTGATCGGATCGTCCTGCCCGTACTTGGGCGACAAAGCCTCTCAGTTGGCGCCGTTGCTGGTGCTGATCTGCACTTGGCCGAAGTCATAGTAGCCAAAACTCCACCAGTGCCAGAACCGCAACCGCGGATTCAGACCTGCCTCCGGCACGGCCAAGGGCACGGAGCGAATCCGGCTCCTCCGGTCGTCGGCGTAGTCGCCGCTCACCACCGTCGCCAGGCAGTTGACCCCCGTGTGCGCTGCCCCAGGGCCACTGATCGGCTGGCCGATCTGCCACACCCCGTAGTCCGCCGTCCACCGGTCGTTGACCCCGCCATCTTCGAAACCCTCCGGAAAGTCCATCGTCGCTGTCGGGCCCGTTTCCATCACCAGGTCGTCCACATACCAACCGCTGCTCACCCCCGGCGTCTGCGACTGGAAGTAGAAACCCAGCAGAACCGTCTCGCCCGCATAGGGCGTCAGATCAAGCCATGCGCGCGCCCAGTCCCCACTGCTGTCGTAGTTGTTGATCGGATCGTCCTGCCCGTACTTGGGCGACAAAGCCTCTCAGTTGGCGCCGTTGCTGGTGCTGATCTGCACTTGGCCGAAGTCATAGTAGCCAAAACTCCACCAGTGCCAGAACCGCAACCGCGGATTCAGAGCCGCGTCGGGAATGAGCACTCCGCGGCCGGTAGGTCCGCCATAGACGAAACGGCTCTGCCGGTCGTCCGGATAGTCCGCGCTAAGGCTGGTCACGGCGCAGTTCGTACCTTGGTGTGCCCGCCAACCACCGTCTCGCGGCGGCGGGCCATTGGGATTCATCGGAACTCCGATTTCCCAGATCCCGTTGTCGGCGTACCAATTGTCCTGGGAGACGGGAGATTCCCAGTCCTCCTGCCAAGTGATCGTCTGGGCCTGCAAGGGTAGCAACGCCACCAGGAAGAGCACCAGCACGGCACCGGACGCAGGGGAGTGTCGGCAAGGTGGCCTGCGGCTGGCACGCGCAGAACACGTTATGGGATTGGGCTTTGCGCTCATGATTGTCTCCGCCGATTCATGGTCAGTTGAAGCACCGTCTCGAACACGCCGGTATGGAAATGGCGCGTCCTGCGTCGCCGGACCGTTCATGGCCGTCAGGCGGTGGAGCGCCTTCCGGAAGGTGCGAACGGCTCGTTAGTAACCTCGCAGAGCCACCGTCCGATGGCCAATACCGCGCACGCGACAAAGCGACCCCCTGGATTCCGAGCGAACGCGTTGAGAACGCGTTGATTAGTGGAGAACACCGCGTCGCATGTCAAGCCGATGGATGATTCCAGGTCCAACTCCGGCCTGCTTCGCTGGTTTCACCTTGAAGACCACCCCGCGTTGCGGGCGCGCTTCACCCTGTGAGAGGGCATCCTATTAAAGACCTGTCCCTTTGTATTCTGGCATCCTATTAAAGACCTGTCCCTTTGTATTCTAAAGGACCGACCCCGTCCCCACGCGAAAGCGCGGTGCCGCTCTCTCTGGGTCCAGTGGACGCGGGGGCGCTCGAAGTAGGCCTGGGTCGCCGATTGCCCGTCGAGCCGACGGCGGGGAGAGTCATCATCTGCCGGGCAATTCGGATTCCAGCCACAGCCGGTGTCCTCGTCTCTGGTCGTTGTTTTCGTCCTCGAACCCGCGGCTTCTGCAATCCCGCGGACGAAGGACGAGTGGTTTCGACTGCAAAGCTCGACGCCTTGTCCAAAACTCGCGGTTTGCCGGAAGTACTGGTACAACATGGCCCGTTAACGCATGTCGCCAGACTCAGAGCGTCCTTCCGAGGATTCAACCGCCGCGCAGCAGCGGTTTCTCTCCCTCTTCCTGCGCAGCGAGCGGGAAGTCTTTCGCTACGTGGCGGCCCTGATTCCCAACGTGGCGGACGCGGAGGACATCGTGCAGCAGACGGCCCTGGCGCTCTGGGAGAAGTTCGACGCCTACGATCCCAGTCAACCGTTCACCCCGTGGGCCTGCCGGTTCGCGCTGAACAAGGCGCGCCAGTGGATCGAGCGCCGCCAGCGCTGGCAAGCCCTGCTGGAACACGGCTTGGCCGAGGAGCTGGCTGCGCGGCGACAGGAGTTGCAGCCCGAGTTCGAACGCCGCCTGCGGCACCTGGATGCCTGCCTCGAGCAGCTTCCTCTCGCCCAGAAGTCCCTCGTCAAGGCGTATTACTACGATCGCCACCGCATCGAAGCCGTGGCGCAGCAGACCGGCCGCAGCGTTGCCGCCACCTACAAGATGCTCCAGCGCGTCCGGCATGCGCTCCAGCGCTGCGTCGAGGGCCGGGTCCAGCCGGAGATGGCATGAGCCCGTCCTTTCCATCCCCCGAGTTCGACGACGCCGTGGCGGCGGCCTGCCACGGCTCGGCAACCGAAGCCGACCTCCGCGCCCTGAACGAGCTGCTGCGGCGCGATTCCTCCGCCCGGGACGAATACCTGTTTCGCCTCGAACTGCACGCGCGGCTGGCGTCCGAGCCCGACCTCTTTTCCGAGAACACGGAGTCGGCTCGAGCCTCGGCTACGCCCCTGCCCGCCCCGGCAGGGCGGCCGATGGCGTCCATTGCCAAACCGCTGACGCCCGACTTCCGGCGTCGCGGCGTGCGTCCGCTGGCCTGGGCAGCCGGCCTGGTCCTCGCTGCGGTCGGCATCTGGGTCTTGGGCTGGAAATGGACGACCGCAGGCCGGCCGGCCACGAGCACCGCCGTCGCCATGCTGACCCGCACCGTGGACGCCCAATGGGCCGAGGGCAAGCAACGGCCGCGCGTGGGCAGTGCCCTGAAACCAGGCTGGCTGCGACTCCGATCCGGTCTCGCCCAAGTGGTGTTCTACAGCGGCGCGCGGGTGGTGCTGGAAGGCCCGGCCGAGCTGCGGCTCGTTTCGGCCAACGAAGCCGCCTGCCCGAGGGGACGTTTGCTGGCGGAAGTGCCGGAGCCGGCGCGCGGTTTCCGGCTGAGCACCGACCAGCTCAAGCTGGTGGATCTCGGCACCTCGTTCGGGATCGATGCCACCTCCCGCCAGACCGAAGTTCACGTATTCAAGGGAAAGGTGGAGTTGCGTCCGGGAACACGCGCGACGCAGCCTCTGACGGAACAACAGGCGGCCGTGGTGCGGGAGAACGCCGCCCCGCGCCTCATGGAGGCCAGCGCCACGGCCTTCTCTTCGATGTTCGAGTTTCAGCAGCGGTCGTTGGCCTCGGAGGCCTTCCGCTATGAACGCTGGCAATTCGCGAACGCGCAGCTCAACGAAGACCCGTCGCTGGTTGTTCATTTGGATTTCGAGAACCTGAGCGGCACGGACTGGACGCTGCGCAATGCGGCGGCGAGGAACCGTTCCGTGCCGAATGCCACCGTGGTCGGCTGTGTGCGCGGCGAGGGCCGCTGGCGCGAGAAGCAGGCCCTCGAGTTGCAGACCGTCAACGACCGGGTGCGCCTGGCCGTGCCGGGGGACTTCGACGCCCTAACCCTTTCGGCCTGGGTCTGCATCAAGGGGCTGGATCGGCAGTTCAACTCGCTGTTCATGTGCGACGGATTCGAGCCGGGGACGATCCACTGGCTGATCCGGGATGACGGTGTCCTGGGGCTTACCGTGATTGGCCCGCGCGCCGGGAAGTTCCAGATCCTGGCCAGCTCGCCCGTGCCCCGGCTGGAGGAATTCGGCATGTGGCTGCATTTGGCGGTCGTCCTCGATGGCCGGAACCGGCAGGTGATTCACTATGTCGATGGCGAACCGGTTTCCCGCCACGCGCTGCGCATCGAGCCGCCATTTCGGATTGGTCCGGCCGAACTGGGCAACTGGAATGCCCAGAGCGGTTCCGACCCCACCCCGTTCCTGATCCGCAACCTAAGCGGCTCGTTCGACGAATTCGCGCTTTTCGGCCGCGCCCTCAGTGACGGGCAAGTGCGCGAACTTCACGCCCAGGGCAAGCCCTACCCGTAATCCCGCCAACCAACTCCGAACACCTTCCTGTGAAGACCAACCTGATGAAGTGGGCCGCGCTCGCGATGGCGGTTACCGGCTCGGCGACCAAGGCCCTGGGGGCCGTCGCCGACGCCAATCCTCATTTGCTCTGGTATGACAAGCCGGCCGTGAAATGGGAGGAGGCGCTGCCGGTGGGCAACGGCCGCCTGGGGGCGATGGTATTCGGGCAGCCGGCCGCGGAGCGGTTGCAGTTGAATGAGGCCACCCTCTGGGCTGGCGGCCCGTACGACCCGGTGAATCCCGACGCGAAAGAAGCGCTGCCGCAAGTCCGACAACTGGTCAACGAAGGCAAGTACCGCGAAGCCGCCAAGCTCGTCAGCGCGAAGGTCATGGCGAAACCCCTCGGGCAGATGCCGTACCAGACCATCGGCGATCTGCTCCTGACCTTCCCGGGGGCGACGAATGTGGCCGCCTACCGGCGCGACCTGGACCTCGACACCGCGACCGCGACGGTCCGTTACACCAGCGGCGGCGTGTCCTACACCCGCGAGGTGCTGGCGAGTGCGCCGGACAACGTCATCGTGGTGCGGCTCACGGCCGACAAGCCGGGAACGCTCTCTTTCGTTGCCGGGATGAAGACGCCCATGAAGGCGAAGCTGGAAACGGAGGGCGGCGACACCCTGGTCCTGCGGGGAATGGGTGGCGACTCGGGAGGCATCAAAGGCCAACTGCAGTTCCAGGCCCGGGTCAAGGTCATCGCCAAGGGAGGCACGGTCTCGGCGGACTCCGATCGGGTCTCCGTGTCCAATGCCCGCGAAGCCCTCCTGCTCATCGCCGCCGCGACGAGCTACCGGAGGTTTGACGATGTGAGCGGCGACCCCGAGAGGCTCACCCGGCAGCAACTGGCGGCGGCGGCTCGCAAGTCCTTCGCCCAACTGCGCAAGGCCCAGCGCCAAGATCACCAGGCCCTGTTCCGCCGCGTCAGCATCGATTTGGGCCGGAGCGACTCGATGCAGTTGCCGACGGACGCGCGCATTCGGCGCTTCGCGGAGGGCAACGACCCGCAACTGGCGGCGCTGTACTACCAGTTTGGGCGCTATTTGCTGATCAGTTGTTCGCGACCCGGCGGGCAACCGGCCAACCTGCAGGGCCTCTGGAATGCCAGCCTGAACCCGCCCTGGCAGAGCAAATACACGATCAACATCAACACCGAGATGAACTACTGGCCGGCCGAGTCCGGCAACCTGGCCGAATGCGTCGAGCCCCTGATCGCCATGGTGAACGACCTCACCGTCACCGGGGGGCGGACCGCTCGGAACATGTACGGGGCTCGCGGTTGGGTGGTGCATCACAACACCGACCTGTGGCGCGCCACGGCGCCCATTGACGGACCCGACTGGGGCATGTGGCCCTGCGGCGGCGCTTGGTTGTGCCTGCATCTCTGGGATCGATACGAGTTCAGCCGCGCCCGGGCCGACCTGGAACGCATTTACCCCGCGCTGCGAGGCGCCTCGGAGTTCTTCCTCGACACGCTCCAGGAGGAACCGAAGAAACAGTGGCTCGTCACCAATCCTTCGCTTTCGCCCGAGAATAATCACCCGTTTGGTTCGGCGGTCTGCGCCGGTCCCACGATGGACATGCAGATCCTCCGCGACCTGTTCGCCCACACCATCCAGGCGGCGGCAACGCTCGGCGTGGATGCGGAACTCCGCCGGCAACTCGCCGCCGCGCGGTCCCGGTTGGCTCCCAACCAGGTGGGCAGTGCGGGGCAGTTGCAGGAATGGCTCGAGGACTGGGACCTAAAGGCGGGCGATATGCACCATCGCCACGTGTCGCACCTCTACGGCTTGTATCCGGGTCGGGACATCCACCGTCGCGACACCCCGGCCCTCGCGGCCGCGGTGAAGAAGTCGCTCGAGATTCGCGGGGACCGGGCCACCGGGTGGGCGACGGCCTGGCGCATCTGCCTGTGGACCCACCTGGGCGAGGGCGATCACGCGTTTGAAATCCTGAAGTTCCTCATCAGCCCGGAGCGCACCTATCCGAACATGTTCGACGCCCATCCACCTTTCCAGATCGATGGCAACTTCGGGGGAGCGGCGGGCATTGCGGACATGCTGATGCAAAGCCGGCTGAGCGCCCACGAGGGATCCTCGAGCCCGGCGTCGAAGGCGGAAATCGAGCTGCTGCCGGCGCTGCCCGGGGCATGGCCAACCGGCCGCGTGCACGGCCTGCGGGCGCGCGGCGGTTTCGAGGTGGATCTGGCCTGGCGGGACGGGAAGCTGGTGGAAGCGGCGGTTCGCTCGCTGCACGGTGGGCCCGTCCAATTGCGCTACGGCTCGCTGACACGCGAGGTGAAACTGGCCAAGGGCAAGACCTATCGCTGGAACGGCCAGTAATTCGCACGCCCTCGAATCAGGAATCGATCACACCCTTCACAAAAGGCGCACATGAAGAAGACAGGGATGCTGCTCCTTTGCGGTATCACCGGCTGGCTGGCCTGCGTGGTTCATGCCGCGGACATCTCGGGCCAGTGGCAGACGGAGTTCGACACGGAGGAGTTGGTCGCCAAACGTGTGGAGTCCGCGGCTGCGGGAACCGCCAGCGCGGCCAGCGCCGCCGCCAGCGCCGCACCGCGTCGAAGACCCGGAGGCTTCGGCGGTCCCATCGTGCTGGGCCCGGACGACAAACCGGCCTTTGACGATCCGCCAGCCGGCATCGACCAGAAACGCGAGGGCATCCCGCACGGCAAACTCGAGAGGATCGAATACGACTCCAAGACCGTGGGGACCAAACGCAAGATGCAGGTCTACACGCCGCCCGGTTACTCGCCGGACAAGAAGTACCCCGTGCTCTACCTGCTGCACGGCATCGGCGGCGACGAAACGGAATGGCAGCGGTTCGCCCATCCGGACGTTCTCCTCGACAACCTCATTGCGGACGGGAAAGCCGTGCCGATGATCGTGGTCATGCCCAACGGCCGGGCGCAGAAGAACGACCGGGCGGACGCGGGCATGGGGGCGGCGCCCGCCTTTGCGGTATTCGAGCGCGACCTGCTGGCTGACGTCATTCCCGCGATTCAGTCACGGTATAGCACGCTTACGGATCGGGAGTATCGCGCCCTGGCGGGGCTCTCGATGGGCGGCGGGCAATCGTTGAACTTCGGGCTTGGACACCTCGACACCTTCGCCTGGGTGGGAGGGTTTTCCTCGGCGCCCAATACCAAGCCACCGGAGCAACTGGTTCCGGATCCGGCGGCCGCGACCCGGCAATTGAAGCTCTTGTGGTTGTCCTGCGGAAACAAGGATGGACTGATCCGGATCAGCCAGGGCGTGCACGCCTATCTCAAGGAAAAGCAGGTCCCGCACATCTGGCACGTGGATGGCAACGGCCACGACGCGACCCACTGGAGAAACGCCCTGTATTCCTTCGCCCAGAAGTTGTTCGTTCCCACCCGGGGCATCGCGCCGGCCGCCTCGGCGGCTGACCAACCCAAACCCGACGGCAATGAATGGGCACGCACCGCCAACAACTGGCCTCAGTTCCGCGGGCCAACTGGCGACGGCATCTCTCTGGCAAAGGACCTCCCTTTGACCTGGAGCCCAACTCAGAACGTGAAGTGGAAGAGCCCCATCCCCGGACGGGGACGATCTTCACCCGTGATTCTCGGTGAACGGATCTGGCTCACGACGGCGTCCGAGACCAACGTTAGGACCTTTGCCGCGGGCCCCGACACAATGCAGCAAGCCGAGCGGGTGGTCATCGGAGTCGTGTGTTTGGACCGCGCCACCGGCAACCAGCTCTACTACCGGGAGCTGTTTGCTGTGGACAGCCCACCTGCCGTGAATGCCCTCAACAGCTATGCCACCCCCACTCCGGTGGTTGAACCCGGGCGATTGTATTGCGACTTCGGCACCTTCGGCACGGCATGCCTGAACGCGGATTCCGGCGAAGTGCTCTGGAAACGCCAGCTCCCCCTGGACCATCATCAGGGGCCAGGCAGTTCGCCCGCCCTCCACAAGAACCTCCTCATCCTCGTGCGGGACGGAACCGACCAGCAATACGTCGCCGCCCTGGACAAACAGACCGGCACGACCGTCTGGAAGACCGACCGTCCCCCACTGGCCACCCCGGTCCGGGTATTCCGCAAGTCGTTTTCCACGCCGCTGGTGTTCGATGCGGCCGGAAGAGTCCAGATGGTCGTGCCCGGCGCCCAGTGGTTCGTCTCCTACGAACCGGAAACGGGCAACGAGATCTGGCGCGTGGACAACGGAAAGGGCGAGACGGTGGCGCCCCGTCCCGTCTACGCCGATGGCTTGGTCTATGTCAGCACCGGCGTGTTCAGTGGCAAGGCCCAACTCTGGGCGATCCGCGTGGACGGGGAGGGCGACGTCACCAAAACCCATGTCGCCTGGAAGCTGCCCAGCTCCATCGGGTTCATGGCCTCGCCCCTGCTCTTGGGCGGCGAACTCTACCTCCTCAGCGATGACAGCTTCCTGACCTGCGTCGAGGCCCGGACCGGCGAGATCCTGAACAAGGTCCGAATCGGCGGCAACTTCTCTGCCTCTCCGGTCTGTGCCGAGGGCCGGATCTACTGTTTCAGTCGCGAAGGCAAGACCGTGGTGCTGCGGGCCGGCAAGGAGCTGACGCTGCTGGCAGAGAACCAACTGGATGGACCCGTCATCGCCTCGCCCGCCTTCGTCCATTCAGCGATCTACGTCCGCACCGACACCCATTTGTATTGTCTGTCCTCCGAATCTCCGCATGCACCGAATTGAGCATCAGGCCCCATTCCCCTCTGTTCTCCCCGGAAACAACGTTCGGATCCAATGACCGCAAAACCTCAGGACTCCATGAAGACGACCCTCTCCATTCTCGCGCTTGCCTCCATCCTGACCAACCAGTTGGGTCTCGCCCAGACCAACGAGCCAGTCGTCGAGGATTTCAGGCCGTCCTCGATCAATCAGCCCGGCAAGCAATACCCCCAGGTCAACTCGGAAAGACGCGTTCGCGCCCGTGTCGTCGCGCCGCAGGCCCAGAGCGTCGCGTTCCAGTTCCTGGGCGGGGCCACCTACCCCTTGACCAAGGGTGAGGACGGCGCCTGGATCGGCGTCACGCGGCCGCAGGACGAAGGTTTCCACTACTACCAACTGCTGATTGATGGCGCCGGGGTGCCGGATCCCGGGACCTTGTATTTCTACGGCGGCAGCCGCTGGGGCAGCGGCGTCGAGGTGCCCGCCCAGGATCAGGACTTCTATGCCATCAAGAACGTTCCCCACGGCGATCTCCGGCAAGTTCTCTACTACTCGAAGAACGCCGACGCCGTTCTCCGCTGCTTCGTCTACACCCCGCCGGATTACGAGAAGGAGCCGACCCAACGCTACCCGGTGCTCTACCTGCAACACGGCGGCGGCGAAGACGAGACCGGCTGGGGGAATCAGGGGCACACCGGTCCGATCATGGACAACCTCATCGCTGCGGGGAAGACCAAGCCGTTCCTCATCGTAATGGCCAATAGCTATATCCCCGGCGCAAACGCCCCAGGCCGCGGGCCAGCTCCGGCCGGCGCCACCAACGCCGCTCCGGCCGGCGGACGCGGCCCCGGCGGACGCAGGTTCGACTTCAGCGCCTTCGGCCGGGTGCTCATCGACGACCTGATTCCTTTCGTCGATGCCAACTACCGCACGCTCGCCGACCAGCCCCATCGCGCCATGGCCGGGCTCTCGATGGGCGGCATGCAGACCCGGCAGATCACCCTGGCCAACCCGGACAAGTTCTCTCATATCGGGATCTTCAGCGGGGGCAGCATCGCCCCGGCGGATATCCCCGACCTGGATGCCTTCAAGCAGCAGGTGAAGGTGGTGTTCGTCAGCTACGGCAGCCGCGAACTCGGCGGAAGTCGCGGAGGGGGCCGCGGAGGCTTTGGGGGCGACCCCAAGGCGAATGCCGAAGCCCTGAAAGCCGCGGGTGTGAACAGCTACTTCTATGTGTCTCCCGACACGGGTCACGAGTGGCAGTCCTGGCGGCGCAGCCTGTATCAATTTGCCCCGCTGCTGTTCCAGGACCATCCCGTGCCGATGGCCGCGTTCGCGGCGCCCACCACGACCGCCGCACCTGCCGTGACGTCCGTTTCTGCCGCCGCCTCGCCGGTGGCGACCCTGCCGCCCGGCCAGATCATCCGGATCAAGGCCGGCAAGTCCGAGCCGGTGAAGGACGCCGACGGCAACGTGTGGCTGGCCGAGCAGGGCTTCGAGGGCGGCCAGACGATCGAACGGCCCGACATCGAGATTGCCAACACCAAGAGCCCCGATCTCTACCGGGCCGAGCACTACAGCATGGACTCGTTTTCCTGGCCGGTGCCGAACGGGAAGTACCTGGTGAAGCTCCATTTTGCGGAGACCTTCGAGGGCATTACCGGGCCGGGCGA
Source organism: uncultured Verrucomicrobiota bacterium (assembly GCA_964432995.1). GTDB lineage: Bacteria > Verrucomicrobiota > Verrucomicrobiia > Limisphaerales > JAHDYP01 > CAYSPU01. The sequence continues at coordinate 17,475 of CAYSPU010000110.1, forward strand.
GCGCGTGTTCTCGTTCAATGTTCAGGGAAAGGAGTTCAAGGACTTCGACGTCTGGGTGAAGGCCGGCGGGCCCTTGAAGGCCTACATCGAGACGGTCCCGGTCGAAGTGACCGACGGCAAGATCCGGGTGACCTTTACCCCCAACGTCGAGAACCCGCAGATCTGCGCCATCGAGATCATCCCGCAGTCCGGGGCCGGGGCGGCAACCACCGCGCCGGCGGCGAAAGCCCCCGCGGCTGATGTCACCGGCATTTGGAAGTCCGAATTCGACTCGCAGATTGGCCACCAGACCTACATCTTCACCCTGAAGCAGGACGGCGCGAAGCTGACCGGAAGAGCCAACTCGGAAGCCGGCGAACGAAAGCGCGAAGCCGAACTCAAGGAAGGCAAGGTGGAAGGGGAGGTGATTTCGTTCGTCGAGATCCTGAGCATCCAGGACCGGGAGATACGGATCACCTACACCGGCAGACTCTCGGCGACCGGCACCGAAATCAAGTTCACCCGCGAGGTGGGCGAATTCGCCAAGACGGAAATCGTGGCCACGCGCGCGTCGGGCGCTGTAGCGGCCGCAGTGCCGGCGGGCCGGATCATCCGGATCAAGGCCGGCAAGTCCGAGCCGGTGAAGGACGCCGAC
>CAYSPU010000111.1:0-18101 GCA_964432995.1 uncultured Verrucomicrobiota bacterium
CGCGGGCGCGCGCTCATCCCGGAGTCCTCCATTGCCAAGGCCCCGTCGGCGGAGTTGCGGCCCAACCAGACCGATCAGGATTCCCTCCCGCCCTACGAGGTTCTGGATGCGATCCTGGAGGCCTACGTCGTGGAAGAGCGGGCGCCGGAGGAGATTGTGCGGTGCGATTTCGACCCGGCCACGGTCGCGCGGGTGCTGCGGTTGATCGATCAGAGCGAATACAAGCGACGGCAGGCGGCTCCGGGCTTGAAGGTCACCACCAAGGCCTTCGGCGTGGGCCGGCGCCTGCCGATTGCGCAACGGTCCCGGCAAACGGCCTGAATTTCCTCGCGCCGCCCGGCCACAGCCGTTACGGTGTCGACCATGGTTTCGCGCCCCAAATCCGAGCAGCTCTTCGCCCAGGCGCTCCGCCATATCCCGGGCGGCGTCAACTCCCCAGTGCGCGCCTTTCGGGCGGTTGGCGGCCAACCGTTCTTCGTGGAACGGGCCAAGGGCAGTCACCTTTGGGACATCGACGGGCACGAACTCATCGACTACGTGTGCACGTGGGGACCGGCGATCCTGGGGCACGCGCCTCCCAAGATCGTCAAAGCGATCCAACAGGCGGCGGAGAACGGCACGAGCTTCGGGATTCCGAATCCGCACGAAGTCACCATGGCGCGCTTGATCTGCTCGGCGGCCCCGAGCGTGCAGAAGGTCCGTCTCTGCAACTCCGGGACTGAGGCCACGATGTCCGCCATCCGCCTGGCGCGGGGTTGCACGAAGCGGGACAAGATCATCAAGTTCGCGGGCTGCTATCATGGGCATGTGGACTCGCTGCTGGTCCAGGCGGGCTCGGGCGCGCTCACCTTTGGGACGCCGGACAGCGCGGGGGTGCCGGCCGCCTTCACCCAACACACGATCCAGCTCCCGTTCAACGACCCGGATGCCGTGAAGTCCGCCTTTCAGGCGAACCCGGACCAGATTGCGGGGATCATCCTCGAACCGGTGCCCGCCAACGCCGGGCTGTACCTGCCCAAGCCGGGCTACCTCGAGTTCCTGCGCAAGATGGCGACCGACCATGGCGCCCTGCTGATCTTCGACGAGGTCATGACCGGTTTTCGTGTGGACTGGGGTGGGGCACAGCAGCGTTTTGGAGTGTCGGCCGATCTGGTCTGTTTTGGAAAGGTGATCGGCGGTGGCCTGCCGGTGGGTGCGTTTGGCGGGCGCTCGGATTTGATGGACCAGGTGGCGCCGCTGGGTCCGGTCTACCAGGCCGGCACCCTGAGCGGCAACCCTCTGGCCATGGCCGCCGGCATCGCGGCGCTCGATGAACTGCGCTACGGCGACAGCTACACCCGGCTCGAGTCCCTCGCCACCCACCTCGAGAAGGGCCTCAAAGAGGCCGCCGCCGCCGCCAAGGTCGCCCTCCATCTCAACCGCTGCGGATCCATGTTCTGCGCCTTCTTCACCGAGGGCCCCGTCCACAACCTCGCCGACGCCCTCAAGAGCAACCGCGACCAGTTCGCCAAGTTCTTCCACGGGATGCTCGAGCAGGGCGTTTACCTCGCCCCGTCCCAGTTCGAGGCCGGTTTCCTCTCCACCGCCCACACGCCAGCCGATATCGAGAAGACTGTGGCCGCGGCTCGAATCGCGTTCCACGACCTGTAACCCGGTCCCATGCGCGTCCTCGCCCTCGACCCTGGCAGCAAGCGCATCGGCATCGCCATCAGCGATGAACTGCGGATGCTCGCCCAGCCGGTCGGTTATCTGGAGGCAGAACCCTTTCCCCGATTCCTGGACGAGTTGCGGGAGACCATCCGGCTGCGGGAAGTGTCCCTCCTCCTGGTGGGCCTGCCGCGGAACATGGACGGGTCCTACGGACCCGCGGCCCTGCGCGTCCAGGAGTTCGTCGCCGTGCTCCGAAACGCCCTGACAATCCCGGTGCAGACCTGGGACGAACGCCTGACCTCGGTCGAGGCTCAGCGCCTTCTCCGTCAAGGGGGAACCCGCAGCCGACAACAACGGACGAAGGTCGACGCCGCGGCTGCCGCCGTGCTCCTGCAGAGCTATCTGGATGCCCAACAGAGCGGGTCAGGCTGACGGGCCCGGTTCCGCCGCGACAGGGCGCGGTGCGCCCTCAGCGGAGCACAAACGGAAGGCGCTCTCGGCGGTGGCTCTTGAGGGGGCGCGGTTGCGGCTTCGAACCTGAGAGCGGCCGTCCGGGTTTTCGGCGGACGGTCTCCGCCATGAGAGCCCGATCGCGCTGGTGGTGATCCCGTTTCTGGGTGCGCTCCTGCACCTGGTGCTGCAGCACCCGGATGGCCTTCAGGATGGCGGCGTCCAACGTGTAATCGACACCCTCGGCCGACAGGTCCGGTCCGTGAACCACGGCCTGCAGTCGCGCCCGGAATCGCGGGTGCGGCCGGGAGAGACGCTCCAAGGTTACCGAGGCCGAGTCGATGGGGATCCGGCGCTCGAGGTCGCTCAGGCCGGCGGCAACGAGACAGGATTCGGCAAGCCGCCGCCGAACGTTCCGGCAGTGCAGACTGAGTTTCATGGTTTCGCTCCCGGAGACGCAGTCCCGAGAAAGCTCGTCGCACCCGCTCGGGCACTGCTTCCCCAGCTCTTGAGGCAAACATAGCCTCTGCCGATGAGACTGCAACCACGGTTTCGAACCCCGACGGAACTGGGTGTGGCCGACCCGCCGCCGCCGCGCGCTCGACTCAGAACTTCAGGCGCAAGCCGAAGCGGATGAAGCCACCCTCCTCGTTGTCTTCGCGGAACAGGTATTGGTAATCCCCATACAACCCCCAGCTCGGCTGGAAGCGCAACTCCAGGCCGCCGCCGAAACCCTCGAAGAACTCGCTCTCGTCAAAGTCGTATCCGACCGACCCGATCGCGTAGGGGGCGACATGCAAGCTCGGAATGGGCAAGCGCAGGGTTAGGTCCGCGGCCAGGTTGTCGTACACGGCCCCGTCCCAGTCGTCCCAGTAGCTCCATGTGCCGATCCCGATATACTGCGAGGCGAAGTAGTTGAGCGCATACCCGCCGCCGTAGAGCGTGTCCTGGTGTTGCGCGTAGGTCCCGAAGAGCGACAGGAACGTTTCCTTGCCGGAAAACAAGGCCCCTTGCCGCGTGGCCGCTTGCAGCGTGGCCCCCGAACTCCAACCGAGCAACGCCAGCCCGAGCAGCACAGGAAACCGCCGCGTCCATAGGCGAGTCCACCCCGCCGAATGCGTCGTTTTGATCATGACATTCATCCCTGGTTTGAGGGTTTTCTTCTGGTGCACGTAGCTAAGACGAGCCGCACGCGTCCGGCAAGTTCAATCCGTGCCGGCAAAGCGGTCGGTTGCCCCTGGAGCGATTGTCCCCGGACGTCGGTCGGCGCCGCCGGCGCCGAGAAGGAGCTGGCGGGCGCGTTTCACGTCCTCGCCGATCTGGTGGCGAAGGGCGTCGAGGGAAGGAAATTGGAGTTCGGGCCGGAGCTGGAGCACGAAACGGACTTCGATGGTGGCGCCGCGGAGGTCGGGGGCGGCGTCGAGGAGATGGACTTCGAGGCGCACCTGGGGTTCGGGTTGCTGGAGGGTGGGGCGGAGGCCGAGGTTGACGACGGCGGGCTGCTCCTGATCCGCGGTGAGCGCCCAGGCGGCATAGACGCCGTGCGGAGGGAGGACACATCCCGGGAGGAGCAGATTGGCGGTGGGGAAGCCAAGCTTCCGACCGAGCTGGTCCCCCGGGACGACGGTGCTGCAGAGGCTATAGGGACGGCCGAGCAGACGGCTGCTGCTGGTCAGGTCGCCCTGGCGCACGAGCTCCCGAATGCGGGTGCTGCGGACCGCGGCGCCGTCGAGGGTGACGGCCGGGATGGCGTGGACCTGGAAGCCGAGTTCGCGCCCGAGCGTCTGGAGGAGTTGGACATTCCCGGAGCGTTGATGGCCGAAGTGGAATCCTTCGCCGATGCAGAGGCAGGCGAGCGGTCTGAGGTTCTGCGCCAAGAGTCGAATGAAGGCATCGGCGGGTTGCTGCCGGAGGTCGTTGGTGAATTGGAGGACGAGGGTGGCGTCGAGCCCCAGGCGGGCGAGGGTGTGCAATCGCTGGGGGAGGGGATAGATGAGGGGCGGGGCGCGATGCGGGGCGACGACGGTGTTTGGGTGCCGGTCGAAGGTGATGGCGACGGCGTGACCGTTTCGGGCCCGGGCGTCCGTGAGGGCCTGCTGGAGGACGCGCTGGTGGCCCAGGTGCACCCCGTCGAACATGCCGATGGCGGCGCAGACGGGCTGGCCTCGAGTGTCGAGTTCCTGTGGGGCGGCTAGGATGTGCATCCTGGGTTTCGTCGGGGTCCGGCAGGGTTTGAGCCCGGAAATCTCATCCACCCGTCCATCGTGAGATTCCTGGGCTAACCGGGAGCAACCGCGCCGGTGAGTTTGAGGAAGGGGATCACGCGGGCCTGCAGCTCGGCGCTGGACAGTCGGAGGACGGCGTCGAGCGGAAGGGCTTGGGCGACGTCGAACTTGCCGGAGACCAAGCGGCGGAGGCTGGCCAAGTGGGCGCCGCACCCCAGCTTCTGGCCAAGGTCGTGGGCCAGGGTCCGGACGTAGGTCCCTTTGGTGCAGGCGACACGGAAGTGGGCGTCGGGCGCGGAGTATTGGGAGATCTGGAAGGTGTAGATGTGGATGAAACGTTCCTTGCGTTCAACCTCGATTCCCTTGCGGGCGAGTTTGTAGAGGGGAACACCGTTCTGTTTGACGGCCGAGACCATCGGAGGGAGCTGCATTTGGTCGCCGACGAAGGTCTGCGCGACTTCGTTGAGTTGGTCGAGGGTCAACGGCGGGACGGGGAGGGAATGGGTGAGTTCGCCCTGGGCGTCGTAGGTGCTGGTGGATTCGCCGAGGCGGAGAATGCCCTCATAGACTTTGTCGTCGGACATGAGTCGTTCGGAGAGGCGGGTGGCGCGGCCGAGGACGAGGACGAGCAAGCCGGTGGCGTTGGGGTCGAGCGTGCCGCAGTGGCCGACCTTGCGGAGCTGGAACTGGCGGCGGACGGCGTCCACGACGTCGTGGGAAGTTGGTCCGACCGGTTTGTCGACGAGCAGGGCGCCGTCGAGAGGGCTGAAGTCTTGCATTAGCACTGGGCGTCCAGGGCGCGTTTCAGGGCGGCGACGACGCGCCGTTGGACGGCGAGGGGGCGACCGGGGATGCGGGCGCCAGCCGCCGCCGGGTGGCCACCGCCACCGAAGCGGGCGGCGATCTCGTTGACGTTGACCGTCGGGCTCTTCGATCGCAGGCTGACGCGGGTCAACTCCGATTCGACCTCCTCGAAGACGCAGGCAACGACGACCGGCTCGATGGCGCGGATGTGATCGATGAGCCCTTCGCCATCGGCAGGGTCGGCGCCGGTGTGGCTGAAGTCGGCGCGGCGCAACCAGAAGTAGGCGATTTGGTTTTGGTGGGTCAGTCGGAAGCGGGTGTAGAGGAGCCGGAGCAGCCGGGCGCGGGAGACGGGATAGGACTGGTAGACCTCGTTGCAGATGGTGGCGAGGTTGGCGCCGCGTTTGACGAGTTCGCCGGCGACCTGGTAGGTGGAAGGCCGGGTGGATGGATACTGGAAGGAGCCGGTGTCCGTCGAGATCGCGGTGAACAGGCAGTCGGCGATGGCGGGGGTGACCGGCCAACCGGCGGCTTGCAGGAGGCGGAAAACGAGTTCGCCGGTGGAAGGCTCGCGGCCGGAAACCCAGTTGATGTCGCCGTAGCGGGTGTTGCTGGCGTGGTGATCGATGTTGATGAGAAGCTGCCGGTTCTCGATGCAGCGACCGGTCGCCCCCAGGCGCTCCAAGCTGGCGCAGTCGGTGGCGATGACACAGTCGAACGCCCGGCCGGGCCGCGGGACTTCGATCAGGCGTTGGGGATCGAGGAAGGCCAGCTTGCGGGGCAGGGGGTCTTCATTCCAGCAGACCACCTCCTTGCCCTGACTCTGCAGCGCCAGCGCCAGCGCCAACTGCGAGCCAATGCAATCGCCGTCAGGCCGCACGTGACCGGCGACACAGCAGGTCTGGCTTCGATCGATCCCGGCGAGGATGCGATCGATGATCCGGGGACGCGGCCTCATGGCTTGTCGGTAGGGCGATCGAGTTCGTCCAGGATAGCCAGCACCCGGTTGCCGCGTTCGATCGAGGTGTCGAGCTCGAATCGCAGGCGGGGCGTGTGTTTGAGGACGACGGCGCGACCGAGGAGTTCCTGGATGCGGAGGCGTTCCTCGTCGAGGGCGGTCATGGCCTTCTTCCGCTGGTCGGGAGAGCCGATGACGCCAACGTAGACGGTGGCGGACTTGAGGTCGCCGGCGAGGTCGACATCCGTGACCGTGAGCAGGCCGATGTCGGCCGTGCGGAGTTCCCGCTGGAGGACTTCGCCGATCTGCCGCTTCAGCAGTTCGCGCACGCGTTGCTGCCGGACCGAGTGCATAGGCGTCTGGCTGGCTAGATCAACTTCTGGGGGATCTTCTCGATCGTGTAGCACTCGATGAGGTCGCCCACTTGGAAATCGTTGAAGCCATCGAGGCGGATGCCGCATTCCATGCCGGCGCGGACCTCGTTGACTTCGTCCTGAAAGCGCCGGAGGGAGGCACTGAGACCTTCGAAAAGGAGGCCTTTGCGGCGGAGGACGCGCATCTTGCCCTTAACGATGCGTCCGCTGGCGACGACGCAGCCGGCGACATTGCCGCCCTTGGAGAGGGCGAAGACCTTGCGGACTTCGGCGCTGCCGATGGTGACCTCTTTGGTGATGGGCTCCAGCAGGCCGGCCATGGCCTCCTGCACTTCGTCGATCAACTCGTAGATGATGGCGTAGAGCTTGATCTGGACCCCTTCCTGCTTGGCGGTGTCCGCCACGCCGGTGTCGATGCGCGTATGAAAACCCAGAATCACCGACCGGGAATTGTCGGCCTTCGAGGCCGAGGCCAGCATGACGTCGCTGTTGGTGATGGTGCCCACCGCGCTGTGCAGAATCTCCAGCTCAACCTTGGCGGAGTGAATCTTCTTGAGCGCATCCACGATCGCCTCGACCGACCCCTGGGTGTCGCCCTTGATGACGACGCGGAGGATCTTGACATCCGACTTCTGGAAGAGGCTGTCCATCTTGTCGGCCGTGTAGACACCGCCGGCGGCCTGGGTCTCGAGATCGCGCAGGCGTTGTTGGGCTTCCGCGGCGATGGCGCGGGCCTCGCGTTCGTCCTTGACGACGCGGAACTCGAGGCCGGCCTCGGGGACTCCGTTCAACCCGAGAACCTTGACCGCGACGGACGGGGCGGCCTGCTTGAGGCGTTTGCCTTCCTCGTTGATGAGAGCGCGGACCTTCCCGAGGTACGGGCCGCAAATGACGACGTCGCCCAACCGGAGGGTGCCTTTGCGGACGAGGACGGTGGCGGTCGGCCCCCCGGGTTCCAGGCCGGATTCGATGACGTTGCCTCGGGCCGCGCGGTCGGGGTTGGCTTTGAGTTCCAACACTTCCGCCTGCAGCACGAGCATCTCGAGCATCTTGTCCACACCCTGCCCGGTCAGGGCGGAGAGATCGACGAAGATGGTGTTGCCGCCCCATTCCTCGCAGGCCAGACCTTTCTCCTGCAGTTGCTGGCGAACCCGCATGGGATTGGCGTTGGGGTGATCGCACTTGTTCACCGCGACCACGATCGGCACCTTGGCGGCCTGGGCGTGGCTGAGAGCCTCCAGAGTCTGGGGCATGACCCCGTCGTTGGCCGCCACCACCAGGACGACAATGTCGGTCACCGTGGCGCCACGGGCGCGCATGGCGCTGAAGGCGGCGTGACCCGGGGTGTCGAGGAAGGTGATCTGCTGGAGGTCCTTCTTCCGTTCGGGGTGGGGGATGGAAATCGTGTAGGCGCCAATGTGTTGGGTAATACCGCCGGCTTCCTTGGCCGCCACGTTCGACTTGCGGATGACGTCCAGAAGGGTGGTCTTGCCGTGGTCGACGTGGCCCATGATCGTGACCACGGGGGGACGCAGCTTCAGGCTCTGCGGCTGTTCCTCGGCATCAGGTTCTTCCACCCGCGGTTTGGGGGCATGGATGGTGCCGCCTCCGCGCTCGCGTTTTTCGACCTCAAAACGGAAGCCGTACTTGGCGCAGATGCGCTGGGCAATCGGTTCTTCGATCGCCTGGTTGACGGTGGCGAACACGTTCAACTCCATCAAGTCGGCAATGAGCTGGAAGGGCTTCCGCTTGAGCTGCTCCGCCAGGTCCCGCACCACGATGGGGGGCTTGAGGGTGATGATTTCGCCCGTGGCCGGAGGGACGAACTTCGGCATCGCGGGCGCCGCAGGTTGGGCGGGGGCACGGGTTTCGCCAGACGGGCGAAGGCCGGGCCGGGAGGGGGCCGCACCTCCGCCGGGGCGTGCCGGACCGCGAGGGGCCGGACCGGTTGGGCGGGGCGGCGTCCTGGGCGGTTGCGCCTTCGGTTGAGGACGCTGCGGCAGCACGATGAAGCCGACCTTCTCTCCAATCTTAGGTGCCGGAGGCGGAGGGGGAGGCGGTGGCGGCTCCGGGGGAGCGGCCGGCGGCGGCGGCTCCGGCGCCGGTTCGATGGCCGGAGCGACAACCTCGGGAGGCGGCGCCGTGGGCTCCACCAGTGCCGGTTCCGGCGGCGCAACGGGCAACACCTCAGCGACCGCAGGCGTGGCCGGGGGGACTTCGACCACGGGTTCCGGAGGTGGCGGCGCAGGTGGCGGGGGAGGCGGTTCAGGGGGCGCGGTGACCAGGATGACCGGTTCTGCGGGGGCGGGCGGGGCTTCCGGGGGTGGCGCGGGCGTTCGGGGTCCGCCGAACTGCTCCTCAAGATAAGCGGCGGTGATCTTGTCCAGCGAGCTGGATGGTACCCTGGCCGTCGTAATTCCCAACTCCCGGGCCTTGGCAAGGACTTCCTTGCTCTCGACTCCCAGCTTCTTGGCTATGTCGTAGATCCGAACGGGCATACGGTCTCATTTGGGCCCCGGCAACGGCGGGGGTGCGGGTGCTTCCGAGGCACGCATCCCTCACGGCCGTGCCGTGCGGCCCGCCACTACGTGGCTGTGCTTTCTCCCAGCGCGGCGCTGCGCCGCGCCGCTTCAGTTCTTACCGCATCAATGATGGCGACGGCCTGGTCCCCGATTTCCGGAATCGACTGCAGGTCGTCCGGCTCCGCCTGGAGCAGATCCTCGAGCGCCAGGAATCCATGGTGTACCAGCACGTCGGCCTGCGCCGGCGTGACTCCCGGGATGGCCGCCACCGTGCGCACGGCTTCAGCCACCTTCATCTCAAAGGTCGGGACGACCGTCTCCTCAGCCTCAATGTCCACTTGCCAACCGGTCAGCTTCGAGGTCAAACGAGCGTTCTGGCCGCGCTTCCCGATGGCCAGCGACAGTTGGTCCGTGCTCACCACCACCCGGGCCAGCCGATTCTCCTCGTCGATCTGAAAGGCCTTCAGTTTCGCCGGGGCCAGGGCGTTCGTGATGAACGTGCGGATGTTGGGGTCCCACTTGATGATGTCCACCTTCTCGTTGTTGAGTTCGCGGACGATGTTCTTCACCCGCTGACCACGGAGTCCGACGCAGGCGCCCACCGGATCCACTTTCTCGTCTCGAGACCAGACGGCGAGCTTGGTTCGAAAGCCCGGTTCTCGGGCGATTCCCTTGATCTCGATGGTGCCGTCGCTGATTTCCGACACCTCGAGCTTGAAGAGCTTGACCACGAACTGAGGGTCGGCCCGCGACAAGATGATTTCGGGCCCGTGGGCGGTGTTTTCGACGGCCTTGACGTAGCAGCGGACGCGTTCGCCGATCTGGTATTCCTCGGTGGGCACGCGTTCGCGGTTGGGGAGAAGGGCCTCGTAGCGACCGAGGTCGACGGTGACATCCGAGCGATCGAACCGGCGGACGGTGCCGCTGACGATATCGCCGGTGCGATCTTTGAACTCGGTGAAGATCAGCTCCTTTTCGGCCCGGCGGATGTGCTGCATGAGGGCCTGCTTGGCGTTCTGCGAGGCAATCCGACCGAAGTTGGCGGGAGTGACTTCGACTTCGATCTCCTCCCCGATTTGGGCGTCGGCCTTCAGGCGGCGGGCATCGGGGATGGAAATCTGATCGTGTTTTGAGATCACCCGGTCGGAGACCACAAGGCGCGCGAAGGCCTTGATGTCACCTGATTTGGGATCAATCGCGCACCGCAATTCGCGGGCTGGCCCCACGGCTTTCTTCGCCGCCGAAAGCAGTGCGTCTTCGACGGCCTTGAGCAGGACGTCGCGCTGTATTCCCTTCTCGCGTTCCCAAAAATCCAGAATGGCCAAAAACTCTGCGTTCATAAGTCAACTCGGCCGCTCGCGGAGAACAAAAAAGTCGGTAGAGTGATCCCCGACTTCTTCGCGCTGGCCGTACCAGCAAAAAGCTATTGACGAGGCTAAGCTAGGGTTCACTCCGACCCCCGTCAAGAGCAATCCCCGGCCGAGCCACCTTTCGTCTTCCGGGGCTAACCGGTTCAAGGAGAGCATGCTGCCATTGCCTGCCCACCTGATCCGCCGGCAGCTCCCAGGGCAGCTCAAGGACGCGTCGCCGGGAAGTCCGCACCCCATTCCAGGATCTGCCCCTCCCGGAGCAACTGCGCCCGCAGTTGAGGATAGGGAACATCCTGAACGGCCTGATTCTCCCGGATCGCCTGGACAGCCGCGGTCGCAGCCGACTGGGCCAGGATCATGAAGACCGGCTCCATGCGTATCGAACCGTAGGCAATATGACTCGATGAAAGGCAGACGGGGACAAGCAGGTTCCCGCATTCTGACGCCTTCGGGATGATGGCGCGATAGGAGATGGCATAGGGCTTCATGGGGGCCACCTGCACATCTCCTTCGTTCTCAACCCGTTTGCCTTTCACAACCCGCTGGCAGTTGTGGGAATCCATGTTGTAGGCCGCCAGCCCCACGGAGTCCGCAACCACCTCCTTCCCGCGACAGTGGTGTTCCGTCATGACCACCGCCGCGACCATCCGGCGTGCCTCCCGAACGTAGAGTTGATTTGGCCATCCGCCGGTATCCAGAAACTCGTCGGCTGCCATCCCCCAGGTGGCGGCTTCCACGCGCATGCTCTCCGGGACACGCGGGCTGGTCACCAGATACGTGAAGAACCCGCGAATGTAGTGCTCGTGATCGCGTTCGATCTCCCGACGCCGGGCGGGTGTGGCCTCCGCGTAATCCCAGCTCATCCCAATGTAGTCCGTCGAGAACCCGCCGTTGTTGTTGATGTCGGTTTTGTGGTTGGGCATCCAAATCGGATTCCAGAACTCCGCCAGCCGGGGCGTCTTGCCCGCCGCCACCAGCGCCTCGAGGTAACGGCCCAGCAACTCGTAGCGGGAGGCGTCATATCCCGGTGGCGGCGCCACCGGCAGGCGATTCGACGCGTTGGTCGTGAAACAGAGGCGGTAGTTGTACGCCTGAACCCGGTGATCGCCTTCGCCCGGGATGCCGCCATCGCCCGGTTGGATGAAGGGAAGCAGCCCGCTGGAAGGATCGCCCGGACGCACATACGGATCCACGGGGACCGTGAACTGGTGGTGGGGGGTCTCAGCCCGGATCCCGTTCAAGGTCTCGCCATAGAGTCGGTTTGCCTCCCGCCCCACAGTGAAGGAGACGCCCGCTTTCGCCAGAAGATCCCCCTCGTAGGTGGCGTCGATGAACATGGCGGCGGCATACACCTTGCCCTGGCTCGTCCGTATCTCGCGAATGCGGCGATCGGCAATCACCACTGCTTCAAGTTGCTGCTCCAGGTAGACCGGCACACCCACCTCGTTCACCATGTCGAAGAAGATGTCCTCCGCCACATGGGGTTCGAACGTCCACATTGTGGCGTCAGCACCCGTGAGACTCGAAGCCCGGGCCTGGCCGCCCGCGCGCGGGCTGAAGTACTCCTCGCGGTGCTGCTGGCGCCAGGCGTCATCCCGGACATAGTGGCGGGCGACGCGCCGGTAGAATTCGCGCGAGATCCCGCCAATCGCCGCCTTGTTCCCGATGTCCGTAGCCCCCAATCCCCCGGAGCTGAGGCCGCCAAGGTGTCGGCCCGGTTCGATCACGACGACGCTCCGACCCAACCGCGCCGCGTGCACGGCGGCAACGACGCCGGCGGACGTACCGCCATACACACAAACATCGGTCTGCACCCGGCCGCCGGCCTGAATTGCGGTGAGGGCGAGCACGGTTCCAGCAAGCAAACGTGTGGCAACCTGTAGCATGCCCCTTTGCTAGCACGCGCCCGGCCCCTTGCCCAGCCCGACGTTGCCCAGGGGAAAGCGCCCCCGCAACGCGGGAGCAACGTGTGCCGCAAATCCCCGCGCTCACACCGGGGGTGTAGCCCCCGCAACCGGTTTCGATCCGCCATCCGGGCCGCGCCGGAGATGCGCACTCCGTGCGCTCCGTCGTCTTGTTGTTTTTCTGTGGTTTTCTCATCGCCGTCCGGCCGACCTTCTGGTATACGCGAGAGGCATGCAGGCGGCCTCGTTGACCGGATTGAGCATCCTGGTGGTGGACGACGACGCCTTGTTACGGCGGCAACTCGCCGCACAATTGGAGCGGCTCGGGGTCGATGTCACCAGCGCGGCAACGGTCGCCGAAGCCCGCAACCTCGCCCAGGAACTCAGCTACGACTTCGTCCTCCTGGATGTGCACCTGCCCGATGGTTCGGGGATCGACCTGCTCCGGCAGCGCGCCTTCGGCTCGACCCAGGGAGTGATCATCATGACGGCTGACGGCGGAGTCAGCGGAGCCGTCGAAGCCGTCCGCCTTGGGGCGTTGGACTACCTGGTGAAACCGTTCGACCTCGGGGAGATTCCGCTGGTGGTCGAACGCGCGCGGCGCGGAAGGCAAAGTGCCCGCCTCGATGAACACCAGCGCAGCCACACGGTCGCCGAGGCCAACGACTTCTACTTCGGCCACGCCCTCGAAGGGCTCGAGCGGGTCCTGGCGAAGGTCCTGGAAGCAGACCAGCGGATGATCGAACACCTGCCGCCGGTGTTGATCCAGGGCGAGACCGGGACCGGCAAGACCACCATCGCCCGCTGGCTCCATTACCGCGGGCCGCGCGCCGAGTGCCCGCTGGTCGAAATGAATTGCTCCGCGCTGCCCGAAACCCTCGCGGAATCCGAACTCTTCGGCCACGAACGCGGCGCGTTCACCGACGCCCGAACCGCCCGCATGGGCCTCATCGAGGCGGCCGACGGCGGCACGCTCTTCCTGGACGAACTCCCCAGTCTCTCCATCGGTCTGCAGGCCAAGGTGCTCAAAGTCCTCGATGATCACCGCATCCGACGCGTCGGCGGCCGCCGCGAGATCCCGGTCGATGTCCGGGTCGTCGCCGCCACCTCGCGCAACCTCCGGGAGATGGTCGCCGCAGGGGCCTTCCGCGAGGACCTGCTGCATCGTCTGGATCTCTATCGCATCGAACTGCCTCCGCTCCGGGAACGGGGCGAGGACATTCCCGTCATGGCGGAGCGCCTGCTCGACCGCCTCTCCCGGCGGCATCGCCTGCCCCCGCGCATCCTCAGCGAGGAAGCCCGGGAGCGCATCCGGCACTACCCCTGGCCGGGGAATGTCCGTGAACTGGCGCACGAACTCGAACGCGCTCTGGTTTTTGAGGATGGCAACGACCTCAACCTGCCCCAACTGGCGGGCCGTCTCCCCAACCCCCCGCCCGCCGACGTAGAACCGCTGGGATGGTTCCGGTCGGACTTCGTCTTTCCCGAGCAGGGATTCAACCTGGAACAAGCGGTCCTGCACCTCGTCCATCACGCCTTGCGGCAAACCGACCAGAATGTGTCGGCGGCGGCGCGGTTGCTGGGAGTGTCGCGTGACTACGTTCGCTATCGGTTGGCGGGGCGAAAGTTGGAGGAGCAGGGTGGGGGCTAGCGCCCAGGCTTGATCGGATCTGGGTTTGCACTCCCATCCGATGCGAGGATGGCAACGAGACAAACGAGCGCGGTTTAGCTGAAAGCGCTCATGGCCAATGTGTTGTGGCGATAAGCCCGCTTGGCGTGGCGACTGCTAAGCCTACTCATGTGCCTGTGTTCTGGGATCCGCCGAATCGTGGGTAGAAGGCGGGTGCAGGGTACGGGCAGAAGTGAGATGCGGCAAATGAAGAGAATGCAGCGGTATGCGGGTCTGGTCGTAGCCGTTCTGGCGGTTGGGGGGGCGTTGCAGGCCCAGAGCGGTGACACAAATCAGACATCGCTGACCGATTCGTCGGACCGGAAGGGGCAGGTGGTAATGCCCCTGGAACCCGCCACCACGGATGCGGGGGCGGGCGCTGGACCAATCAGCGGCACCGTGACGCGGTTGCAGGACATCCCGCAGCAGGTTCAAGAGCGGTTGCAGCAGTTCGAGTTGATGCGGGAAGCTTACCTGAAACAGCAGAACGAACTGCTGCGCCAGCTCAAGGGCGCGAACGACGAGCAACGCGAACTGATCCGCGAGAAGCTCCGTGATCAACGGCAGCGCTGGCTGGATCAGTCCCGGCTCTTCCGCGAACAAGCGCGCGAACGCCTGGCCGAGTTGAAGGAGAAGCTCCTTCGGCATCAGGATGTATTGGATGCCGCTCGGGAACGGGCTCGCGAGCAGTTGAACGGCGCGGAGGAACGTGTCCGAGAACGCCGGGGAACCGACTGATCGGTTCGGGCTGCCTCTTCTGCCGGGTCGTGAGCGGCCAGGCGCTTGCAAGCGCGCCTGGCCGCATGCTATGGGGGGGGCGGCGGTTTGGGGGCCGGGCCGGATTCCTCACTGCCGGCACGATGTGTTGCATACCTCGACGATGGGCGGCGGCGATCCTGGCGCTTCTCCTTGCTGGTCCCCAGCAGGCGCTTCCGGGAACAGAACCGCCGGAGGAAATCGCCCCGGCCCGCATGCGAAGCTGGGACGCAACGGTCACTTGCCGCGCCCGCGCCGGTTACAAGGACAATGTGTTGCTGTCCGGTTACTCCCCCGAGGGCGCGCCCTTTGTCGGCGGCTCCGCCGAAGGGATCTTCACCAAAGTCTGGCCCGGCGGAAGCCTGTTCGAGGCGTTTGGCAGTTTCGAGGATCGGGAATTCCTCGATCTGGAGGATGTGGACCGCGAGCAGAGCGGCCTGGCGCTGGTTCAAGGAACGCACGCGTGGTCTTCTGAGTGGCGAACGGGCGAAGGCCTCGAATACGTCTACCTCAATCAGGTGATCGACGTTTCGGCGACCGAAGCGGAGCTGACCCGGGCGCTCATCGAAGGGCACCTGCTGACAGGGCGGCTTTGGGCGGGCCGCAAAGTCGGGCCCGGCGACCTGCAGTTGACGGTGCAGGGAACCCGACAGTGGTACGTCGAGACCCTGGATGATTCCTGGGAGCTGGCGCCGAAACTAAGCTACGAAGCGCGCGCGGGGGATCGAATCCGGCTGACCTTCGATTATGGCTTCACCTATGATTGGCACGACGAAGACCCTCTGCGGGCGGCCGACGGCACCCCGCTGCCGGGCACAGATCGCGAGACGCAGCGCCAGGACCTGGGTTTCAGCGCGAGAACGCACTTCGGGAAGGCGAGACAATGGCGGCTGACCTTCCGCGCCGGGGGTCGGGTCAATCGCGATGCGGGGAGCGGTTATTACGATTATCAGCGGGCCCTGGGCGCGCTCCGTCTCCGCTACCGGCACGCCGGATGGGAATTCGAAGGCGGGATCAAATGCCTCCACTACCAATACGAAGTGCAGACGGCCGCCGCCGATGCCGACGACCTCCGGCGACGCACCGAGGTGCTGGGGGAGTTCCGCGCCCAGCGGACACTCTGGAAAACGCTGGTGGCGTTTGTCGATTACTCCTATGAACAGACCCTCGCCAACCGGGCCGGGGATGACTACGACGTGAATACGATCAGCGGCGGGGTGGAATGGACATTCTAAGCCAATCCCGGGCCGGGAGCGCGGGGTTTGCGCCCGCCCTCCGGAAACGGCACAGTGAGTGACGGCACCATGAACGTCACGATGACCAATGGCACGCGCATCGAGGAGCTGACGCGGCGGCTGCGGCGGGGGCCGTGGGTGTCGACGGCGCTCGCGCTGGGGGTGCTGCTGGTCACGGTCGTGCTCACCACACTCCAGGTGCGCGGCCGGATTCGCGGGCAGATCACGCAGCGGGACGCCGGCGTGCTCCAGGCCGTGCTCGTCCTCCAAATGGACGCCCTGGCCGCGGAACTCGACGCACCCACGCCGGTCGACCCTGCGGAACAAATGCGCGTGGTCTTGACCGCCTCCCGGCTCCGCGGCGTGCTCGGCATCCGCTTGCTCGACGCCGACGGCCGCTTCATCGAAGCACTGCCACCCGTGCTGCGGGAGCAGGACCTCGCCGCCGATGTTGTCGCCCGGGCGCGTCGCCTCGAACCGACCAGCCGGTTCTTCGCCAAGGTCGCACCGGCCGAGGTGTTCTACCCGAGCCGCCACGAGGAACTGGACGAACGCGCGATCCCGATGCTGGTTCTGACCTTGCCGCTGCACACCTCGGCCCATCCCCGGTTGCTGGGGATCGCCCAGTTCGTCCTCGAGGGCCACACGCTCTCCAATGAGTTTCGCCGGCTGGACCGACACCTTCTGATCCAGACGTTCTGTATCTTCGCGGTAACCGGTCTGGTTCTGGTGGCCGGATCCCTCTGGGCCTTCCGCCGGCTGCGCCTCGCCCACCGCCAACTGGCCGACCGCACGTCCGACCTCATCGCCGCCAACCAGGAACTGGCGCTGGCCGCCCGGACCACGGCCCTGGGCGCGGTGACGTCGCACCTCATCCACGGCCTCAAGAGCCCGCTGGCCGGCCTGCGCACCTTCGTCGAACGCCAAGCTGCGGAGCCCGTCGGAGACTCCGACGCCGGCTGGAAGGAGGCCGCCGCTTCAACGCGCCGCATGCAGGCCCTGATCCAGGAAGTGGTCAATGTCCTGCAGGAAGACGATGTCGGCACCCGCTACCAGGTCCCGGCCGGCGATCTCGCGGACATCGTGGAGCGCCGCGTGCTGCCATTGGCGCAGGGCCGGGGCGTCGCCTGGCAGGCGCACGCCAACACCCGGGCCCACCTCGGAAACCGAACGGCAAACCTGGCCGTGCTCATTCTGGTCAACCTCGCCGAGAACGCCGTCCAGGCCACCCCGCCCGGCGGGCGCGTGTCCCTGTCCATCCGCGACGACCAACAACTCCTCCGTGTCCAGGTCGAAGACCAGGGGAGGGGATTCGCCGGCGCTCCTCCCGACACCGTGTTCCGCACGCGGCGCTCAACCAAGGAAGGCGGCTCCGGCATCGGCCTGGCGATCAGCAAGCAATTGGCGAATCACCTGGGCGCCACCCTCGAACTCCTCCGGTCCACGGAGACGGGCAGTTGCTTCGAGCTTTGCCTGCCCCTGGAGGAACAGGCGCCAAAGACGAAGCCGTGAACCGCAATGCCCCGCCGGCGGCGGCACGATGCTCCACTGGCGCCCTCGCACCGGCTTCGCCCTTGCCCGAGCCCGGGTCGGCCCTATAATGCGCCCGTGCTCGACATCAAAGTGATTCGCGAACGGCCCGACGCGGTGCGGGAGCGCCTGGCAGCGCGCGGGGCAGGGGACGAGGTTCGAGTGGAGGAGGTGCTGGCCCTGGATGAAAAACGGCGCAAGGTCCTGGCCGATGTCGAGGCTCTCAAATCCCAGAGGAACCGGGCGTCGAAGGAAATCGGCGCCTTGATGGGGCAGAAGAAACTCGCCGAGGCCGAAGCCCGCAAGACCGAAACGCGCCAACTCGGCGAACGAATCGCCGAACTCGACCGGGCCGTGAACGAGATCGAGTCCGCGCGCGGGGAAATCCTGCTCCGGATTCCGAACACCCCGCACGCGACGGTCCCGACCGGGCAGAGCGCGGCCGACAACCCGGTGGTGCGCCGGCACGGCGAACCACGGGCCTACCCCTTCACGCCCAAGACCCACACCGAACTGTGCGAGTCGCTGGGACTCGTCGATTTCGCCCGCGGCGCCAAACTGTCCGGCAGCGGCTTCCTCCTCTACACGGGCGCGGGCGCCCGGCTCGAACGCGCTCTCATCCAGTTCCTGCTCGATCTGCACACCCGCGAGCAC
>CAYSPU010000112.1:0-17790 GCA_964432995.1 uncultured Verrucomicrobiota bacterium
GTTCCTCCAGGCGCTTGACCAACTGCGTCTCGATTGCCCCCTGGAATGGCCCGTAGAAACCGTAGTAGATCATCGAAGACTCGGTCTCGTAACCGCCCTCCCTGATCAACCGCGCCGAGGGAATGTAACAGGGAACCTCGTAGGCGTAACCGACGGGCCAGGGATGATCGGCGCCCAGAACCCGCTTGAGCCGATGGGCATAGTCCACCACGACTTCGCCGCCCATGAGCACAAACGTCAGGTCGTCACCGAGACGCACGGCGGCGATCGGCAGTCGCACCGACCGGGGCAACTGTTGACCGCCGGCCAACAGTTTGAGGTAGGCCTCCGCGCGTGCTTTCACATGGACGTCCGCACTTCGGGCGTCCTGGTCCAACCGCTCCTGCGTGGGGGGCGGGACCAGCGGGAGCTCGACTTCGTCATAGGCCAGTCGGAAGGCGCCGCGGACCGGTTGCATGGGGCGGTCCAGCACACCGATGACCGCCCCCGCCAACTGGAGGCCATGGCGTTTGGCGTCGAGCAACTGCCCTCGAGGCGCGGGGTCGGAGTCGGCGCCCATGCCGGTGAGGAACATGGCCACGGCGCCGGGTTGATGGGTCTCCAGGTGCTGGCGGGCGTAGGCCATGTACTCTCCGGAGACGGTGTACCAATCGTCGCCGGTTCGGACCGAGGTGCCGTGGCAGGCGTAGCCAAAGAGGACCGCGCGGACGGCGCCGTTGGTGCCTCTGACCCGTAGCACGGGGACGTCCCAGTCGACGGGGCCGTCGGGGTTATCACCAAAGACGACTTGATCGCCTTGGAAGCTGCGGCGGTTCATGGCGAAGGTAGCGCGTCCGCAGCCGTATTCGAGGGTCGCGGGCTGGCAGTCGCCGAAGGCGGCATGAACCACTTCGACCAGTTTATCCTGGAGGAACCGGCTGTATTGTTGGATGCGTTCGCGCTCGGCGGACGAAGGCTGTCCCATGCCGGTCAGGGTCAGCTCCAGCACGGGGGCCGAGTGGGTGTGACTGGAAACGACGGCGACGGTGCCAGGGCCGAGCTGGGACTCGTCGGCCAGGCGCTGCCACACCGGCTTCATGAAGTCGCGGCTGACTTCGCAATTGTCCAGGGACACGAAGGCGAAGCGCTCTCCGGACGGGTTTTTGAGCGCGAGGGCCTGGACAAGGAGCGGATGGTCGACCTTGTCGGCCGGGCGTTTCCGTGAGGCGTAACC
Organism: uncultured Verrucomicrobiota bacterium; assembly: GCA_964432995.1. GTDB lineage: Bacteria > Verrucomicrobiota > Verrucomicrobiia > Limisphaerales > JAHDYP01 > CAYSPU01. The sequence goes on from CAYSPU010000112.1 coordinate 1,214, forward strand.
GGCCAGGCGGATGGGCAATTCCGGGGTGATGTCGCGCACCGCGATCCCGATCGCGGGGGTGGCATCCCCAGCCAGCGCCCCCGGCGAGACGAAGCCGAGGGCGGCAGACAGGATCACCGTCGCGCCGGCGAATCGGAGGCAGGCGTGGGCCGCGTTCATGTCAGCGCCTTCGCCAGGGCAGCGCTATGGGCGTGGACTTTGCGGATCGCCTCGACGATGTGGTCCATGTCGCTGCGGTTCCCCAGCAGCATGTTCTGCGTCATGGCGACGGTTGTTTCGCAGACCTGCTTGTTCCCTTTCAGGTCCTGGAGGCTGTCCCGATAAGCCTTGAGGCGTTCGGCGCTCCAGAGGCGCCGGAAACCGCGTGAGGCGATCGCCTCGTCGATCAGCCCGTCGAAATACTGCTCGCGATAGATGCCACCACACGGGACACCTTCCGCGGAAACGGCTTTGGCGAACTGATCGCGCGACAGGCTGTTGAAGTGCGCCGCGTCGTAACGGAAGGGGTAGAGATGCCAGACCGCCCGGCTGTTCTGCGGGAGGCGCACGGGGGTGATCCCGGGGATCTGCGCGAGGTGCGCGTGCAGGTAGTCGGCATTCGCGCGGCGGATTTCGGTTTCCTTCACCAGCTTGTCGAATTGGAGAATGAGGAGAACGGCCTGGGCCTGGGTCATGCGGTAGTTGTTCCCGCGGGTGAAACTGCCGTGGCCCTGGTTCGTGCCGACCGCGCGCCCGCAGTTGTGGAAAGAGTCGCACTTGTCGATCAACTCGTCGCTCATGCCGACGATGGCGCCGCCCTCGCCGGCCGGCATGTGTTTGGACTCCTGGAAGCTGAAGCAGCCTAGATCGCCCAACGTGCCGCATCTTCGACCGTGGTATTCGGCGAGCCAAGCCTGGCAGGCGTCCTCGATGACCGCCAGTTTGTGCTGTCGGGCGATGGCCATGATGGGATCCATCTCGCACGGCATGCCGAAGATGTGCACCGGCATGAGGGCACGAGTGCGGTCCGTGATCCGGCTCTTGATGGAAGCGGGATCGATGGTCAGCGTGGCCGGATCGGTATCCGCGAATACGGGCAGCGCCCGGCTGTTGAGCACGGCGTTGTACGTGGCGATGAAGGTGTAGGGAGAGACAATCACCTCGTCACCGGCGTCCACGTCCATGACGTGCAGGCTCACCATCAGCGCGGTCGTGCCGCTGGCGGTGGCGAGGCAGCGTTTGGCGCCGATCAGTTCCGCGTAGCCCTTTTCGAACTCCGCCACCCGCTGATCAGAACCCCGAAACCACCGGCAGCTCCGGAACACCTTCAGGATTTCCGGTTCCCAGGATTCCCGCCACTGGGGCCAGCGCGTCCACCCTCCCTGGTGGACGGGCGTGCCCCCCAGCAACGCGGGCTTGGCCGCCTCCGCCCCGAACGCCACGGAACCCCGGCGGGTGCCGAGCCATGAGAGGGCCACCGACCCCGCCACTGCGGTTCGGATGAATCCACGTCGCGCCAGGTACTGTTTCATGATGTTCCGCCTTCTCTTGATGCTGCTTGGTTTTTCGCGCAGCAGCATTCGTGTCGGTGCGCTGCGGTGTGTTCTACGAGGCACCATAGCGAATTGCCTGGGGCGGTTCAACCCTGATGCGCGACCCCCGGATCCTCGCGCAGACGGACGGTTGATCGCCGCCCCGCGGGGGGCGCTGGGCGCGGTGAGGATGCGGAAATGAAGAACCCGCCGGGGCAGGTAATCGACTCGACCCAGGCGGGCCCTGAAGCCCGAACACGGATAGTGGTCAGCCGGCGTATTGCTGCAGGAAGATGTAGTAGGCGTAGATCAGGGCGCCCTCGAGGCAGGCGAATACCACGAAGCTCCCGGTGACGAAGAGCCAATCCCACCAGGTTCTCACCTGCCAACTGGCGGTGCCGGCATCGCCCGCTGCCCACGCTTCCTTCGGCGGCGGCGGAGCGGCCTTCTGTGAGTTCGCATCTCTGAGCCTTACCATACGGGTGATGGGATAGCAGCGTCTGTGCCAACAACGCGCACGGCGAGGCAGAGCCCGGCTTGCCTCTGGGGAAGAGCTGATACTGGCGGGAACGCGACCTCAGCGAGTGGGCCTCATCACGGGGAACAGCGAGCCATCGAGTCCGGTCACGTTCTTGTCGGTGCGGGCTTGCGGGTGATCCTGGGAGGGGCCGGTCTTCGTCACGGTCGGTCTGAGAAGGTCGACAATGGCATACCGTCTGCTGTCTGGACGCTTGTGGAAATCGTAGGAAATTTCGAAACCCGGAATTTGGCTACGCCAACCGTCCCCGCTTTCACGGTGGGGACAAAGAGCCTTACCATATCCCCCGCAGCAGCGAGTGGGGCCCAACCGCTCGCGCTTCTACAATTGGGTTGAAGCCTGGCGGCCTGCACCACAGGCCGCCAGCTTTCTTCTTCCGCGGACGAGAACGGATGTCCTGTTTGTGGGCATCGGGGGGGCGGCACCTGTCATGGAAAAGGGCATCGACCGGCTTCCCGGCTCATTCGGTCGGCGAGCAGCGTTTCATCCGGGGTATTGGCCCGTGATGAACGTGCGGAGTTGGTCGATCTCCTGACTCTGCGCGGAGATGATCCAGTTCACCAAGTCGCCGATCGAGAGCACGCCCGAGACGATGTTCCCCTGCAGAACGGGGAGATGCCGGACGCGGTGCGCCGTCATGAGGAGCATGCAGTTCTCAATGCTGTCTTCCGGGGTAACGGTGACCACGGGGTTGGAAAGACACTCCTGAACGGTGGTCTCCCGGGACGACTTCCCCTTCAGCGCGATCTTCCTGGTGTAATCGCGTTCAGAGAAGATGCCGACGACCTTGTCGTTCGAGATGACGACCAGCGCGCCGATGTTCTGTTTAGCCATCAGCTCGATGGCTTCGTAGACGGTGGCGCTCGGCGTGATGCTGTGGACCTGCGTCCCTTTGCGCTGGAGGAGTTGCTCCACGGTATCCGATATGTTCATGGTCTTAATGGGTTGCATCGTGGTCGGACCGCGCTGGAGAGCGTCTGCGAGCGTCTCCCCGGCTAGCGCCCTCGCCCGCCGCAAAGGTAGTCGAGACAGACGATCAGGCGTTCTTTCATCTCTTTTCTGGGCACGATGGCATCGATCAGTCCGTGTTCCACGAGGAATTCGGCGGTTTGGAATCCGGGTGGGAGTTCGGCCTGGGTGGTGTCCTTGATGACGCGCGGTCCGGCGAAGCCGATCATGGCGCCGGGTTCGGCCAGGATGAGATCGCCCACGCTGGCGAAGCTGGCCATGACACCGGCGTAGGTGGGGTGCGTGAGGACGCTCACGAAGGGGAGTCGCGCCTGGGCGAGATAGGCCAACGCGCCGCAGGTTTTGGCCATCTGCATGAGGCTGAACATCCCCTCGTACATCCGGGCTCCGCCGCTGGTGGAGATGATGACGAGCGGGAGTTCCTTATCGGTGGCGGCTTCGATCAGGCGGGTCAACTTCTCGCCGACCACCGATCCCATGGAGCCGCCGAGGAAGGCGAAGTCCATCACGCCGAGAGCCGCGCGATGTCGTCCGATGCGCCCGATACCAGTGATGACGGAGTCCTTGAGACCGGTGGACTTCCGGTAGGTGTCCAGTTTGCTACTGTAGGAGGCCACGCCGGTGAATCCGAGGACGTCCACGCTGGTCATGGTGGCGTCCATCTCCTCGAACGTGCAGGTCTCGACCAGGGCGTGGATGCGTTCACGTCCGCCGATGGGGAAATGGTGGCTGCAGTGCGGGCAGACCTTCAGATTCTCATCCAGGTCCTTGTCGAAGATGAGGTTGCTGCACTTGGGGCACTTGGTCCAGAGGCCTTCGGGAATATCACGCTTCCGGCTCTTGGTGGACGCGATCTTGGGTTTGCGCGGCAGGGGGGTCTCGACGGACGGGGGGCGAGCGGTGACTTTGGTTTCGCCGGGTTCGGGGCGCAGCGGTTTCTTGGTGAAGACGGTATCACTCATGGCGGTGAGGGGAGGAGTGCGGCCGGGCCCGGCGCTGCCGCTCGTGTGCTGAATGGGGGGAGTTCACTGGCTACAAGCCTCGAGCCACAGTCCATACACAGACATCGGCCGCGCCGGCGTCGCGGAGGACCCGCGCGCACGCGCTCGTCGTGGCACCCGTCGTCAGCACGTCGTCCACGATGATGAAGCGTCGGCCCTTGACTGGAAAGTCGCCGCGCAAGGCAAAGGCGCCGCGCACGTTCGCTTCGCGTTCCGGTCGGGTGAGATGGGTCTGCGTCCGGGTGCAGGTGACCCGGCGGAGCAGACGGTGGGCAACGGGAATTTGCGTCTGGCGAGAGAGGCACCTTGCCAGTCGTTCCGCCTGATTGAACTCGCGTTCGCGTTGTTTCACGGGGTGGAGAGGGACCGGGGCAATCCAGTCCCAGTCACGAGCCGAGAGCGTGGGTCCGGCGGCGCGGACCAGCAGGCCTCCCAGAAACGGCTCGAACCATAGTTCCCGCTCATACTTGTATCGATGAATCGCTTCCAACAGCACGCCTTCGGCAACCGCCGCCGCGCGGGCGAACCGGAACTGCAGGTCCAAATCCCGGCAATTGCTGCAGACCAGCCGCGTCGTCACCTGGCCCGCATAGGGCAAGCCGCAGCGATCACACCACGGCGCCACAATGCGCTTCACCCGCCGACCGCAACTCGCCCCCACGTACCCGTCGGCTGGGAACCCCGGCTCCGCGAGGCAAATCCGACAGACGGCAGGGTAGAAGAAACCGAGAGCCGCATCAAGGATGCTCTTGGCTGTTCGCAACATCGCTTTCCTCCTCTTGCAGAGGACGCCTCCGGCGCGCGTCGACCGGGCTCGTGGAGTCCGAGGCCCGTCCGGCCGCGCGCCGCACTCTCGCAGGGGCATCCTCCGCAGTTCCCTATACAGCCAGCCCATCCGGTTTTCCACCCCAATCCGCCGATCAACGCGCCGGCAACTCCCGGAGCCGACAGAGTGCCCATCCGCAGGGGCGAAAACCGCGCGTCGACCGGGGACGACCGAACCGCCAGCGCCACTTGCGCGAGGATCCGGGTCCCGCCTCGGCGGTTGTGCTCGGTATCGGACCGTGGTAACTCTCTTCACCGAGACGACGTTCGACCGATGCCGCCGCGATGAAGGTCTACTCCCCGAGGTTGGGGTTCGGGTGCCGGCTCCTTTTGGGGCTGACCGCCCTGGGCTGGCTGGCCGGTTGCACCACGCCCGTGCGGCGGGAGGCTCTCCGGCGATTCGAATTCCAGCGCGCGGAAATGGGCATGCCGGTGCGCATGGTGATCTACGCCCGCACGCACCTCGAAGCCGCCGATGCCGCCCTGACGGCTTTCGATCGGATCCGGACGCTCAACGGGGTCTTCAGCGACTACGAGGAGGACTCGGAGTTGAGCCGCCTGTCGCTTGCCTCCGGCCAGGGACACGCGGTGCCCCTCAGTCCCGACCTGTGGGAGGTGCTGGACCGGGCGCAGAAGCTGGCGGAGGACTCCGAAGGCGCCTTCGATGTGACAGTGGGTCCGTATGTCAATCTTTGGCGACGCGCGCGGCGCGAGAGGGAATTGCCCAAGCCAGCGCTCCTGGCGCGCGCGCGGGAGGCGGTTGGGTTCCGGCAGGTGACGCTGGATTCCCGGAGGCGAACGGCGCGCCTCGAGGTCCCGGGCATGCGACTGGATCTGGGCGGAATCGCCAAAGGCTACGCGCTGGACGAGGCTTTGGACGTTCTGCGGAAGCGCGGGTTACCCGCGGCGTTCATCGCCTGTGGAGGCGACCTGCGCGCCGGAGATCCACCTCCCGGCAAGAGGGGGTGGCAGGTCGAATTGGAATCCGTGGATGCATCCGGCACCCGGGCGGTGGAAAAGCTGTTCCTGGCCCGCGGCGCTTTGGCCAGTTCCGGCGACCTGTTCCAATTCGCGGAAATCAACGGCGTTCGCTACTCGCACATTGTGGATCCCCGCACGGGATACGGGATCACGAATCGAAGCCTGGTGCACATCCTGGCTCCGGATCTCACAACCGCGGACTCGTTGGCCACTGCCGTGAGCGTGCTGGGCCCGGACGCCGGCATCCGTCTCCTCGAATCCAGGCGCAACGTCGACGGCCGTGTCCAGTGTGCCGTCGGGCCCGCGGTGGAGATCCGCGAGAGTCCGGGTTTTGCGCGGCGGCTGCGTTTCGCTCCGCAGGATGGGGTTCGGGCTGCTACCGGACGCTCTCGTAGCGCCGGGCAACTTCGGCCCAGTTCACCACATTCCACCAGGCCTTGAGGTAGTCCGGCCGCCGGTTTTGGTACTTGAGGTAGTAGGCGTGCTCCCAGACATCGACCCCGAGGATGGGCCGCCCTTCACACCCGGCGACAGCCTTGCCCATCAGCGGATTGTCCTGGTTGGCCGTGGACGCGATCTCGAGCTTGCCTTGGTTGACGAGCAGCCAGACCCAACCGCTCCCGAAGCGTCCGATGCCGGCCGCTTCGAACTTCTCGCGGAACGCCTCAATGCTGCCGAACGTCTTCTGGAGGTCCTCGGCAAGTCGGCCGCCGGGCGCCCCGCCGGCGTTCGGGGCCATGATCTGCCAGAACATCGCGTGGTTCCAGTGCCCGCCGCCGTTGTTTCGGACCGCCGCGCGCACCGCATCCGGGACAAAGGCCAGGTCACCGATCAACTGCTCGAGCGACTTGGCCTCGAGGGCGGCATGGCCGGCAATGGCCTTGTTCAGGTTGGCGACATAAGCGGCGTGATGTTTGCCATGGTGGATCTCCATCGTCGCGGCATCGATGTGAGGTTCGAGCGCGTCCTTGGCGTAAGGAAGTGCAGGTAGTTCGTGTGCCATAATCTTCCGGTTCTCTCGGTTTGCTTTCGTTAACTCAGGAGCATGGTAGCCGACCTTAACCCAGCGCGCAACGTGGTGTTCCGCGAAACCGCGCCCGCCGGTTACTCGCGGGCGACCTCGACGAAGTTCTGGAGCAGCCGGAGCCCGGCCTTCTGGCTCTTCTCGGGATGGAACTGCGTGGCAAAGACGTTGTCTCTCCAGACCACCGAGGCGAACGTATCCCCGTATTCGGTGCGGCCGGCCACGATCGAGTCGTCCGTCGGCAGCGGGTAGTAGCTGTGAACGAAGTAGAAGTAGGTCCCGGTGGAGAGGCCGCGGAACAGCGGGCAATCCGGGCGCGCGAAGGCGACTTGGTTCCAGCCAATCTGCGGGACTTTCAGTCCTGGCCGGTGGGTGAAGCGCACCACGGAGCCGGCGAACACCCCGAGGCCGGTGGCGCGGCTTTCGAACTCGTGGCTGCGCTCGAACAACGCCTGGTAGCCGACGCAGATCCCCAGGAATGGCCGCGCGGAGCGGATGAACTCGCGGCAGGCATCGAGCAGACCCTGCTGCCGGAGGGCGTTCAGGCAGTCGTCGAAGGCGCCGACTCCCGGGAGCACCATGGCCTGCGCTTCCTGGAGTCCTTCCGGGGCGGCGAAGAGCCGCACGTCGGCCCCCAGGTGACGCAGGGCCTTGTGGACACTCTTCAGGTTGCCGGCACCGTAGTCGATCAATGCGATCACAGCGCGGAGGCTAGCAACGCGGCGCTCGCGCTGTCCAGCCCCCTGCCCTCCCTTGCAACGGCGACATCCCCATGACCGCCGCGAAATGCTGCAGGAGAACCAGTCCGGGCCGGGGCGATGCGGAGACCCGCTGGCAATCCCGGTTCCAAATCCCGCCCTGCCTTCCGCGCTATTTCGCCAATCGCGGGGGCTCGCCTGATTCGCGCTGCTCCGCCTCGAGCGCGCGTTCCGTGCGGAGTCGGAGTTGGCCGCAGGCAGCATCGATTTCGTGCCCTTTCTCGCGGCGCAAGGTTACGGGGATCTGCTGCGCCTCGAGTGCGGCGCGGAAGGCTTCCTGGCGGTCGGGCGCCGGCCGGGCCCAGGCCAGTCCGGCGACGGTGTTGTAGGGGATCAAGTTCACCTTGGCCTTCAGGTGGCGGGCGATCCTGGCGAGCAACGGCGCGTCACGTGGGTCATCGTTGACGTCGGCGATCAGGATGTACTCGAGGGTAATGCGGCGGCCCTGTTTCCGGCGATAGTACTCGCAGGCGGAGATCAACTCCGCCAGTGGGTACTTGCGGTTGACCGGCATCAGGCGGTTGCGCACCTCGTTGGTGGCCCCGTGGAGCGAGACCGCCAGTCCGACTGGCAGCGGTTGATCCGCCAACTCCCGGATCTGCGGCGCCAGGCCGCTGGTCGACACGGTGATCTTGCGGGCACCGATGCCGCCACCCCAGGGCGCGTTCAGAATCTGCAACGCCCGGAGCAGGGACGCGAAGTTGGCCAGGGGCTCGCCCATCCCCATGATCACCAAGTTGTCGACATACCGCGCCGGCCGCGCGACGTCGGCCGCATCGCCGGCGGACTTCCGGAGCCAGCGTTCGGTCGCGATGACCTGACCGACGATTTCCTCGACGCCCAGGTTCCGTTTCCAACCGTCGAGGCCGCTGGCGCAGAAGCGACAGCCGTAGGCGCAGCCCACCTGGGTGGAGAGACAGAGGGTGCGCCGGTCACTAGCGTCGCCGAACAGCGCCGGAGTTGCCGGCAGCAACACACTCTCGATCAGGGCGCCGTCCGCCAGCCGCCACAGGAACTTCCGTGTGGCCTCTTCCGTCCCCTGCAGATGTACCAGGCTGGGGAGCCGCAGACAATACTCCCCGCGTAGGCGGTCGCGCAGCGATTTGGGCAGGTTGGTCATCGATTCCCAATCCGCCGCCCGCTGCGCATACAGCCAATCCAGGAGTTGCTCGACGCGATAGGCCGGCTCCCCCCACCCCGCCAGCCGCTCTGCCAGTTCGTCCCTGGTCAAAGACCGAATATCACAAATCACGAAGGCATCCTACCTCAGCCGGTCCGCCTCGCAATCCTCCGGTCTTTCGCGGCGTTCTGCTCCACATCGGGCCGGCGGTGAGCCGATCCGTTGCTCGGGTCCAAGCGCGCTCTCAGACCCCGACGCGGTTTGCGGTTGCCCGCCGAAAACGCGGAAGGACGCAGATCGCTTCGGCGTGTTCTGCGTGTGCGTCGGGCAGAAGCGGACTTACGGGCACACGATCCGTTCCACGCTCTTCTTCGGCGCCCTCGGAGAGGTCGCCCCACCTCATGTACTTGCGCACTCGTGGATGGTAGAGGCGCCCGGCTTGGGCGTCCGCGGCTGCGGACGGGCCGGGGTGCGACGCGAAGCCCTGAAAAGCTGCTTGCGATGCGAATTGACTCGCAGCGATACTGTCGGCCGAACCAAAGCCGTACCAACTGCGGGCCAGAAGCCAATGGCATGAAGACAGTTCGTTTGGGAATCGTCGGTCTCGGGAACATCGGCCGGTATCACGCCGAGTACCTTGCGCAGGGCAAAGTGGCGCGCGCCCAACTGACGGCGGTGTGCGATGCCTACGCCGCGCTCGACCGCTACGCTTCGCTGCAGACGTTTGCGCAGCCGGAGGCGCTGTTCCAATCGGGGGCGGTGGACGCGGTGATCATCGCCACGCCGCATTACCAGCACACCACCCTGGGGATGGCCGCCCTCGAGGCCGGCCTGCACGTGATGGTCGAAAAACCGATCTCGGCGCACAAGGCCGACGCCGAGCGATTGCTGGCCGCGGCAGCGCAACGGCCCCAGCAGGTGTTTGCCGGCATGTTCCAGCTCCGCACGGAGCCGCGCTACGGGAAGATCCGCCAGTTGATCCGCTCGGGTGAGCTTGGGGAGATCGTCCGCCTGAGCTGGATCATCACCGACTGGTATCGGACGGATGCCTACTACGCGAGCGGCGGGTGGCGGGCCACGTGGAAAGGCGAAGGCGGGGGCGTCCTGCTGAACCAGTGTCTGCACAATCTGGACGTGTTGGGTTGGCTGTTCGGCCTGCCGGCCCGCGTGCGGGGCTTCTGCCAGTTGGGCCGGTTCCACGCCATTGAGGTCGAGGACAACGTCACGGCCTACCTCGAGTATCCCAACGGAGCGACCGGGGTGTTTGTCACTTCGACGGGCGAAGCCCCGGGCACCAACCGCTTCGAAATCGCCGGCACCCGGGGTCGGGTGGTGCTCGAACAGAACCGCCTGACCTTCGTGCGCAACGAGGCGGACATGATCGAGTTCAGCCGGACGGCGAAGGTGGGCTTCGCGAAGCCGGAGGTGTGGGTGGCGGAAATCCCGTTCCAGGACGCCGCCCTGCCGCACGCGATCGTGATGCAGAACTTCGTGGACGCCATTCTGGACGGCACGCCCTTGTTGGCCCCGGGCGCGGAAGGGATGCACTCGGTCGAGTTGGCCAACGCGATGCTGTATTCCTCGCTCCAGAACCGCACCATCGATCTCCCCTTGGACGCCGCGGCTTACGAACGCGCGTTGCAGCAGTTGATCGCGGAGTCGCGATTCGAGAAGAAGGTGGTGGCGGTGTCCCAGGAAGACTTCACGAAGTCCTTTCACCGATAACTCTGATCCCCTGCGCGTATGATCTTCACTGGAATAGGCGACGAGGCCGGCAACCTGCTCGACGCGCAGATTGCGGCCACCCAGGAACTCGGCTGGCGCCACCTCGAGGCGCGCAACGTGGAACTGCCGGATTGCCCCAAGGCGAACCTGCACGACCTGCCCGACGCGGCCTTCGAGCGGGTGGCGGAGCGCCTTCAGGAAACGGGCATCCGGGTCTACTGTTTCGGCTCCACCGTCATGAACTGGTCCAAGCGCGTGACCGACCCTTTCGACGTCACGCTGGCGGAGGTCCAGCGCGCCATTCCGCGCATGCAGCGGCTGGGAACCCGGCTGGTCCGCATCATGAGCTTCAAGCCGGGCGACGAGGACGATCGTCTCCCGCCGGAGGTCATCGCCCGCGTGCGCGAGGTGACACGCCGCTTCCTGGATGCCGGGCTCCAGCCCGTCCACGAGAACTGCATGAACTACGGCGGGATGAGCTGGCGTCACGCGTTGGAACTCCTCGACCAGGTGCCCGGGCTGCAGTGGGTTTTTGACACGGCCAACCCGGTGTTCAACCCGGATCGGACCCGGCCCAAGCCTTGGCCCCGACAGGATCCCTGGGAATTCTGGACGCACATCCGGGACCGCGTCACCCACATCCACATCAAGGACGCCCGCTGGAATCCGGCCAGGAACGATGCGGATTACACCTGGCCGGGAGAGGGCGATGGTTGCGTGCGCGCCATCCTGCAGGACGCCCTGGCCCGCGGTTACGACGCCGGGATTTCGATTGAACCCCACATGGTGGTGGTGTTCCATGACGCTGCGGTGCCGGGCAACGCCGCGGCCCAGCGAGCCAACTACGTCGCCTATGGCCGGCGCGTCGAGCAGCTCGTCCGGGAACTGCGGCCGCCCGCAACCCAATCATGAAGGATGCGCCGTTGATCGAAGTCTGTGTCGATTCCCTGGAATCCGCGCGTGCGGCGGAGGCGGCGGGTGCGGACCGGATTGAGCTGTGCCAGGCACTGTTCGAGGGGGGGCTGACGCCCAGCGCCGGTCTCCTCGAGAGCGTCCGCAAGCATGTTTGCCTGGAGATCGCCGTGATGATCCGGCCGCGAGGAGGGGACTTCTGCTACACGGAAGACGAGTTCGAGGTCATGAAGCGCGACCTGGTGTGGGCGAAGACCCACGGGGCGGAGCTGGTTGTCCTCGGCGTGCTGGGGCCCGACGGCATGATTCACCGGGAACGGACCCGGGAGCTGTGCGACCTGGCGGCGCCGCTTCCAGTGACGTTTCACCGCGCGTTCGACATGGCCGCGGATCCGCGGGCGGCGCTGGAAACGTTGATCGATCTGGGCGTGGAGCGCGTGCTGACTTCGGGCCAGGAACGAACGGCCCTCGAGGGGCTGGATCTGATTGTTGAGCTGGTTCGCCAAGCCGGAGACCGCATCATCGTCATGCCCGGAGGGGGGCTCAGCGAACGGAACCTGGCCAAGGTCCTGCGGGTTTCGGGGGCCAACGAATTCCACGTCTCCGCCGGCAGCACCCGGGAGAGCGAGATGACGTTCCGCAATCCCCGGGTGGCCATGGGGCAGCAGGTGGGGCCGCCGGAATACCAGGTCCGTGTGGCCAGCGCCAATCGCATCCGCGCGCTCCGCGAATTGGCGGCCGGAGCGCGCGACGCCGCCAGCGGCTAACTGGGAGCCCGCCCGAGTCACCCCCAAAACACGGACTCATCATGCAGAACTTCACCTACTACAACCCGACCCGCGTCGTGTTCGGCAAAGGGACCATCGCGCAGTTGAACGAGCTTGTCCCCGCGGATCGGCGCATCCTGCTGACCTACGGCGGCGGTTCCATTCACAAGAACGGCGTCTACGACCAGGTTCGAGAAGCCCTTGGCGGCCGAACGACCCTCGAGTTCGGCGGGATTGAGCCCAACCCCCGGTACGAAACCCTCGTGCGCGCGGTCGATCTGTGTCGCAAGGAGAAGATCGACTATCTCCTCGCCGTCGGCGGCGGGTCGGTTCTGGATGGGACCAAGTTCATCAGCGCGGCGGTAGCGCATCGCGGCGGCGATCCCTGGGACATTGTGGCGGCGGCCGCGCCGGTGACGCAGGCGCTGCCGATCGGCTGCGTGCTCACGCTGCCGGCAACCGGTTCCGAAACGAACGGCTTCGCCGTCATTTCGCGGCAGTGCACCCGCGAGAAACTCGCCTTCTCTTCGCCGTTGGTCTTCCCGCAGTTCGCGATCCTCGATCCCGAAACGACCTACACCCTGCCGCGGCGCCAGGTCCAGAACGGCATCGCCGACGCCTTTGTGCACGTGATGGAACAGTATCTGACCTACCCGGCCGCGGCGCCGCTCCAGGATCGGCAGGCCGAGGCGATCCTGCGCACGCTCATCGAAGAAGGCCCCAAGACACTGCGGCGGCCGAGGCACTATGCGGCGCGTGCCAACTTGGTTTGGTGCGCCACGCAGGCCCTGAACGGGCTCATCAACTGCGGTGTTCCCCAGGACTGGGCCACGCACGCCATCGGCCACGAACTCACCGCCCTTTACGGTCTGGATCACGCCCAGACACTGGTCATCGTCCTGCCCGCGCTCTGGCAGCACCAGAAACGGTTCAAGCAGGCCAAACTTGTCCAGTATGCCCAGCGCGTTTGGGGCGTCCGTTCCTCCCGGGACGCCGCCGCGGTGGCGATTGGCAAGACCGAGGAGTTCTTCCGTTCCCTGGGCATGAAGACCCGGCTTTCCGAGCATGGCATCGGCCGGGATGGATTCGAGGAGGTGGCGGATCGCTTCGCCCGCCGCGGGCAGCGGCTGGGGGAGCGCCAGCGCATCGGCAGCCGGCAAGTCCGCGAGATCCTCGAGCGTTGCCTTTGACGTCCGACGCCCGCTCAGTTGGTCGCCGGATCCTCCGGGGCATCGGCGAGCAAGCGGTACTCCCAGCCTTTCCGGCGCAGAATCTGCCGCCAGAGAACCGCCGAATCCGTGTGGAACACGAGGTCGATGGATGCCGGGTGGGTGACCCAGGCTTTGCGCTTCATCTCCTGTTCGAGCTGGCCCGGGCTCCAGCCGGAGTATCCCGCGAAAACCCGCACCTGGTTCGTATCCGACAATGATCCACTGATCTCGATCAAGGAGTCGAGCGAGTGCCCGAGGCTGAGGTTGGGAATGACATTGGCGTCGAGCAGGAGCTGGCTGGTGTGCAGGTAGCTCACCGCCGAGGGTTGCACCGGGCCGCCGAGAAAGACCGGATGCTCCCGTAGCGCCTCCGGGAGGTCCACTTCCACCAATTCGCCCATCTTGCTGCCGGCGGGGCGGTTCAACACGAGCCCGAACGCGCCGTCCCGGTCGTGCTGGCAAATCAGCACCACCGTCCGGTGAAAAAACGAGCCCATGAGGTTGCCCCCGTCGAGCAGAAGCTGGCCTTGCAGGTATTTGTGGGAGACGGGCATGAGGGAATCGCGCTGGGTCGGCGCCCGCCGGATCGAGCCGGCCGGCACCCTCGGGCATGTTCACTTCGTTGCGGGGGGCTTCAGCTTCAGTTCAGTCATTTCCGTCGACTCCCCCACGCGGATAACGACGGAATCGGCGAGGATCTTCACGCAGCGCACATCGACCTTGGCGGTGCCCACGCGCACGGTGCCGCTTTCGCCTTCGTTCAGGGGCGTATCGTTGATGAGGGCCACCTTGTTCTTCCCGCTTCCCATGATGCCGAGCAGCCGGAGTTCGTCCGGGACCGGCGTCGGGGCGATGACGAGCGGTGGACCGGGAGTCACCGGCGCCGACGCCCGCATCGGGACCTGGATGTCGCGAATCCGGTCGAGATCGCCAGCCCGAAGCTGGTCGTCGCGCCCGTACTTCATCCACTCCACAATCCGACCGAGCCCGTATACCTTGTCGGCCTCGAGAAACAGGTCGATCTGGCCTTCGGTGTAGTTGTTCTGGCGAATGGCCGCGAGTTCGGTGGTCTCCCCCAGGCTTTCCATGAAACGGTAGGAAATCAGTTCGCAGAAGCCCTCGACCGCCTTGCGGCTGATCCGGCGCTCCTGGGGCAACTCCTCCTTCAGCCAGGTGTGCGTCAACTCATGGGCGTAGGTGGAGAGAAGTCGCGTCTTCGGGAGGGCGCTCAGGATACCCACGGTATGCTCCCAGCGGGTGTCGTGGTAGAGCAGACTTCGCGTGTAGCCGTAGAGGAACGGGCACTGGCGCTCGAAGCCGGGGCTCTGCAGGATCTGGTCCATGTGGACTTGGTTCTCGATGGTGAGGGTGACGTTGGTGGCGGGAAGCCGGAGAAACCGCGCCAGGAGACGATCGAGTTCCGGTCGGGCCTCGAGCAGGATCTGCCGCGCCTTGGCCGCATCCAGCACGGCCACTTTGGCGTCCCGCGCGCAGAGGAACCGCCCGTCGCCCACCTCGGTGTAGTCCACCTTCACCGGAAGCCGGCAGAGCGCGCAGACTCGCGGGAGCTTCATGCAGGCACCGCACACCGGCCGCTTCTCCCCCGTGGCCCGGTCGGTCACATAGTAGATGACCTCGTCCGTGATGAACTGACCGCAGGTGGCGCACTGCGGCTCCGCCCAGGCCACCCTCGCCAACCAGAAGCTGGCCAGCACCCCGATCCACAAGCCGTTACGCCAGAGTCGACGCGTTCCATCGTTTCGCACGGGCGGCACTCTGCCCCAGCTCGAGTGCGGAAGCAATGCTGCAGGGAGGCTGCAGGGAGGCGGGGGCAGAACGCGCCGCGGCGGCGCCATCAACGGTCGCGGGCCAAGAGGCTTGACCCTGTCGATGCACGCCCCGGTTTGCAGGCCGTGCTATGAAGAAGCTCTGTGTGCGGCGAGGCGCGCTCCGACGAGGCGGCTGTGCCCTCACCCTGGCCGGTTTGCTTTCGACCGGCGTGCTGGACGCGGTCGGTGCCGAACCGGGGTTCTATCGGCTGACGGTGCGCCTGGCGGACGGATCATTCGCCGGCGGTGGCATCGCACCCCGCCGCCGAGGCGGGGCCGTCCCGGAGCCGACAGAGCCCCCGTCCGCAGCGCCAAACACCGCTCGTGGAACGGGGACGACCGAACCGCCAGCGCCACTTGCGCGAGGATTCGGGGCGTCCACTCTGCTCTTGCACGTTTCCCGGCGTTGCGATAGACATCCGCGCATCTCTGCCGGTTGCGCCGTGGGACGCATATTGCGCGGAGCGAACAACAGGCCCGGCACGTGGCATCCGACGCCCGATCCAACGAAGTCGTTCTTCCGAAAGCCTCTCTTCGGTGGAATCGAGCCGCACCCTGGTTGGTCGGGGTGGGCACTCTGGCCTTTCTGATCCTCGGCTACCTGCTTTTCGATTGGCTGCGAAGGCGCAAGGCCGTCCGCAGAGTGGAACACATCCGGCGTCGCGCGCAGGAAGAATGGCAGCAGCAACTGCGGCAGTTGCACGCGCCGCGCGATTCCCACACGCCCAGCCCCCAGGCGTGAGCCCTCCCTCTCCGTGCGGGAAGCAGCGCCAACTGCCGCGCCGGGCCATTCTACTCGCGCGATTCGACGTAGACCTCCCAGCCCTTCTCCGTGGGAACGACCGGAAAGACGTCGAAGGTCAGTTCCGGCCAGTCCGCGGTGTAGCGCTGGATGGACTCCGCGGTCGCGGTTTCGAAGAGAATGACGGCGCGGCCTCCCTGGACATCCAGGAAGCTCATCGGGTTCTTGAAATCGGCCGGGTAGAGGTAGTTCCGACGCCGCAGCAGGACTTCCTGGGAGGTCTTGCTGTCCCGCGGAAACGTGGCGATGGCGACGAAGTGCATAGGTAGTAGTTTGCGCAACTTAGTCCGTGCCGACACGGCGCGCAAGCGCGACCGAGGGGACGCCTCAACCGACGGTGGCAACGCTGTAAACCCGACACGAAGGAATGGTCATGATCGATATTGAAGACCTGGTGCGAAAGCAGATCGCCCTGTACCGGGCCTGTGACATCCGGGCGGCGCGCGAGCCAAGACCCGGCCGCGGCAAGGCGGGCAGGCTGGTCTATGGGCCCTATCTCCTCATCTCTCGCGAGAAGGGCGCGGGCGGAAGTGCGGTGGCCCGACTGGCCGGTCAGCGTCTGGGCTGGCAGATCTTGATCCGCCGCTGTCGTGGCGAAGGCGAG
>CAYSPU010000113.1:0-17666 GCA_964432995.1 uncultured Verrucomicrobiota bacterium
AGACCTCGCAAAGTCTAGCTTAGCCGCTGGTCTTAATTTCGGGGGCCATTTCAGACCTCCAGTTTCTCGTGATCGAACATGGGGGGCATGGGGAGATTAGGAGTAAGATTAAGATTAAGATTATGATTAGGATTAAGAGCAGGAGGCAGAGGGGCTCTTCGTCACCCTGTCAGCAACTCGACCAGGTAGTGCATTTCTTCATCGATTTCCGCCGGGGTGGCGACGGTGTTCGCCACTTCGGCGCGGACCAGGGCCCGATACCGCCTTCGCAGTCGCACGACCGCCATGGCTACGGCATCGGCACTCAGGTCCAGCCGCTGGGCACTGCTCGAATAGGCGGCCCGATCCGCAGGTTGCGACAGGTAGCGCTTGATCTCCTCGAACAAAGCTCGATGGTCATCGCCCTCGTACTCTGCACGGAGCTTGGCCACGCTGCCTTGGACCACCGTCTCGGCCCAGGCGCGGTCGAACGCGGACTCCGGGCCTTGTCCCGAGGCGGGCTCCTGGGTGAACAGGGCTTCGGCCTGGAGAGCATCCAAGGGAATCATGTGGGCGCCACCCCCGCGTTTGGCGGCGGTCGAACGATCGAATTGGTCACAGAGGAATCGCTTGAGTGTGGTCAACAGGAACGTCCGGAACCTCCCTTTCTCCGCGAGAACGTCCTTGAGGTAGTGTTTTTCGAGGAACCGTTCGAAGAATGCCTGGGTCAGGTCCTTGGCCTCTTCCGGAGGATGTCCCTTTCGCCGGACGAACGCGTAGAGCGGATACCAGTACGTCCGGCAGAGTCTCTGCAGAGCTTCCTGTGAGTCCGGCGATCCGCTGTCGCCCGCCGCCAACACCACGCTCCAGTGTGTCGTCGTGAACTGGGCGGCGGTCCGCTCTCGCGACTCGTCCTCTGACGGATTCGAGGACATCTTTCCCTGCACCTTCCGACTCGCGGCAACCCACGCAGCGGTGCTTCAGGCCCCAGTGCCCGAGGACGGCTCGGGATCCGCCAAGAGTTCAGCTACGAGTTGACCATATCGCAGGATTCAAGGCGAGCGGAGAAGAGGGCCGCGGCACCAACGCAGGCACAGTCTGAAGATGCCCACTGCCCATGAATCCCCCTACCCATTCTGGGATACCACTGCGCATGAAAGGTAGGGCGACCTCTCCGAGGGCGCCGGAAGAGCATCCAACCCGGCACGTTCTTCCGGCTTGCCGCGACGGGCGGCCCGGGGCGGCGGGTTACTCCCGCAGCCGCGGGAACTCGGTGATCCGGATGTTGGTGCAGCCGTAGGGGATGAGGGCGATTTCCTCGACGGGTTCCTTCGAGGTCTGAGGGCCCGGCTGGATTTCGCCAGCCCAGCCGTGCTCGAGTTTCCAGTCTGGGAGGCGACGCCCACGGGCTTTGGCAACCACGCCGGCGCCGTCGGGGGAGAACGGCTTCTCGCCGACCGGCTGTTCCGCGAAGGTGAAGCTCCTCTCGGGATTGTCCTCGTCGACGAGCAGGCCGTAGTTCCAGGGAGTCGTGGGGCGAACCTCGAAGTCGCCGTGCGGGAGTTCGCGATGGGGTTTGTCGGCGTTGATCCTGGTCCAACTCTCCCCGATACGAAGCGAGTAGAGGAGCGGGCCGCGTTCAACGGCGACGGCCTGGTTGTAGCGCCGGGAGGTCTTCACCCGCATCGGGAAGCGGAGGGAGATTCGGGTGGGACCGTCCCATCGCAGTTGGAGACGATGGAAGGAGGCGGACGTCAGGGGTTTCTCCGGACCGTCAGCCACGCGGAAGGTGGCCCCTTCCGTCCAGGCCGGGACGCGGAGCAGCAACGGGAACCGAACAGGGCGGTCAGCGGTGACCGTGACCTGCACTGTCTCGCGGAAGGGATAGTCACCTTCGGTCGTGATTTGGACGGGGACGCCGCGCACGGTGGTCCGGGCGGTGCAGGGGGCGTAGGCAACGGCCGCCAAGCCGTCGTCGGCAGTTCGCATCCAGAGGTGGGCGACGAATTTGGGCCAGCCCTGGTGAAGGTTGGCGGTGCAGCAGCCGAAGTTCGGTTCGAGGCCGTAGAGGTTCGAGTCGGGCCCGTTGCTGCTCCACATGTGGTCGGGGTTGACGGTGCACTGAACTTGGTTCACCTGCTGGTCGTATTGGTGCGACCACATGTCCGGGGCGAAGGTGGCGGGCAGGGCGTTGTAGGCGATGCGTTCGAGGCGGTCGCCGTAGGCAGGGTCGCCGGTGAGCGCAACGAGGTGTTCGAGGGAGTAAAGGGCCTCCACGACGGCGCAGAGTTCGGTGCCCTGGGTGGGGCTGCGACCGGCGAGGCACTCGTCGCCGCTGAACATACCCGTTGCCTGACCGTGGTAACGGTCGAGGATCCGCCACATCTCCGCCGCGAAGGCGCGCTCGCCTTCCCGTCGCGTCAGTCGCCACGAAAGCGCATAGGCTTTGAGCGCCATCGCGGTGTTCACCACGTGCTTCTCCCAGGTCCACAACCCCCGCCGCGGGGTCGGGGAGACGATGTCATTTCCCTCGTAGAACGACCAGTAATCGAATCCCTGGTCGCGAAACTTCCGGGCCAGATCCAGAAGCCATGGCTCGCGAGTCTGCTCATAGGCGTAGTAGACCGGGATCAGCCCCTCGAACCAGCGATAGCGTCCCCAGCCGAACAGGGGTGTCCGATCCAGCGCTTCGAGGCTCGCCCGCAAGTTCCTCAGGACGCCCTGGAGGACCGCGGCGTCGCCGGTGGCCTCGTGGTATTGGACCAGCACCTTGTTCGCCAGAAGAATAGCCCACAGGTCGTATGACTTGGCCGCGGCGTCCGCCGGATAGGGGGCATACCAGCCGTCGGGTCGCTGGCTGCTGACAATATGACGGACGTAACGGCGGGCTTTCGCCTGGAGGTTCGTGTCGTCGAGAACCCAGGCCAACGGAATGAAGCCGTCCAGCCAGTAAGGAGCGCGTTCCCAACCTTCGGCCTTGCCGCCAAACCACTGGCTCTGCCCGACGTCCGGCCAGAACTCGTCCAGGTGACCGCTCAGGCCGTCAGCCTGCAGCCGCAGTTGGCGGTGCAGCCAACCTTGCGGGCGAATCGCGCTCAAAGGCAGAGGGCGAAACGCCGGTTCGGCCAGGCTGCCCCCCGAGGCGCGGGGGGCGGAGGCTTTCGAGGCGGCGTGGGTGCTGGCCAACGGTCCCAGCGCCACCGTGGCGGCGCCGGCGGCGATCCCGTGGAGAAATCGGCGTCGGGGTAGATTGGGGAAGGACTGGGTCTGCATCTTGTGTCGCGCAATGTTGCGTGGGGGGGATTCAACCGGCGGCCATCGGTTCAGGCCAGCCAAAAGCGCTTTAGGAAACGGAAGTCTCGCCGACCGCGCGGGCCACGCCGAGATCGTCTGCGTCCTTCGGTGTGTTCCGAGGCCAAAAGCGCGTGCGTCGACACCCGAGTTGGCAATCTGAACGACTGACCCGCGGCCGACGAGCAGGGCGCGAACGAGGGATCGCCAGTTTCTGCGGTTATCGCCTTGCTTATTCCCATTCTTGCGCGGATAAACTGTGTGTGTTCCCTGCAAGATGTTGATTTGTCCCGAGGGCTATCATGCCGGGGGAGCATAGCCTTGGGCTCGAGAAAGAAGCAACCGCTGCTCGCTTAAGGCCAGAGGATGTTTCCATGAAGATCATCGAACCACCCCATTGCGGGTTGCAGTCCGAATCCGGTTTCCAGCGTTACCTGCCATGGGCTATTCGCGCCCTGATGTTACTTGCGACATGGCTGTTAGCGCCAGGGCTGACCCACGCTGAGAGGTTGGCCTGGATGGGGCGCAGCAGCGGCTATTGGCACGAGCGATCGAACTGGGAACCGGTCGCCCTTCCTCAGGTGGGCGATGAACTCGTGTTTCCGCCCAGGTACAGCGACTTTGCCACAACCAACACTCTTGCCCCTGGGTTTCGGTTCCGCTCGATCACCATTTACGGCGCCAACTACGCGCTGCGCGGTAATCCCATCACGCTGAACGGCCGCATCGCTGCTCTTTACGGCGCTGGTGACTCCGCCTCGATCGACCTGGACATCACCTTTCAGTGGGCCCCGGATGTGGTCGGGGGATGCGGGTTTTCCCCTGTGGTCAACAACTCGATTCTCTATGTCAACGGCGACGTGAACCTTCTTAGCTCAATCGCGGTCACAGATCATGGGAATGTGCTGCTGGGGGGCGCCATCAGCGGCGGGGGTGGCATCACCAAGTCTGGCGTTGGCTACTTGCGGCTCTATGGTTCGACCGACAACACCTACACGGGTCTGACCCGCCTGATCTCCGGCACCCTCGAGTTAAACAAGACCGGCGCCAACGCGATGGGGGGCGATCTTTACGTGGGCGATAGCCAGGGGACGGACACCGTGCGGTGGCTGCGCGGGAACCAGTTGCCTGACACGACCACCGTGACGGTCGCCGCGGACGCGTTGATGGATCTCAATAACTTCGATGAAACCATCGGCGGGCTGGTCCTGCGCGCGGGAAAGGTGGAGACCGGTTCCGGCACACTCACCCTCAACGGTGGTGTCACGGCCGGCGACGTGGAAGGTGTCGCGAGCATCCGAGGCAACCTCGCGCTGGGCACCGCCACGCGGACCTTCGAGGTCCTGCCCCAACCAGACCTAAGCGGTTACCCACAGTTGCGCGTGCATGCGGCGATCAGTGGCTCAGGGGGCCTGATCAAGACCGGGGGCGGGTATCTCAGTCTGGCCGGATCAAACACCTATACCGGATTCACGACGGTGAGCGATGGCACATTAATCGCGGAATCGGACACCGCGTTGGGCGACACGATCCGTGGAACGGTGGTCCAAGCCGGCGGGGCGCTGTACTTAAGCAACGCCCAGGTCGGCGAGGAATCGTTGACCGTGACCGGGAGCGGTCACCCGAATGCATCCGCCCTGATGGCTTTCGGGCTGGCTACCAATTCCTGGGCTGGGCCCGTCACTTTCATGAATTCCGTGGGCATCTATGTCAACGGTCGCAGTTGGCTTCATTTCACCGGGCCCATGGACGGCGCGGGCGGCCCCATCCTGACGGGTCCGGGGACGGTTGTCTTCTCGGGCACCAGCGGCAACACCTACACGGGCGATACGGTGGTCAACCAAGGCACGCTCGAGCTGGGCAAGACCGCAGGCACGGGTGTGGCCATCCGCGACGGCACGTTGTATATCGGCGATGGCGTGGGGGGCGCGCAGGCAGACGTGGTGCGGTTTCTGGCCAACAACCAACTGTGGTCGACCGTCCCGGCTGTCATCACCAACTCCGGCTGGCTGGATTTAAACAACTGCAACGACACGGTGGGAGATCTGACGTTGGCGGCGGGCAGGATCGACACGGGCACGGGCCTGCTGACGCTGGCGGGGGACGTGAGCGCTCGTCCCGCGGGATTGGAGAAGGCCATGATCAATGGTCGGATGGCGCTATCGGGCGCAACGCGAACTTTCGAGGTGACCTCCGGCGGCCAGGAACTCTATCCAGAACCCGTGCTGCAGGTGGAGGCGGACATCAGTGGGCCGGCAGGCCTGCTCAAGACAGATGATGCCGCGCTAGCCCTTCGCGGCGCCAATAGTTACAGCGGTCTGAGCACGGTCGCCGAGGGGAGCTTGCTGGTTCTGGCGGACACCGCCTTGGGCGCCACTTCAGCCGGCACGCTGGTGCAACGGGGCGCCTTCCTGTCAATCGGTTCCCTCTACAACCAGGGCATTCATGTGGGAGAAGAAGACCTCACCCTCCATGGCTCGCTCAGCGCCGCCGGTGGTTTCAGCACGTCGAATTCCTGGACGGGCCCGATCACGCTGGCCGACGATGTTGCGATAGGAGTGAGAAAGAGTGGCTTCTTGAACCTGGCCGGTCCGATCGCGGGTTTGGGTGGCTTTACCATACGCGAAGGGGATTCGGGCACTCTCATTCTAAGCGGGGCCGTCGCCAATACCTACGCCGGCACCACGCGTGTTGACGAGGGTACATTAGTGCTGGCCAAGAGCGTCGCCGACGGCGCCATCCCGGGGCCGTTGGTGATTGGCGATAGCGACGCCGGTGTTGGGGCCGGTGTTGTCCGCCTCCAGCGGGCCAACCAGATCGCGAACGCCACCCGGGTCACCCTCGGCAGCTCAGGCCGGTTCGATCTGAACGGGTATTACGACCGCATTGACACGGTCACCGGCGACGGGCCCATCACCTTAGGATCCGGACATCTGATCGCGGGTCACAGCGGCAGCAGCTTCTCGTTTGACGGCGTGGTCTCGGGCACGGGGTATCTCTGGAAAGTGGGCGCCGGTACATGGACACTTGCGGCCGACAACACGTACAGTGGGACCACCCAGATCGAAGCCGGCACGCTGCGGATCAACGGCTCGCAAATCGCCAGCGACGTGACCATCCACGGACTTGGTGTTCTCGGAGGCACCGGCGTCACTGGTCACCTCACCTCAATGGGCGGGGCGCTTTCCCCCGGCAACAGCCCCGGCATGCTGACCAGCAGCAACGTCCTTCTGGATGCCGCGTCCGAGTTTGTCGTCGAACTCACCAACACGGGCGTCGATCAGTTGAACGCGCGCGGCCAAGTTGTTTTAGGCGACGCCGGCCTCGTTCTCTCGGCAGCGGGCCTGTTGCCCGCGGAGGGCCAGGAGTTTGTCATCATTAGAAACGACGGCACGGATGCGATCATCGGCACGTTTGCGGATATGCCGGAAGGCACGTTGATCTCGGCCGGGGCGAATCAGTTCCGCATCAGCTACGGGGGCGGCACCGGCAATGACGTGGTGCTTGTCGCCACCAACACCGCCGCCCTTTGGCCAGCCTTGGCCATCGGGAAAACGGCCAGCAACAGCGTGGTCCTCTCCTGGCCGCAGTCCGTGACCGGTTGGTTCCTGCAAGCGACCACCAATCTGGGAACCACGCCCGTCTTGTGGACAGCGCTTCCCCCACCCTATTCCAGCAATCTCACCGATTACCTGTTCACTGAACCGGTCACCACCGGCTCCCGGTTTTACCGGATGCATCGGCCGTAAAGACTCTGACGAGGTGAGGTCTGCCTCGCGCCAGTCGCCGAAGAGATCGGCGCTGAGAATGGGGGTAGACTTGGAGCCGTTGTTGGCGACGCAGCGCTGGGCGGTGAGGACGAGGATGGTGCTGGGCAAGGCGAAAGCCAGGCGAAAGCCGGTGGCAGATCCTCAAGTCGGGAGCGCGAGCGTCCGATACGGCAAGTGAGTGACGTATTTGGCGCTACAGATGGACTACCTCACCTTGGTGGGAGGGTTGGTCTACGGCGCGTTGGGCATTGTACTGTGGCTCGAGAGCCAGGCGACGGGTTCGCCCAGTGCCCGGCGTTCGTCCGCCTTTGGTGTGCGAATCGGGGGGAAGCGGATCCCCTGGTTGGGGACGTTTGGCCTGGCGTATGGCCTTTACCTCATCTTGGAAGTGGGGTGGCGGTCGGGAGGTGGGGGCGGTCTGGTGGCGGTCGTGCAGGTGTTGGCCGCGTTCGTGGCGGGCTTTGCCCTGTTGGAATCGGCGCGGTTGACGGTCTGCGCCGCGGGCGGATTCGGACCGGGGCGGTGGATCTACGGGGCGTGGATTCCGGTGATTGTCACGTTCGCGGTGGTTGGGGGATGGGAGGCGGCGGCCATCTACGGATCCGTGGTTCCCGGCGCTGCCCTGTGGAGTTGGTTGTGGTGGCGGCGCATTGCGGGCGGGCAGTCGGCAGGCGCCGCGGGGGCGGGCGCGGTCATCGGGCGGGTCGAGGCGGGAGGATGGGTGATGTTGGCGGCGGCGGCGGCACTGATCCCCACGGTGGCGTCGGCTCAAGGGGGTGAAACCGGAACCCTGATGCGGTTCATGTATGCGGCCTCCATTCCCCGCGCCCTGGGGAATCTCGCGGCGGGGGTGGTCCTCCTCGGGGCGGCGGTGGGCAGGGTGTACTGCGGCGGGCGCAGTGTCTTCGCGGTGTTGGCGACGGCGCACCGGCCACGCGTGGTTTGCTGGGGTGCCGGGGCGGCGCTTCTCGTGGCGGGCGGATGGGCGATCACCTATTTGGCGGGTCAACGGGTGGAACAACGCGGCGTGGAGGCAATCGCGGCCCGCGCGCAAGCACTGGCGGCCGCAATCGATGTGGAGCGGATTCGGTGCTGGGTCCTGGGGAATCCGCCAACCGCGGCGACAGCGGAGGTATTGCTGGGGCGCCAATTCCGCCGGGTGCGGCAGGTCGACCGGGATACGCGCTGGTTGGGGTTGTGGTCAGCCCAAGCCAACCACTTGCCGATGCTCAGCGGCGAGGGGAGCGGCTTCCGCGGTCGGCTTCCGGCGATGGATACGCGTGTGGCGCGGAGGAACGCGCGGGTAGGGGAGGTCCTGCGGAGTGGCAGGGCTTTCACGGAAGGCGTCGTTCAGTTGGGCGGGCTTTGGGAGGTGTGCGTGTTGGTGCCGATACGCGATCCGGTGTCGAACCGCCCTTTGGCGGTGGTCGGCGTGGGGGTGGACGGGTTGCCGTGTGTGACGGCGGCGACGCGGGCGCGGGCCGGCGTGATCCGGGGGTTGTTCCTTGCCGTGCTGCTGGGCGCGGCATTGGTTCCCATCCGGCGGCGTTACCTCGAGGCGACAAGGGTGCTGGGGGCCACCGGGGAGACTGCGGAACGTCTGCGGATGTTCTCGCGCGCCGTCGAACAGAGTCCGGCCTCGGTCGTCATTACCGATCCGGACGGCCGGATTGGATACGTCAACCCGCGGTTCTGTCAGCTCACCGGCTATGCGGAAGCCGAGGTGCTGGGCCAAAACCCGCGGGTGCTGAAATCGGGCGCGATGTCTGCGGAGGGCTACCACACGTTGTGGGAGACAATCGCGGCGGGGCGCGAGTGGCGCGGGGAGTTCCACAACCGGAAGAAGAACGGGGAGTTGTACTGGGAGTTTGCCTCGATTTCGCCCATCGTGGACGACCGCGGTCGGCTGACGCATTACCTGGCGGTCAAGGAGGACATCACGAAATGGAAGGAGACGGAGCAGCAGCTCGTGCAGGCCAGGGACGCGGCGGAAACGGCCAACCGCTCGTTGACGGAGGCGGTCCGCCACGCGCAGCAGATGACCGAGGAAGCGCGCCAGGCGAGTGCGGCGAAGTCGCAGTTCCTCGCCAATATGAGCCATGAGATCCGCACGCCGATGAACGGGGTGCTGGGGATGGCGAGTTTGCTGCTGGACACGGAGTTGACGCCGCGGCAGCGGCAATATGCCCAGACGATACGCGCTTCCGGGGAGACGCTGCTGGCTCTGATCAACGACATCCTGGATTTCTCCAAAATCGAGGCGGGCAAGTTCCAGTTGGAAGTGGTCGATTTCGATGTCCGGGCGACGGTGGAGGAGGTGGTGGAGTTGCTCGCGTTGCGGGCCCGGGAAAAGGGGATCGAGCTGGCGGCGTTTCTGCCGCAGGGATCCGGATTGCATCTGCGGGGCGATCCTCTGCGTCTCCGGCAGGTGCTGACGAATCTGATCGGCAATGCGATCAAGTTTACCGAGTCCGGCGAGGTGGTGGTGCGGGTCGCGGCCGAGGAACCAACGAACGGCAAGATCCGATTGCGGTTCGCGGTCACGGACACGGGCATTGGCTTCCGCGAGGAACAGAAGGCGCTCTTGTTCCAGTCGTTCAGCCAACTGGACGCCTCGACGACCCGCCGGTTCGGCGGAACCGGCTTGGGCCTCGCGATCAGCAGCCGCCTGGTCGAACTGATGGGAGGCGAGATCCGCGCCCAAAGCGACGGACCAGGGAGAGGCGCGACCTTCTCGTTCACGGTCGTTTTCGATCCGAGCTCCGAAGGGGAGGGGAAGACCGACTTCTACATCGAGCCCTTGCGGAATCGCCGCGTGCTCATCGTAGACGACAACGCGACGAATCGGTGGATCCTGCGGGAGTATGTGACTTCGTGGGGATGCATCCAGGAGGAAGCGGCCTCGGCGGCGCAAGCTCTGGCGCGCCTGCGGGCGGCCGTGGCGGCGGGAACACCATTCCAGGTGGTGTTGTTGGACCTCGAGATGCCGGAGATGGATGGGGTGACGCTGGCCCGGATGATCCACCGGGAACCGGAGTTCGAGGGGGTGCTGTTGTTGCTCCTCAGTTCCGCGGGCATGCCGGACGATCCGGCGGCGTTCGGCGAGGCGGGGTTGGCGGGGTGCTTGTCCAAGCCGATTCGGGCCCGGGAACTGCGGCATTGCCTCGTTGCTCTGTTGCAGGGGCAGCCCGCGACGGCCGGTCCTGCGGCGGTCGCGGCGCCGGGGAAACCGGCGCCGGGGGCGGCAAGTCACCGGTCGGCGCGCCTGTTGTTGGCCGAAGACAACCCGACCAATCAACTGGTCGCGTTGGGAATGCTGGAGAAGGCCGGCTACCACGCCGACGTGGTTTCGACCGGCCTCGAGGCCGTGGAAGCCCTGGCCCGCATGACCTACGACGCGGTGCTGATGGACGTGCAGATGCCGGAAATGGACGGCTACGAGGCGACCCGTCGGATCCGCCGGCGCGAGGCCAAGAACGGCGGGCACGTGCGGATCATCGCGATGACCGCCAATGCCATGAAAGGCGACCGCGAGAAGTGCCTCGAGGCGGGGATGGACGATTATGTGGTGAAGCCGGTCCATTTCGGCGAGTTAGTCAACGCGTTGGAGCGGCAGTTGCCCGTCGGCGGCACGGCGAACGCCGCAGGCGATGGCCACACACCCAACGCGAGAACCCAAGTGCCCGCCTTCACGCCGGGCATTCTCAAGGAGTGCTTCGGAGAAGACCTTGCCACCATCGACCGGATCCTGGACGTGTTCCTCAAGGACGCCCCCGTCAAGATCGAGAGCCTGCGGCAGTCGGCGGACGCGGGCGACATTGACCGGTTGCGGCAGGATGCCCACACGCTCAAGGGGGCGTCCGCCTCCGTGGGCTGCAAGCGGTTGCACTCGCTCGCTCGCGAAATCGAGTTGTCCGCCCGGGAAGCGGATTCCACGGTCGCGCACGCCTTGCTGGCGGAGGTCGAGGCCGCTCTCGAAGAGGCGCGGGTTTCGGTCGCCCAGTGGCGCGAGCAGCAGTCCTGATTGCCATCCGGCCTGTCTTCTGAGTCAATACCGCCCGCACGAGTATGGACTCATTCGACTACGCGGTCATTGGCGGAGGGATTGTGGGGTTGGCGACGGCTTGGGCGCTGCAGCAGCGGCTGCCAAAGGCCCGGTTGGCGGTGCTCGAAAAGGAGGCGGACTGGGCCCGGCATCAAACCGGAAGGAACAGCGGCGTCATCCACTCCGGCATCTACTATCGTCCCGGAAGCCTGAAAGCGCGGCTCTCGCGTGAAGGCAACCAAAGCATGGTGGCCTTCTGCAGGGCGCAGGGGATCGCCCATGAGGTGTGCGGCAAGTTCATTGTGGCGACGGATGCCGCCCAGCTTCCTCAGTTGGACAAACTGCTCCAACGGGGACGCGAGAATGGTCTCGAGGTGCGGATGGCCGATCCCGGCGAGGTCCGCGAGCGCGAACCGCACGTGCGGTGTTTGCGAGCGATTCATGTCCAGGCAACGGGAATCGTCTCCTACCGCGCGGTGTGCGTTCGCCTGGCGGAGTTGCTGGCCCGAGACGGAGCCGAGTTGCGACGGAACACCGAGGTGCTGGCGCTGCGTCCGACAACAGGATCGACCGTGATCGCAACCAATGCCGGCGAACTGGAGACGAAGTGCCTGATCAACTGCGCGGGGCTGCACAGCGACCGGGTGGCGCGTCTCGGGGGAATGCGCCCCAACGGCCGGATCGTTCCATTCCGCGGTGAGTATTACGAGCTGCGGAAGGAACGGCGCGAGTTGGTGCGCGGTCTCATCTACCCGGTGCCGAATCCCGAGTTCCCGTTTCTGGGCGTGCACTTCACGCGGATGATCGATGGCAGCGTGCATGCCGGTCCAAACGCGGTGCTCTCCCTGAAGCGGGAGGGTTACTCGCGGACGGCATTTGACCTGCGCGACGCGCTGGAGACACTCGCGTTCCCCGGCTTCTGGCGGCTGGCCTGGAACAACCTGGGCGAGGGCTGCCAGGAGATGCAGCGCTCGTTCTGCAAGCGCGCCTTTGTGCGAAGCCTGCAGCGCCTGGTGCCGGAAGTGCAGGCCCCCGATCTGACACCCGGCGAGCCCGGCGTGCGCGCCCAGGCCCTGCGCGGAGACGGCGCGTTGGTGGACGATTTCCTGATTCTCCAGGGCGAACGCGCCGTGCACGTCCTGAACGCGCCGTCGCCGGCAGCCACCGCGGCGCTGGAGATCGGCAAGGCCATTGTCCAGCAGGTGCCGGTGGTCTGAGTTCCTGCTTTCGTCGTACACGGGTTTCGGGCAAACTCCCGGCTCATGAAATCCCTGGGAGCGCTTTGTGGTGTGGCGTGTGAGCTGTCAGACGAGACGGACAGGTCAGACGAGTCGGACAAGTCGGACAAGTCGGACGGGGCGGCAGCGAGGGCGTGCGGCTTGGCGGCCTTCCTGAGTATGGTGTGTTGTCTTGCAGTGCAGGCCGGTGCGGCAAACAACGGCGTGTCGGCTCCCGCGCGCTGGCGGGCGGAACACCGGCTGATCGATCTCCACCAGCACGTCGAGAGCACGCCCGAACGGCTCGAGCGCGCGGTGCGGATCCTGGACCGGGCCGGGATTGGCCTGGCGGTAAACCTCAGCGGCGGCTTCGTCACGGCCCCCGAGGGGCAGCAATCCGAGTTCGAGAAGAACAAGGAACTGGCCGACCGCCTCTACCCCGGGCGCTTCCTGTTCTACATGAGCCTCGACTTCCGGGGTTGGGACGCGCCGGACTGGCCGGAGCAGGCCGTGCGGCAACTCGAGACCGGACACCGCCTGGGCGCAGCCGGCCTCAAGGAATACAAGCGGTTTGGGCTCGGCTTGCGCGACGGTTCCGGGAAGCTGATTCGCGTGGACGACCCGCGGCTGGACCCGGTGTGGAAGCGCTGCGCGGAGTTGGGCATGCCGGTCTCGATCCACGTGGCCGATCCCAAGGCCTTCTGGAAACCCTACGACGCCTCCAACGAACGCTGGAAGGAACTCAAGGACCACCCCAATTGGTGGTTCGGCGATCCCCAGAAATACCCGACCTTCGAAGAACTGCTCGAGGCTCTCAATCGCGTCATCGGCCGCCACCCCGCGACGACGTTCGTCTGTGTGCACTTCGCCAACTGCGCCGAGGACCTCGACTGGGTGGAGGCCTCCCTCGACCGCTACCCGAACATGATGGCGGACGTGGCGGCGCGGATCCCGGAGATCGGCCGCCATGACCCGGCCAAGGTCCGGCGTCTGTTCGAGAAGCACCAGGACCGGATTCTCTTCGGCACCGACTTCATGGTCTACGATCGCTTGATCCTGGGATCGAGCGGCAACGAACCCCCACCAACGGACGACCAGGCGGTGGAGTTTTATGCCAAGCAATGGCGCTGGTTCGAAACCAATGACCGTCAGTTCGACCACATGACCCCCATCCAAGGGGACTGGAAGATCGATGCCATCGGCTTGTCGCCAAGCGTGCTGCGGAAAATCTACTTCGACAACGCGCGCCGGCTGCTGGTGCGCTCGCTTCCCTTGCCGACGGTCGCCGCCCGGCGCATCGCCAAGGACTTTCGCCTCAACGGGCGAGTCAACCGCGCCGAATGGCAACAGGCGACCCCCGTCTACATCGAATCCGCCCTGCGCACGGGTCAGGTGCATCCTGAGCTTTCGACGGCGGTGCGCGCGCTCTGGTCCGAGCGGTATCTCTACCTGGCATACGAGTCCCCGTTCACCGAGTTGACGGTGTTTGAGCCGCCGCTGCAACAGGGCGAACGCCCTGGCCTCTGGGACCGCGATGTGGTCGAGGTCTTCATCGGCGCCGATCCCGGCCAACCGCGCCACTACTTCGAGTTCGAGGTGGCACCGACCGGGGAGCGCCTCGACCTCGAGTTGGGCGGCGCGACCAAGGATCTCGAGTGGGACAGCGGCTTCGCGCGCGCGGTGCGCGTCGACCGGAAGCGCCATGTCTGGACGGTCGAGATGCGGATTCCGCTGGCGGTGCTGAGCGTGACGGCGCCGCAGGCGGGCACGCGCTGGCGACTGAACTTCTATCGCCACGATATTGCCCACAAGGTGTTCCTGGCCTGGAGCCCAACCGCGACCGGCACCGCCCACACCCCGGAGCGCTTCGGCTGGCTCCAGTTCGAGTAGGATGGCGACGAAGTCAAAGACCGAGCTTGCCCCTTTCGGGGTGCGCAGCGAAGTGTAGGGCGCGACTCCGAGGAGGACTCGCGAGCGGGCCTCCGGGCGCGCCGAAGACAGTTCCTTGCGGGATGTTCCTTCGGCGCCCGCGGAGAGGTCGCCCTACCTTCCGTTGACGGCAGCCGCGCTGGTGCGAGGGCGCTCGCAGACTGCTTCGTCGATCGGAGCGGTCATCGCGTTCCGGCGCCGACCGGGGTCGGCGGCCAGGGGCAAGGCTCGTCAGGTGAGGTCGGCCATCGTCTTGAGGGGGATGTCCTTGAAGGTCGGCTCGACGAGGGCCGGCCATTTGGCGGCATCCCAGCGATAGCCAGTGTTCGGGACGAGGGGCCAGACGATGGGGGCCAGGCAGAGGACGGCGGCCTGGAAGCCTTGGACTGTGGCCCCGAGATTGCCGGTGTGCGCGGAGTTGTCCGCCTCGTTCTCAATCACGAACGGGGCCGCGAACCCGCGCTGCATCAGGGTCTGCAGGAACCCGCGCCAGTCCATGCTGTCGTTGCCGCCGAAGCCGGGCAGCATGGGTTCGTAGTGGTGTCGATCCCATTCGTGCGCCGGGATGGGCACGTCGGCCTGGCGGGCGAGTTCGGGTTTCACCATCTGCATCGGATAGAGGGCGCCCCAGTGGACGCGGCCGGGGCTCTTCAGATTCCGCGTGCCTTTGACGTGGACCCGGTGGATGCGACTCATGTCCGAGGCCTGGATGACGTCGATGGGGTCGAGGTTTTGCCAGACGTCGTGGGAAGGGTCGTAGGTTTCACCGTGGGCCTTGCTCGGGATGAGGGCGTACATGAGCTTGCGGGCGGCGAGGGTGCCGGGGAGGTTGTTGTAGGAGGTTGGCCAGGAGGCGGGGCGCCAGCCTTCCATCGGGCAGTTTTCATACATCACCGTCACGCCGAGGTCTTCCGCATATTGGACGATGGGCCGGAACACGCGGGCGTATTCCTCGAGGTTCCTCTCGAAGCCGCCGTCCTGGACGCCGAGTTCGTGGTTGTAGCCGACGAAGGTGCCGACCTTGACGTTGTTCCGGTTGCCGCCGCAGAGGTGGGCGATGCGAATCAGGCGCAGCAAGTGGTCCTGGTTGCGACGGCGTTCGTCGGGATCGCCGCCGATGAGGTTCTCGTAGGCGCCCACGGAGAACCAGAGTCCTTCCTTCTGGCAGGTTTGGACCAACCGCTTGGCTTGGTCGGGTCCGAAGGTCTCGTAGTCCAGATGGGTGGCCACGTGATCGCGGCGGGAGCCGTCGCGGCGGAAGACACAAAGCTCCATACCCTGGGCGCCGATCTCCTTGGTCCGTTGGATGACCTGTTCGAGGGTGAGAGACTTGAAAGCGGAGGTCATGACCCAGATGGGATTGTTCATGGAGGATTCCTTTGGTTGTGGGCTGGCAGGGTGGTTAGTTTGTGCTACGGAGAGGTGTGAGGGGCGGGGTTCTCAGAGGGGGCGGACCCAGATGTTGCGGAACCGAACGGGATTATGGTGGCCGCCCAGGACCAGGGGGCCGCGACTGGTCTTCGTTTTGTATTCCGGGAGGATCCGGTGTCCGGTTTCGCCGTAGATCTGCTGGTTCAAGTGCACGAGCACGCCGTTGTGCAGCATGGTCACGCGCGCCGGTTCCACCAGCTTGTCGCCATCGAACTTCGGCGCCAGGAACAGGATGTCATAGGTCTGCCATTGGCCGGGCTTGCGCGTGACGTTGACCAGGGGTGGGGTCTGGGCGTACACCGCGGCCGCTTGCCCATCCGGGTAGAGCTTCTCGTTGTAGGAGTCGAAGATCTGGATCTCGTAGAGGCCCATCAGGAAGACGCCGTTGTTGCCGCGATTGAAGGGGTCGCCCTCCGGTGGGTTGGGCGCCATCCATTCGAGATGAATCTGCAGGCTGCCAAAGGATTCCTTGGTGGTCAGTTGTCCGTCACCCACGGCCTCGAAGTAGCCGTTACCGACCTTGTACTCGGTGGGCTGCCATTGGGAGAGGTCTTTGCCGTCAAAGAGGACGATGGCATCGGCTGGCGGCGTGGCCGGCAGCGCCAGCGTGCCGGCCGTGCCGGGATCGACGCGCTTGGGTTCGGGGCGATCGGGGTCGTGCACGTGGAAGCCACACCAGGGCAGGACCGGCGTGTCCTTGTAGCCGACGACGCCGGAACCGCTGGCGGCTTTGACAAGCTCGGCGGCGTCCAGGGCGGGGAGCAAGAAAGCTACGAGCAACGCAGTGGCCAGTGGGATCATGACAGAAGAACTGTGGAAGCGCATACGTTGGGAACACGGATACCGGGAACTGCGTCCAGGGGCAAGACCGGGTTTGGCTGCGAATTCCTGCTACTGAGTGTTCATGGAGAGTGCGCCTGGTGGGATGCGGGCGAGCAGCGCCAGCGGGCCGCGGTTGGTCTCGAACGAGGGCTGGTCTCAGCGCTTTTCTTCGAGGCAATACAGATTCTGGCGGCCGCGCAGGAACATTTGACGGTCGACGAGAGCGGGGGAGGCATCGATGCCGTCGTCGAGGCGGTTACGGGCCAGGACTTCGAGTTGCGGCGACTTCTTGAGCACCACGGTGCCGCCGTCGCGGCCGACGAGATAGACACGGTTGGCAGCGCCGGTGGGCGAGGCGTAGACGCCCTCGAGGCCTTCGATTTCCTGGCCATCGACGGTGGGGGTGCCGGCCGGGACTTCGAGGATCGTGAGCTTGGCTGTATTCACGGCGAAGAAGTAGAGGAGACCGTCGGAGAGGAGGGGGGAGTGGACGTAGGGGGTGTTGCGCTGGTGGTTCCAGAGGATGGCGTCGGTGCCGGTGAGATCGCCAGCGCGGCCGAGGCGGAAGGCCTGGAGGGCGCTGCCACGGTAGCCGCTGGTGACGTAAACGATGCCGTCGGCGGCGACGGGTGTGGGAACGGGGTTCTGGGTTTGGCCCGGGCCTTCCCAGAGCGGTTGACCGGTCTGGAGATCGTAGGCGCGGATCTTCCGCGTGCCGTTGAGGACCACCTGGGCCTTTCCGGCGTGGGTGACGACCAGTGGGGTGCTCCAACCGGTGGGCTCGTCGCGCGCCTGGCGCCATCGCTCCTGGCCGGTCCGCTTGTTGAGCGCGACGAGGAAATCATCGCCTTCATGGTCCCAAAGGACGACCACGAAGTCGCCGTGAAGAGCGGGGGAACTGCCTTCGCCGAAGCTGGCCCGGGTGCGCATGTCGCCGAGGTCCTTCTCCCACAGCAAACGTCCGCCGAGATCGTAGGCGTAGGTGCCATGGGAACCGAAGTGCGCGATCAGCAGTTCGCCGTCGGTGATGGCGGATGCGGACGCGTAACCATGATCGCGATGATGTCCGGCGTGGGGCTTCTGTTCCCGTGGAGAATGCTCCCACCGCACGGCGCCCGTGTCGCGGTCGAAGGCCATCACGGTAAAGCGCTGGACCTGGTCCGCGGCGGCGGTCATCCGACG
>CAYSPU010000114.1:0-17645 GCA_964432995.1 uncultured Verrucomicrobiota bacterium
GCAGCGGGTGGGGCGACCTCTCCGAGGGCGCCGCAAAAGGCACGCACCCGCTGCCCGCAACCGAACGGGTACCCCCTCCATCGTAGTTGCCGACGTCAGTCGGCGCTGGTATGCGGTGGACGCGGTCGGTGGAAGGAGAGTGTGCGCGGACTCACGTCCGCGGCTACGGAGCAGGATCCCGTTCGGCGGCTTCCAGCAGTTGGATGATCGCGGCGCGTTGGGTCTCGTCGCGCTGGAGCGGGCCGAGTCGGAGCCCGTGCTCGTGCGTGCGGCTGAACCACCCGCCGCGTTGCGTCCGGCGGACATGCTCGAGCGGGGTGAGTCTGTAGGAATTGGTGCGGGAGCGATCCGCACCATGAGCCAGGAGCCAGGCGACGGTGGTGGTCTGGAAGTTCTCCGCGGCGGTGTGCAGGGGAGTGTTAGAGCTGCTCCACCTGCCGCGATTCGGAGTCCGATTTCGTTCATCGGGCGCGTTGATGTTGGCACCAGCTTCGAGCAGAACGGCGGCGACGTTGGTGGCGCCGACGCGGGCGGCCCAGTGCAGCGAGGTCTCGAATTGCTGATCGCAGGCGTTGGGATCGGCGCCGCGGGCGAGCAGGTTCGTGGCGAAGTCGGCGTGGCCGATGGCGGCAGCGGCGTGCAACGTGGTGAAGCCGCGCGGAGTCGCTTGCCGGACGTCGGCGTTCAGGTCGAGCAAGAGGCGGAAGACAGCGTCGTTAGTGGCGAGGACGGCGCGGAGGAGTGGGGGTTGGCCGGCGTGATTGGTCTGGTGGGCGATCGGCGGGTTTGTCCGGAGGAGGTTCTCGGCAAGAGCGGTGTCGTTGCGGGCAAGGGCATCGAAGAGACTTGGCTGGGCGCCGTGTGCCGCCAAGAGGTCGCGGAGCACGGGCAGGGGGACGTACGACGCGTGGAACTGTGGCGTGTGGCCGGCGTCGTCCTGGACGTTGGCGTTGGCGCCGTGCTCGAGGAGCCAGCGGAGGGAATCCGGCTGGCGCGTGCGGACGGCGGTGAACAGGAGGAGATCGCGTTCCCGCGGCGGGAGCGGCTCACACAGTTGAGGCAGAGCGTCGAGGCGGGCGAGCATCACCGCCACGCCGGGGGTGAGCGGCGAGCCGGCGTCGAGGAGTTGGCGGGCGACATCGGTCTTCTGGTTGGCGATGGTGCGGTCGATGAGCAGTTGGCCGAGGGAGTTGGTGGAGCTGGCGAGTCGGGGTTCGGCTTGAAGGTAGAGGGCGACGGTGTTGGTGTCACCGGTCTCGACGGCGTACTGCATGGAGGAAGAGGTGAGTGGGAGGCGCAGGAGGTCGTCGAAGCCGGCGTTGATCTGATGGGCGAGGAGGAGGGGTGTTTCGCCGACGGCGTTGCGGGCTTGGACGTTGGCGCCGCGGTGGCAGAGGGGTTCGATCGCCCAGTTCTTTTCGTGTTTGAGTGCGAGGTGGAGGAGGGTGTCGCCCTGGTGGTTGGTGGTATTGATGTTGGCGTTGGTGGGGATCCAGCGGTCGAAGAGTTCGGTGGAGTTCCACCAGTCGTAGGGGCTGGCGAAGAGTTTGTGGAGAAAGGTGTCACCGTGGTGGTCGGCGGCGAAGAAGTCGGCCCCGGCGCACGCCAGCGCCAAGGCATCGTCATTCTGGAGGTAGTTGGTGTGGAGGGTGAGGAAGATGGGGGTCCGGCCTTCGGCATCGCGGAGGTGCACTGCCTCGGGGAATCGGCGAAGGACGCCCTCGAGGGTGGGGCGCGTGACGATGGTGGCGAGCCAGGCGTGGAGGAGGGGTGTTCCGGCGGCGTTGGTGGACGCGGGATTGGCGCCGAGTTCAAAGCAGCGCTCGAGGAGTTGCTGGTTGGGTTGCCACCAGTCCGGGGTGGGCGGTCGGCGCAAGGCCAGGTGCAGGGGGGTGTCACCGGCATGGTTGGTTGCCGACCAGGACAGGCCGTCATCCAGCAGTCGATTCAAAAGGGGGAGCATCGAATCGAGGTCGCTCCTCTGGGTTTCGGCGCCGGTGAGCATCAGGTGCAGGGCGGTGTTTCCGGACTTGTTGACGGCGCGGGCGTTGGCACCCAAGTGGAGCAGGTTCAGGGCCCAGAGGGAGTGACCTTCGCGAACCGCGACGAGGAAGGGGGTGTCGCCATTCCGATCGCGGTCTTCAAGCGAAGCGCCGGCGGTGATCAGCCTGCGGACCGCGAGGAGGAACGGTTGGATCATCTCGTTGGTCAGGTTGCCACCAAACCGGTGGTCTTCCGGACTTACCAGATGGAGCGGGGTGCGCCCCAGGGCGTTGGTAGCCCGCGCGTTGGCGCCGAGGTCGAGGAGGAAGTCGAGCGCGCTCACGTTGGTGGGAGGTGGGGTTGGATTGATCACTCCGCGACGTTCGAGCCAGCCGACGAAGTTGGCGCGCCACGTCCCCGGCCGAGCACCGCGGTGGATCCAGTTGGGACGTGGTTGATAGAAGCCCTGGTTTTCGGGCTGCATCGCGGC
Source organism: uncultured Verrucomicrobiota bacterium (assembly GCA_964432995.1). Taxonomy (GTDB): domain Bacteria; phylum Verrucomicrobiota; class Verrucomicrobiia; order Limisphaerales; family JAHDYP01; genus CAYSPU01. Next base: position 2,474 of record CAYSPU010000114.1, read on the forward strand.
GAGGTGGAGGGCGGTGTTTCCGTTGGTGTCGCGTGCCTCGAGGTTGGCGCCGCGGGCCGTCAACTGCTCGATGACCGCCAGTGACGACGGGCTTTGGGTCAGGAGATGGATGGCCGATTTGCCTTCGCTGTTGGTGGCAGCGAGATCGACGTCGTAAGCGAGCAACAGGTCGATGACATCGGGGATCGAGCCGGGTTCGGCGGCGGCAATGAGCGGCGGGATCGAGCCGGGTGGGTCAGGATTGGCACTGGCGCCGGATCTCAGGAGGAGGCGGAGCAGGTCGGGGTTCCTGGTCGCCAAGGACGCGGGGGTTTCGTGCTGGAGGTTGGTGACGGCCATGGGGGCGTGGGCGCGAAGGAGGATTGTCGCCGCGTCGAGGTTCATCGTAAGGACAGCGTCGTGCAGGGGTGTATCTCCGGTGACGTTGGTGGCGGCGATGGGAGCGCCGTGCCGGATCAGCCAGCGGACAGTCTCGGTTTCGCGGCTCTGAATGGCCCAGTGGAGCGGGGTGCAACCGATGGCATCCTGTTGGGCGAGCGCGCCTTGGTTCCCGAGGAGAAGGGAGGCCAGGGTGTTGGTGTCCCCCAAGCCGGCCGCGGTGAACACGTCGTGACGGGCGCCGGCGGCGAGGAGTCGCGCGGCCGCGGCGATGCGGTTCGCGCTGGGGTCGTAACTCAGCATGCTGAGGCCGGCAATCCGCCTGACCATCGGCGGGATCCTGGCTGGGGGAGCTCCCGGCCCGGGGACGGCGGGGGCGGGCAGCCGGGCGACGTTATGGAGCGGGGTGAAGCCGCGGTGGTTGATGACCGATGCGGAGAGCCCGCCCGTGAGTAGAACGTCCAGTGCATCCACGCGGGCATAGGTTGCCGCGAAGTGGAGGAGGGTATCGCCCTCGGTGCTGCGGGCATCGCGCGGTCGCGAGTTGGTCAGCAGCAGATCCAGGAGATCCGGCGAGAACGCCACTTCCTGAAGGAGGCTCAAGCCAGGGGACCAGCGGGTCTCGCCGAACAGGTTGGCGCCTCGATCCAGGAGCAGCCGGATGATCTCCTGCCGGTCAGCGGCAGTCGGCAGATTGGTGCTCACTGGGGGAGAAGCTGCGGGCAGGCCACGTCCGTAGAGTCTGCCGAATCGGAGATCGTGCACCAATGCCGACACGGCGTGATCGAGTGGTGGCACTTGGGGCCCCGGGGTGTTCGTCGGATTGAGTTCTGCCCCGGCGTCGATCAATTGGACGACGAAGGACGGGACCCCGCTCCTCACCGCCCAGTTCAAGGGCGTGAGCGACGGCCTGACGCCACCGGTTGGAAAGGCGTACATGGGGGAGTTCCGGGCATTCACATCGGCGCCATGGGCCAGCAGCCACTCGACGGCATTGGTGAGCCGGTGACACAGCGCCCTGCCAAGGACCGGAAAGCCGGCTTCTTCGAGGTTCTTGACTTGATCGCGATGAGTCTGGATCCACTCGAGCAAGGGGGCTTCTTCTCCCTTCTGGAGCCAAGGTTGAAGTGTCTCGGTCCACAGCCGCATCTCGTCGGGCGTTGCGGGACGGGGTCCAGGCGGCGGGCTCGGCGGGGGTACCAGTGCAGGCTCGGTCGGGGCAAGTAGCACGGCATCTGGCGGCGGCGAGGGAGGTGCTTGCTGGGCCGAGACCTGAGTGAGCGCCGGCACCCAACCCAGCAGGGCGAGGGTCAGACAGAAGAGTAGCGGGCGAGACAGACGGCCGCGGCACCGGCGTCGATCCGCTCTCCTACGGTCGTGCCCGTTCTGGTTCACTGTCGAGAGGGTCTTCCCCGGGGATGAAGACTGATGCATCAATGCGGTGATTCCGTGAGAATCTTCGCCCGAGACAGAGCGCAATGCAACTTCGCTCCTACCCCCTTCTCCCACTCCTAATCGTAATCCTAATCGTAATCCTCCTCCTCCTCCTCCTCCCCGTCCCGATCGCCGGGGTGTTCACCGCCGAGGTGCACGGGTCGGGGATGAAGATTAAGAGCAAGAGCAAGATTAAGATTAAGATTAGGGGTAGGAAGGGGAGGAGGAGGGACTCCTCGTTTCCCCACGGATCAAGACTGCCCCGGGGATGGGGAGGGCGCAGCGTACCGAAAGAGACCAGAGACACCTGGCATCATGCGTCCGGCGGAGGGCAATAGTGCGCGGGCGGGCGTCCGTGGCTACTCCGGCGTTTGGACCCGCGAGACCGCAAGTCCCCAGCTCATTCGTCGACCGCTTCCAGTTGTTGGATGATCGCGTCGCGCTGGGTCTCGTCGCGCGCCAGGGCCCGTGTTGGCATTCCGGGCTCAGCGACGTGGGGAGAGAGCATCGGCGGCGTGCGGCGGGCCGCTTCCAGCGGGGTGAAGCCAAAGGAGTTGGTGCGGGAGCGGTCGGCACCGTGCGCGAGCAGCCAGGCGACAGTGGCGGCTTGGTAACTCTCGACGGCGGCGTGCAGCGGGGTGTTGAAGTCTCCCACAGGCTCGCGACCTCCGGGCAACACCTGGATACTGGGCGTGTCGATGTCGACGCCGGCCTCGAGGAGAGCGGCGACGACGCTGGTAGCGCCGGCGTGGGCGGCCCAGTGAAGCGGGGTGTTGAAGAACTGATCGCGGGCGTTCGGGTTGGCGCCGCGAGCGAGGAGGTTGGTGGCGAAGTCGGCGCGGTCGACGGCGGCAGCGGCGTGGAGCGGGGTGAAGCCACGCGGGGTGCCGAGCCGGACGTCGGCATTCAATTCCAGCAGTCGGTGGAAGAGAGTGTCGTTGGTGTAGAGGATGGCCAGGAGCAGAGGCGGTTGGCCGGCGGAATTGGTCTGGTGCGCGAGTCCGGGCTGCTGGCGGAGGAGTTTCTCGGCAAGGGCAGTATCGCGGCCAGCGAGGGCGTCGAAGAGGTTGGGTTCGGCGCCGTGCGCCGTCAGGAGGTCCTCGAGTCCGGCATCGTCGCCAGATCCGAGACGAGACTTTAGGGTGCGACCGGTGTTGTCTTGGACGTTGGGATTGGCGCCGTGTTCGAGGAGCCAGCGGAGGGCGGCGGGTTGCCGGGCCTTGACGGCGGTGAACAGGAGAAGGTCGCGTTCCCGGGGGGCGAGCGAGTTGCAGAGACCGGGGAGCGCGTCGATGCGGCCGAGCCTGACGGCCGCGCCGGGGGTGAGCGGCGAGCCCGCGGCGAGGAGTTGGCGGGCGACGTCGGCTCTCAATCGGGGCACCGTCTGATCGATGAGCAACTGGCCGGCGGCATTGGGAGAGGTGGCCAGTCGGGGTTCGACTTCGAGGTATTGGGCGACGGTGTTGGTGTCGCCATCGTAGACGGCAGATCGGATGGAGTTGGTGGCACCCGGGAGGAGCACCTTGAGGTCGATGATGGGGTTACCCAGACGGGCAAGAAGGTCCGCAGGGAGCTGGGGCGGGGTGGTGTTGGACTTGGCCCAGGGGCTGGGCGCCAAGTAGGCGAGCAGGAGAGGGCTCTCGCCGGCGGCGTTGCGGGCCTGGACATCAGCGCCGCGACGGCAGAGGGCTTCAATGACCTGATAGGCCCCCTGCCTGATGGCAAGGTGGAGGAGAGTATCGCCCTGCCGATTGGCGAGATTCACGTTGGCGCCGGCGTTCGGGGCTTTCAGGTCGAGGCAACCTTCGAGGAGTTCCCGGTTTGGTTCCCAGTGCGACGGGGCAAGCGGAGGTCGCCGGAGAGCAAGGTGCAGAGGGGTGTCCCCCGCGCCGTTGGTCGCCGACCAGGAAAGCCCCCGGTTCAGCAGTTCTCGCACGAAGGCGAGGGTGTTGCCGAGGTCGATCGGACGGGCTTCGGGGTTGGCGAGGGTTACGTGGAGAGCGCTGTCGCCGGACTTGTCGCGGACGCGGAGGTCGGCGCCGAGGCGAAGGAGGTGTTGGGCCCACGAGATGTGGCCTTGGCGGACGGCGGCAAGGAGAGGCGTATCGCCGTTTCGATCGCGCTTCTCCAGGGCGGCGTCGTTGGCGATCAGTTTGCGAGCGGCGAGGAGGAAGGGCTGGGCCTGGTTGCTGGTGACAAAGAGGTCTTCCAGGTTGACGGACTCCAGCGGGGTGCGGCCCAGGGAATTGGTGGCGCGCACGTCGGCGCCCAGGCTGATGAGGAAGTCGACCACCGAGACGTTGGCTGCGCCTGGTGTTGGGGCGATCACGCGGTGTTTCTCGAGCCAAGCCGCGAGGTTGCGGCGCCAGCGGCCCCCCTGGCTGAAGCGGTGGATCCAGTCGGGACGAGGTCGGTAGAGCCCGAGGGCTTGCGGGTGCATCGCTGCGAGGTGCAGGGCGGTGTTGCCGTTGGTGTCGCGGGCCTCGAGGTCGGCCCCGCAGGCCACCAGTTGTTCGATGATCTCCAACGGCCCCGATTGCTCCGTCAGAAGATGGATGGCGGTCTTTCCCTCGTGGTTGGTGACGGACAGGTTGGCGTCCTCAGCGATGAGCAGGTCGATGGCGTCGCGTCTTGCGCCGGATTGGACAGCAGCGATGAGCGGCGGGATCGCGCCGGGCGGGTCCGGGTCAACGCCGGCGCCTGCCTTCAATAGGAGTTGAAAGGTGTCCAGGTCCCGGGTCGCCAGGGAGACCGGGGTTTCGCGCAGGCGATTGGTGATCGCCAGGGGGGCGTGAGCCTCGAGCAGGAATGGGACGGCTTCCTTCATGTCGCCGGAGATCACGCTGTGCAACGGGGTGTTGCCCTCCGCATCGGTGGCGGCGACCGGCGCGCGGTGCGCGACCAGCCATTGGACGGTGGCGGTCTGACGGCTGCGGATTGCCCAGTGCAATGGGGTCCGGCCATCAGGACCGTGCCGACGAAGCCCGTTCGGTTCCTGGGTCAAGAGGGAGGCCAAGGCGTTGGTGTCGCCGAGGCCCGCGGCGGTGAACAGGTCGTGCCGGGCACCGGCTGCGAGGAGTCGGTCCGCCACGGCAGTGGGCGTTGGCTGTCGGACCGCGCGGGCGACGAGGTGCAGCGGGGTGAATCCGAGACGATTGGTGGACGTTGCGGAGAGCCCGCCCTCGAGGAGGACTTCCAGGGCCTCTGCGCGGCGGTTGGCGGCGGCGATGTGCACCAGCGAGTCGCCTTGCGGGCTTCGGGCGTCGCGAGGTCGGGAGTTGGTCAGCAACAGGTCGAGGACCTCGGGGGCTTGCCTTGCCCTGGCGAGAAGGCTGTCCTCACTCTCCTCGACTGTCGGGGGTGCGGGCGCGGGGATCCCGGCGCTCCGCATCATCTCCATCATAGCGGCGTCCTCGTTGTCCCTCGATGCAGCGGGCGCAGACACCACGGCAAACAACGTCGCTCCGCGGTCGAGAAGGAGTCGAATCACCTCGAGACGTTCCGGGGGAACAGGCGCATTCGGCACTCCTGGGATCCGTGCCAGCCTGGCCATGAAGCTACTCGTTTCGCCGTGACTTTGAACCAGCGCCATCCGCACCGCCCTTTCCAGGAGGCGCATGGCGTTGGGGGTGTCGTTCGTCGGGTTCACCTCGGCACCGGCATCGAGCAAGTTGCGGACGAAGGCCGGGACGCCTGCGTCCACGGCGGAAGCCAAGGGGGTGGGAGCTGGTCCGCCAATCGTCGCATCACCGGCAATCGACCGGCCCGCGGAAGTCGCGGATCCCGCTCGAGAACCATATCTTCCACCCAAGGCTCCATAGCCGGCGCCGGCGAGCGACGGGGAGCACTCGGCGTTCACGGCAGCGCCATGGGCAATGAGCCAATCGACGGTGTTCGTGAGCCGGCTCTGACAAGCCAGCCCAAGGATGGGGAACCCACACTCCTCGAGGCTCTTGATTCGATCGCTGTGGACTTCGAGCCACTCGAGTAGGCGCACTTCCTCACCCTTCTGGAGCCATGGCTGCAGTGTGCCGGTCCAGAGCTGCATCTCGTCGGGCGTTGCGAGCCGGGGGCCAGTCGGCGGGCTCGGCGGCGGGACCAGTCCAAGGTGGGTCGGGGCAAGTAACACCGCATCTGGCGGCGGCGGGGGAACGGCTTGCTGGGCCGAGATCCGATTGAGAGCCGGCACCCAACCCAGCAGGGCGAGGGTGAGACACAAGAGTGGCAGGCGAGACAGACGGCCGCGGCAGCACCGGCGTCGATCCGCTCTCCTACGGTCGTGCCCGTTCTGGTTCACTGTCGAGAGGGTCTTCCCCGGGGATGAAGACTGATGCATCGATGCGGTGATTCCCTGAGAATCTTCGCCCGAGACAGAGCGCAATGCAACTCTTCCCCCCTTGGCGACTCTGCGGCTTTGCGCGAGAACCCCTGCCCTGATCTCAGGGGAATCCCCCTCGCCCGAAATCCTCGCGCCAAGACGCCAAGCCGCAGAGCAACTTCGCTCCTACCCCCTTCTCCTCCTCCTAATCGTAATCCTAATCGTAATCCTCCTCCTCCTCTTTCTCCTCTCCATCCCGATCACCGGGGTGTTCACCGCTGAGGTGCACGGGTCGGGAATGAAGATTAAGATTAAGAGCAAGAGCAAGATTAAGATTAGGATTGGGATTAGGAGGGGGATGTAGGGGGGAGGGCGGGTCTCGATCTCCGTGGCCTTCCAGAAAGGAAGAGGCTCGGCGCAGGAGTTATTCCGCCCCGGCGACCGTTTGGCGCAGGCGGGTGAAGAGCCGGTGGCGCGCCCAGAACACGAGGTAGACCAGGTAAACAATGGGCAACCACTGGATCAGCAGTTGAAAAGGGTAGATCCACCCACTCGAGCGGGTGCTGAAGAGGGGGGAAAACACCAGGCCCAATGCGACCTGGCAGATCATCGCGCCAAGCCAACTCACCACCGCCGTCCAGAGCAGGGTGAGACCGACGACGCTCGAGGTCTTGTGCGCGCGGACCGCGAACCACATTGCCATCCAGCAGGCGGCTACAGCCAGGGCTACGTGATGGACGCCGCTGCCGACCTGCGAAAACAGGAGGTAGATCCAGAAAACGCCAGGGATACTGGTCCCGGCGAAGCCCTGGAGGAAGAGGGCACCCGTCTGGAGCAGCAGCATAAGGAACAGCGGCCAGCGCAACACCCGCCAAACCGACAGCCAATAGCTCTCGACGATCCTTCGCGGCGAGAGCGGCGTGGTCAGGAGGAGTTCGAGTGTGCCCTCGTTGCGGCTCTCGACGAGGCGTTGCGAAGCGGCGATGGCCAGGATGAGAACCGGGAGCAACGTGCCAATTGCTCCTACCGCCAGAGAGAGTCCGTAACTTACTCCGATGCCCGGGCCAACCACCCGAAAGGCGAGAATCCGGGTGATCAGGAACAGGAGTGGGGTCAGGGCGGCGATCCAAAGCAGGAGCCGGCGCGGCCGTTGGCGTTGGGCCAGCCACCAGAGCGGATCGCGGTCGAGAACCGGTTTGGCGGGACGGGCGTGCAGGCCGGGGCTGGGGCGATAGGTCCATTCGACGGGTCCTGCTTGCTTGGGTTGTGGCGGGGCAGTAACCGGCGCGGGTTCGTGCCAGCCTCGAGCGAGTCGCCGTCCGGCGGACCAGACCAGCAGCACGCTCAGGAGCGGGATCGCCACCGCAGTGCCCCAGAATGCACCGGGGCTTGCTCGATACGCTAGGTCGGCCGCACGAAACATCGCCGTGCCGGGGCTGATTGACGGAAGACCGCGGGGCAACAGGAACGCCTCCACCAGCGGCGGGAGCAGAGTCACGCCCAGGACCATGCCCACGCCGAGAACGAGCGCGCGATGCTCATCCAGCCGTCGGGCGCTGGCCCAGAGCCCGCAGGCCAACGCCAGGAGCAAGGTCTCGAGCAACACCAATTGGGTGCGCCAGAATTCGCCGGCGGTGGTGCCGCCGGCGGCCAGGGCGATGCCCATCGCCGGGAACACGGCAAGCAAGCCATAGAACGATTGCACCGAGCAGGCCGCGAGTTTGCCGACCACCACGTCCACACCGCGGAGATCGGTGAGGAACAGCAGGCCCAGGGTTCCCTCGCGCTGCTCGCGGTTCAGGGAGTCGGTGGTTTGCCGGAGGCCTTCGACCAGGCAGATCGCGAACGTGAACCAACCCAGCGCCCCGAGGAGCACTTGGCCGGGAGGGCCGAGCCCCGGAGCCGAGCTCGTGATCTGCAGCACCAGCGCGGCGACGAGCCCGGCGATGGCGCCGACGATCACGCGGAGCCAGGGGGTAAACCGCTGGCGTGCCCGCACCCGCAACTCGCGCTCGACCACCGGCAGGAAGTGGGGCGGGGTCACACCTTCTTGCCCTTGCGCCAACGATAGAGAGTGGTCGGGTGAATCCCGAGTTGGGCGGCAACCCAGGTCAGGTCGTTGGTGCCGTCGGCCAGCAGTTGGCGGGCGCGTTCGAGGCGTTGCTTGCGACTGAGCGGGAGGGCGGCGCCGGGGGCGGTTGGCGGCGCCTGGTTGGCTCCCGACTCGCTCGCCGGCGGATAGTTGCTCTGGGGCGCATCCCACCAGGCGGCGCGAAGGACCGGACCATCGTAGAGGATGACCATGCGGTCGATGGCGTTGCGCAACTCGCGGGCGTTCCCTGGCCAATCGTAGTTCTGCAGTTTGCGCACGAGTTGCGGCTCGAGGGATTCGAAGTACTTCCCGTGCCGCTCGCCGGCGGCCTGGAGGAAGTGCAGCGCGAACTGTGGGATGTCCTCGGGACGCGCGCGCAGCGGCGGAATGTGCAGGATGACTTCCGAAAGGCGGTAGTAGAGATCGGAGCGGAACGAACCTCCCGCCACGCCGGCTTCCAGATTGCTGTTGGTGGCGGAAAGAACGCGGACCTCGGACTGGATCTCCGTCTGCCCCCCGACGCGTCGCGCTTTGCGCGTTTCGAGGAACCGGAGCAGCTTGGGCTGGAGGCGGACGTCGAGCTCGCCGATTTCGTCGAGGAAGAGCGTGCCGCCGGCGGCTTGCTCGACGAGGCCGGCCCGGGAGCGGACGGCCCCGGTGTAAGCGCCGCGTTCGGCCCCGAACAGCTCGGCTTCCATCAGTTCCTTGGGGATGGCGGCGCAATTGACGGCGACGAACGGCCCGCGACCCGAGGCGGTGTGGAGGGCGTTGGCGACGCGTTCCTTGCCGACACCGGATTCGCCGAGAATGAGCACGGAGGCATTCGTGGGCCCCAGTTTCTCGATGGCCACCCGGAGGGACTTCATGGGCGCCGATTGTCCCAAGAGGAAGTTCGGCAAGGGTCCCTGGGGGCTGCCGTAGAGACGGAGCCAAAGCTGCTGGGATTCCGCCGCCTGTTGCAGGGCCGCACGCCAGCGGTCGTCGGTATCCGAGAGTTGCAGGACGTCAGAGGCGCCGTCCCTGGCGGCGGCCATGATTTCCGCGGTCTGCAGTTGCTCGCCAGCCACCACGTAACAGCGGTTGGCCTGGGTCAGCCGAACCCGGAGCTGAGGCCATTCGGCGTCGGAAAGGGCTTCCCAAGGAAGCAGATAGACGGCCTCGGCATTGTCGTGCGCGAGATCGGCGACGTTGGAAGCGGAGAACCGGCGGCGAGTGATATCGAGCGAGGCGAGCCGTTGTTCGAGGGCGGGCGCGGGAGTATGACTTGGGATGAAGACCTGCATCGGCGTGCGACGGGAGCGAACCACAGTTGCATGGCAAATGCAATGCCCGAAGGTCCCGGTCTGAAGGTTTTTCTTCCAAGAGGAACCTTCCAATGGGAGACTCTTGCTGCCAATCCCCGGCCGGGCCGGGGCGCATGCCGGACGAGGCGAGGGCAGTTGGGATGCATCTCCGAGGGTCGAATCCGTGAACGGGGCGTTGGCGGGGGGCACAGAGCAGGCTTATGAGGACGGAACAAGTCATCGCAGGATGGATTGGATCGGCCGTGGTGGCAGGAGCGCTGTGGGCCAGCGACGGCGTGCTCACGGACCATGGCATCGTTCCGCACAGCAACCTGCTGGAGATCCTGAGGCAGACGCAGGCCGCCCAGCCACATCGAATCCCGTGGCGCCGACCAACCTCGTGACGAGTCCGGCGGTTCCAGCCCGCACGGATGAGGTTACACCGGTGCGAGTTCCGGCCGATGAGGTTGCGCCGGTGCCAACTCCAGCCAACGAGGCCGCACCGGCGCCGGCCGAGACGGCTGAAGTCACGCCCCTTCCGCAGGAGCATCTTCTGGGCAGCGAGGATGTGATCGAGATCGCGGTAAAGGGTGAACCGGAGTTGAGCCTGGCGCGCGCCGTGGTGAGCAACGAGGGGACGATCGAATACCCTCACCTCGGAATCCTGCCCCTCGGTGGCAAGACGGTCGAGCAGGCACGGGTGGCAATCCACGAGATCCTGGCGCGCGACTACCTGGTCCATCCCCAGGTGACGGTCCGGCTCCTGGAGTCGCCGAAGACAGTCGCTGCCCCGGTTCCTCAGCAGGATCCGGTGAAGGCAGTGACCACCGCGACGGTGGACTCGGAGGTGCCGCAAGCAGCGACCTTCACGATTCTGAACCAAGTGTACAAGCCGGGAACCTACGGCTGGCCGTCCCAGGAGAAGCTGACCCTGGTGAAAGCGATCGGCATGGCGCGCGGGGTGACCCGGAAATCGGCGCTGGCGAAGATCACGATCCTGCGGGTGGTGGGTGGCGAGAAGAAGACCATCCCGCTCAATCTGGAGCAGACTGGCGGGCCGACCGACGCCGCGGAGTTCCTGATTCAGCCGGGCGACGTCATCGAGGTGGGACCGAAGACGCGCTGAGGCCTTCAGCTCAAACCGTCTTTACCCGGCGGTAAGGGCCGGCGTCCAGAGGCACCAGGGCGTCCATCGCCACCTCGACGGAGGTCTGGCGACCAAGAAACTCGAGGAGCACCGCCACGCGAGCCCGCGCCGGGATCAGACGTGTGACCAATCCCTGCAGCCCGTGGAAGCTGCCCCCCGAAATCTGCACGGCGTCCCCTGGTTGGACGGTATCCGGCATGACCTTGAGTTCCTCCTCGCCGACGCTCGTTTTCAGGTTGGCGATGACGTGGTCGGGCACGGTAGGCCAGCGGGAGCCGAAGTGGACCACGCCGGCCACCCCCGGCGAGTGGTGCACCAAGCGCAAGGAGGTGCGCCAGTCAAATCGGGCGAAAACGTAACTCGGAAACAACGATTCCACGAACCAGACCGGACCCCGGCGCGTCGAGCGCTTGAACCGGATCCGCGGATTGAACACCTCCACCCCTTCGAGGCGGCGGAGGTTGGCCGCCGCGATGTGCTCGTGTTTGAGCTGCGAGCGGAGGCAGAACCATGCCAGCTCGTGCGTTTCCGGGCTGGTTCCGGCTCCGTGCGTCGGTGCTCCATGGGTCGCGGACATCGGGGCAACTGTAATCGAGGATGCCGGAAAACGTTAAGCGGAATCTCGGGGACAGAAAATGCCTCGTCATTTCTGGGGGCCTCGGCCACAATGCAGAGCAAATCAGCGCCGGCGACCCATCCGGCGTCCTGGTTTGGCGAATATGAAAGCACCGGTTGTCCATCAAGTCGAAGACGCAAACGCCGCCGGGATGCGCCTGCGGAAGCTCCTGACCGCGCTGTGGGAACGCTCCTGGCTGGTCGCCCTGTGCGTCCTGCTCGGCGGCGGACTGGCCGCCCTCTGCCTGTACATGACGCCCGAGACTTTCGTCGCCACCGCCGTCATCGAGTACAATGTCACCAGGGCCCAACTGCGGGACCTCACCAGCGGAGGCGCCACCCATGTCGACGGAGCCGCGATCGAACGGCGCATGAAGGAAGTCCGCCGAGAGCTTCTCAGCGCGAACACCCTCCGGCGCGTGGCGGACGCGAACAAGCTCTCGGGGAACCGGTACTTCACCCGGTCCGGGTGGTTCGCCTCCGGCACCCGCGAAGCCTGGGAAGGGCTCCAGGACGCCGTGCAAGTGGAGGTTCCCCCCAACGACACTGTCGCCCGCGTCACGGTCCGGGCCGGCACTGCCCAACTGGCCGCTGACCTGGCGAACCAGCTCTGCGACGAGGTGATCAAAGCCGACGCCGAAGATCAAAAGACAAGCTTGCTGAACGCCCTCGAGCAACTGACGCGTCGGCTTCGCGAAGAACGGGCGGAACGAACCGCTGCGGGCGGGCAACCCGGGGACTCCGCCGACCGGCTGCTGGAGGCTCAGCAGAAGCTCCTGGACTCGATGCGCCGGCTCGCCACAGCCTCCGAACGACGACAGGAGTTGGAGGTCCATTCCGATCAAGCCGCCCGGCAGGGAACGAACGTCGAGGGCTTGCTCCGGGTCACGGCCATCGCCACCAACGCGGCGGTGACCGCGGCCCAGGCGGCTCTGACTGCCCAGGAGACCGCCTTCGAGGAAATCAAGAAGGAATACAAGGAGAAACACCCCAAGTTCATCGAGTCCAAGGCCGAGCTGGACCGACTCCAGGGGCAACTGGCCGCGGCCGTGAACAACAGCGCTCGCGAGCTCCAGGCGTTGGCCAAGCAGGCCCGCGACGAGGAGGACGCCATCCGCAAGGAATCGGAGGGCCTGCGCCAAGCCGCGGACGCCACGGCTCTGGAGCAACGATCGCAGACCGGCGCCCAAGACAACCTCAACAGCCAGTTCACACTGCTGAAGCGCTACTACGACAGCCTCACCACCGTCGGGTTTGCCGAAGATGCCACGGGCAGCCTCCTGCAAAACGCCCCGGGTGCGGCAGTGCCCCCCAGGCGCGCAGGTCCCAATTGGCCACAGACCCTCGCCGCCGGCATCGTTGGGGGCATGGCTCTGGGCCTGCTCCTCGCCCTCGTCTTCGGGCTGGGAGATACTTCGCTCAAAAGTGTGGACGAAGCCGAAATGATCCTGCGTCTGCCCGTCCTGGGCGTCGTCCCCGTCCTCCGCAATGCCGAAACCGAAATGGCGGCGGCGGAAGGATTCCGCTCGCTGCGGACTTCGATCTCCGTCCTTTCCAAAGGCAACGAACCGCGCAGCGTCCTCTTCACCAGCACCTCGCCGGACGAAGGCAAGACCTTCTGCGCCCTGAACTTCGCCGTCGGTCTCGCCCAGCAGGGCATGCGCACCGTTCTCATTGAGTGCGACCTCCGCCGTCCCATGGCCGCCCCTTCCCTGGCCCAAGTCAAGATCGACCACGCCGGCGTCTCCGATTTCCTCCGCAAGGCAAAGCCCAAGGCTTCCTTGCGCGGCGGTAGCCCGGGCGGTTCGCCTCGACCCGAACTGAGCTTCGCCGAAGTGCGCCGCAAACAGCGCGGGGCCCTCGATGAACCATCGGCATCCAGCCCGGCACCCTCCGGCGATACCACCAGCTTCACCAACCCCCTCGCGCTCGATGAAGTCCTCCAGCCCACCGAAATCCAAAACCTCGCCTTCATCGCCGCCGGCACCCCCGTCTCCAATCCCTCCGAGTTGCTCGCCCAGCCCAACTTCAGCTACCTGGTCGGGGAACTGCTCAAGCGCTTCGAGCGCGTCATCGTCGATTCGGCCCCCATGCTCGGCATCAGCGATACCTTGCTCCTCTCCAACCGCGTCCAAGCCGTCTGCTTCGTCGTCCGCGCCAACCAGACCCCGCGGCGCGCCGTCGTCAGGGCCGTCGAAATCCTGAAACGCGCCGACGCTCCCATCGTCGGCCTGGTGCTCAACGGACTTACCCCCAAGAAGTCCGACCCCTACGGCCAGAATTACTACTACTACCACCGGAGCGAGCAGCAGCGGAAGACAGGCTGAGGGCAAAGCCAACCGCACCGGCCCCGGTCGCCCACCCGCACCGCACCCTCTCGGTTGTGCCTGCTGAAGTCCTGGTCGCCACCCGCACTGCCAAGGAGCGGTACGGCAAGGCCTATGGATGCGATTCTGGTTCCCGCCGCCCCCATGCGAAGCAACATCGTTGTCCATATCTGCGACTTGCTAAAGAGCAAGGCGCTTCACACCAGGTGAACCCAAATCTGGAGCCCGGAAATCTCATGCACTCATCCATCGTGAGATTTCCGGGCTAAGCCAAAGCCAGAAGTGGGAGCGGTGCCCTCACAGTTGTACCCGCCGCTCCCAAATCTGGCCGAAAAACCGGCCACCATGACTGTACGTGGTAAAGGCCCCGTTTCGGGGCCATGGCAAAAACAAAACGTCAAAGAGCGTAGCCTATAAGGCCGCCTGATTCAGGAACGTGCTCAACCCTGGACTCGGATCACTCGCCAGGCACCCCAGATCCGGAACGGAGCCTCCTCTGCAGGCCGTCTTCAGGTGGCATGCAATGAGGTTGTTCCGGTGACAACAAGGGCCGGTCACCGCGCTCCCGGCCCCCGCCCAAAGCCTGCCGCACATCGGAGACGGTAGCGGCCTTCCTGCCAGCCTGGTGCGCAATGCAACATGCGCGAACAGCAAGCGTCCTCAGAGTGCCCAGCCCCGCCCCCAGATCGCGCAGCGTTGCACACACACGGCGCAGCGCGGCGGCCGGAAGACTTGGGAGCATGCTGGCAGCCACTAACTCAAAGTCGCTAGCGCTGGGCTGTTCTGGGAGGTCCTCTTGCCGCCGAACTCGGTTCACGAACTGGTTGGCGTCCCACCTTTTGGCCGCTCGGATTGCCTTCAGGAGGTCGTTGAACTGCGGCGTGCTCACCAACACGATAGGAACGCCCCTATTCAACTGGCTGTGGATCCACTCCAGCCTGAACGGCCGCGCTGCCCGGTAATTCCCTTCCGGGAAACAACGCTGTGCCTCATCCAGAATGAGGGTTTTCTGGCCAGAGGCGAGAACGGTCTCAATGTGATCCTGTAGTGCATCGGGGCTGCCGCCGAGGAACACCCGCATGCCCAACGCATGCCCTATTGCCCGAAAAAACGCACCCCGGCCGCCTCCGGCTGGCACTTCGGCCAGGCATGATGTCCCAGGATTGCGGTTCGCCCATAGGCGGCACCCGTGGCTCTTCCCGACTCCTGATGCACCAATGATGAGCACAAGGCCCCGGGCAAACCTCGCGTATTCGACTGCCGCCGCCACTTTGGCCGCAGTCTCCGTGTCCGCACCGTCTTTGCACTTGGCGGCAATCCACTTCTCACGATTCTCGGCGACAGTTTCCCAAATGCGGGAGAAGTACCACGGCGCGGTGAGCGCAACCCCACCGAGGCCGACGCACACGGCCCCCAATTCCTGCTCCAGTCCGCCAGCAGCCTCGCGGCACAACTCCAGAAAGCGGGCCGCTGGATAGGAAGAAGGATGTGCGCTCAAGGGCCGGGTCTGGGGGTGGGGAGTTGGTGCAGGAAGATAGTGGGCCAAGACGTCCTCATCCGGTGGCAGTAAGCCGGCCT
>CAYSPU010000115.1:0-8541 GCA_964432995.1 uncultured Verrucomicrobiota bacterium
CAACCAACGAGGAAGCGGCCGCGGGAGACGATCTCGAGCCGCAGGAGGGTCTGCTCGGGGTGGGAGCGCGATCGGTCGCCGCGCTTGCCCTGGCGTGCCAGGATCCGCCGGCGCTGCTCGAGGGTCAGCTCGGGGGCAGGCGGGCTAAAGACCTGGCCCTTGGTGGTTCTCGTCTCGAGCCGAAGCCGAGGGTGTGCGCGCCTTGCTGCGGGTCGGAGGACCCGCGGTTCGGCCCTTCTCGCGGGCAACGGTTTTGCCCGCCCACATGAGGGAATGGGGGTAGTGTCGAGAAGTGCCGCATCGGGGATGCTGGAGTGGGGAATGCTTGCCATCGCGGTGGGGGGATGCGAGTTTTCGCTGTGGTGTTCCGGCGGGAGGTTGGCGGGAAGCAGTTGACGGGGCGCCCGACCGGCGCTCCCTTGATGTAAGTGGCTACCGGACAATGCGAGACGACACCATCGATCGACATTTGGCGCGACGGAAGGGGGAAGGAAGACTCCCGTGAGCATCCGACCGCCAACGATTGTGTATTGCCAGTGTCGGCACTCGCAGATGGCGCCGGCGGCGGTGAAGGAGGCTGTACTGCAGCACCTGTGCGATTCGGGCCGGCCGTTCGAACCAGTGGCCGACCTCTGCGAACTGTGTGCGCATGCCGATCCGGCACTCGCCCGCCTGGCGGCCTCGGGCCCGCTGCGAATTGTCGCCTGCTTCCCGCGAGCCGTACGGTGGCTCTTCGCCGCCGCGGGCGCGCCCCTGGATGCGGACACGTGCGAAGTCTTGAACATGCGCACGCTCACCGCGGCCGAGGTGATTGCCCGGATGGAATCGATGAACCTGGAGCCGAACCTGGCGGCTCCGCAGCCGGCGTTGTCGATCGAGAGTGGCGGCAGTCCGAGCGGCCCGGTGTCCGGCCCCGAGTCGGTCGCGGAGCGCGTGGCGGCACTGCGCCGGGCGCCGCTCGGGCCGCCCGCCTGGCTGCCCTGGTTCCCGGTGATCGACCAGGACCGCTGCACCAATTGTCATCAGTGCCTGAGCTTCTGCCTCTTCGGCGTTTTCGGTCTCGATGAGGAGAACGGCATCCGCGTCCAGAAGCCGGAACAGTGCAAGCCCCTCTGCCCGGCCTGTGCACGGGTCTGCCCGGAGGCGGCCATCATGTTCCCCAAGTACAAGGCGGGACCGATCAACGGCGATGCCGTGAGCGAGGGGGATCTGCAGCGCGAGAAGGTGAAGGTCGACATCGGCGCGTTGCTGAGCACCGATGTCTACGAGGTGCTGCGCATGCGCAGCGAGCGGGTGCACGGCCGATTTGGGAAGGAACGCAACGCCGACCAAGCCCTGAAGGAGCGACAGAAATGCCTGCAGGCGCTTGGCGACCTGGCGGCGGACGTCCCCCCGGAACTGCTCCGTACCCTGCCCACGCCGGAGGAGATCGCCCGGAAGGTCGCGGAGATCGCCGCGACCCGCAAGTCGACACCGCCCCCGCCCCAGCCGTCTTAATTGCTCATGGTGCTCTCCCTGGTCAGCCGCACCTTGCGCGGCACCGATCCCCGGTGTCTGGCCCGGTTCGTGTGGAACTTCGGGTTCAAGGGAGTGCTGGCGGTGGAACGCTTCAAGCACCGTCGGCGGCGGGGTAAGTTCTTCCCGCCGTTCCTCTACCTTTCGATCACCAACGGCTGCAATCTCCGGTGCCAGGGATGCTGGGTGGATGTCGACGCCGAACGCAGCGACCTCGACCTGGGCGTGTTGCATCGCGTTATCGCCGGGGCGAAAAGCCAGGGCGTTTCGTTCTTCGGCGTGCTCGGGGGCGAACCGTTCATGCATCCCGGGCTGTACGACCTGCTGGCCGCACACCGCGACTGCTATTTTCAGGTCTTCACCAACGGCCAGTTTCTGACGGAGAAAACCGCGGAAACACTGCGTCGTCTCGGCAACGCCTCCCCCCTCATCAGCATCGAGGGCCGCGAGTTGGTCAGCGACGAGCGTCGCGGTGGCAAGGAGGTGTTCCACCGCAGCCTGCGGGGCTTGGAGCATGCGGTGCGGGCCGGCCTCCTCACGGGTGTCGCCACCAGCGTCTGCCAGTCCAACATCGACGATCTCCTCACCGAAGGCTGGCTCGACGAGCTCATTCGGCGCGGGGTCCATTACGCGTGGTACCACACCTATCGGCCCATCGGTCCGATCATGCGGCCGGAGCTCGCGCTGCGCCCCGACCAGCTTCTCCGCATCCGCCGGTTCGTGACCCGGATGCGCGCCCGCAAGCCCATTGCCATCGTGGACGCCTATTACGACGCCGCGGGCCGCGCGATCTGCCCCATGGTGACCGGCATTTGCCATCACGTCAGTCCCTATGGTGACATCGAGCCCTGTCCCGTCATCCAATTCGCCACCGACACCGTCCGCGACCCGCGCGGGATCGTGGAGACCATCCGTTCGAGCGCCTTCCTGAAGGACTTCCGCGAAACGTCCGCGCGCGCGACCCGCGGTTGTATTCTCCTGGAACGCCCCGATCTGGTGCGGGGCCTGGTGGAGCGGCACGGGGCGCGCGACACGACGAAGCGCGGCACGGCCCTAGCCGAGTTGGAGGCCATGACGCCGCGCTGCAGCCAGTGGATTCCCGGAGAAGACGTGCCCGAGCAACACTGGGTCTACCGGCTGGTCAAGCGACTCTGGTTTTCGGATTTCGGCGCCTACCGCAACCTCGAGGTGGGCGCCCGCGCGCGCGCCGAAGCGCTGCGGCGACAATCCGCGCTCTCCCCCGCGACGGCATCGCATTCGCCCGTCGTCCCGTAATGCCTGCGCCCCGGAACATTCCAGCCCGCGGAACCGCCGCCCTGCCCCGGCCGGTGCCGGTGCAGAAGTGGCGCCCAGTGCACCCGATGTTCCCGCCCACGTTTGCCCAGCGGCAGCAGATGCTCCAGGCGGTTCGCCACTACGTCGCCGAGTTCAACCCGGTCCCCCCGCTCCCTCTCGAGGACCTGCGTACGCACGCCGCCCGGGTCGTGGCCGGATTCGGCGGCGATCCGGCATACACGGACTACGCCAGCATTCTCGTCAGCAACGAGTCGTGGCGCGAGCAGTTCGCCGCCGTTCCCTACCACCGTCGACTGCTCCTCCTGCCCAAGTGCCTCCGCGTCGAGGACAAGTGTCCGGCCTCCTTCGACGAGTTCGGCCTGGTCTGCAAACAGTGCGGCCTCTGCTCGATCCAGGATCTGACTGCCGAAGCCGAGAAGCTGGGCTATGCGGTTCTCGTGGCGGAAGGTTCGGCCATCGTCATGAGCCTGATCCAGACCGGGCGCATCGACGCCATCATCGGGGTCAGTTGCCACAACGTTCTCGAACGCGCTTTCCCCTACATGGAAGCCGCGGCCATTCCGGGCATTGCCATTCCCCTGCTCCAGGACGACTGCGCGAACACGAACGTCGATCTCGACTGGGTCTGGGACTATATCCATCTGACGGCGGAGGACGAGACGCGACGCCTGGATCTGGGCCGGTTGCGGGAGGAGGTGGAGGGTTGGTTCACGCCCGCCGTGCTCGAGGCCCTGCTGGGACCGGCGGAGGGCGATTCCGAGAAGCTGGCCCGCGAGTGGTTGTTGCGCGCAGGCAAGCGCTGGCGGCCGTTCCTCGCCGTCGCCGCCTGCCACGCCCTGCACCATCCAACGGAGACATCGTTGCCGACCGATCTCCAACGCCTGGCGCTCGCGGTCGAGTGTTTCCACAAGGCGTCGCTGATTCACGACGATATTGAGGACGGCGACCTGGTGCGCTACGGCAAGAGCACGTTGCACGCGGCGCATGGAGTGCCTGTGGCCTTGAACGTGGGCGACCTGCTGATCGGCGAAGGCTACCGTCTGCTCGCGGACTGCGAGGTGCCGCCGGAGACCCGCGCCGCCATGGTGAAGGTCGCGGCCGACGGCCAGCGCGAACTGTGTCGCGGCCAGGGAGCGGAGTTGCTCTGGGCGCACCATCCCGCGCCCCTCAAACCGCTCCAGGTCATTGACATCTTCCGCAGCAAGACTGCGCCCGCCTTCGAAGTCGCTCTGCGCCTCGGAGCACTCTACGCGGGGCGACACCAGGAATTCTCCGAAGTGCTCCACGCGTACAGTTGCGCCGTCGGGATTGCCTATCAGATCCGCGATGACCTCGAAGACCTGGGCGCCGCAGCGGAGAGCGACGACATTCGCAGCGGGCGTCCGAGCCTGTTGCTGGCGGTAGCCCATGAGCGCGCCGACGGCGCGCGTCGCGAGTCGCTCCGTCAACTCTGGTGCCGGGAGGTCCCCGCCGATCCGGCCCGCATCGAGGAACTCTACCGCGAGCTCAAGGCCGATACCCGCTGTCAAACCCTGCTCGAGACCTACAAGGAGGAAGCTGTCCGCTCGCTGGCGGCGTTGGAACACCCGAGCCTGAAAGGTCTGCTGCGGCGCGTGGTGGGCAAGATGTTCAACGAGATTCAGATCCAGGGCTGGTGCAAGGAACAGGAGGAGCGCAACCGCGCGCAGCCGCCTGCATCCCCCGCCTCCCCCACCGAGCCGCCCTCGAGCCCGGAGAGCGCCCCCGCGGGAAGGTGAGAGGTTCTTCGGGTTCATGAGCCTCCGTCTCCAGATGATCGAGGTGGCGCGCCGGGCGCCCCGCCTGCTCAGCGATTCCACCGATCTCGTCCGACGATTCCTGGGCCAGTCGATTTCCGCTGACGGCGGCGCCCGCGACCGAGCAGGGAATGCCGACCTTTACTACACGCTGTTTGCCCTGGCCGGCCTCGAGGCCCTGGACACTCCCTGGCCGCGCCAACTCGTCGAGGCCTTCTTAAACCGCTTCGGCAACGGCGCGGACCTCGATTTCGTCCATCTCGGGGCGCTGGCGCGGTGCTGGGGATTGCTGGGTCGCGAGCGCATGCCGGGCGGATCCGATCGCGCGCTGCTCGCCCGCATCGAGTCCTTCCGCAAGCCCGATGGCGGTTACGACGGCAACCCCGAGCTTTCCCATGGCACCGCTTACGGGGCTTTCGTCGCCCTGGGCGCGTACCAGGATCTCGACCGGCACCCGCCTCGTATGCTTGCCCTCAGCCGGGCGCTCGCGCGGCTCGAATCCAGCGACGGCGCCTGGAGCAACGTTCCCGGCGCCCGCGTCGGAACCACCAATGCCACCGCCGGTGCGGTCGTGCTCCTCGGACAACTCGGACTTCCGGTCCGCCCTGCCGCTGCCGACTGGCTGCTCGCCCGCGCGCATCCGCAGGGCGGTTTCCTCGCCACCCCGGCCGCGCCGCTGCCCGACCTGCTCTCGACGGCCACCACGCTCCACGCCCTGGGCACACTCGGACGGCGCTTGCCCAGCAGCTTGCACGAGCGCTGCCTCGATTTCGTTGACTCTCTCTGGTCCGCTGAAGGCGGCTTCCATGGCCACTGGGCCGATGATCATCTGGATGCCGAATACACGTTCTACGGGCTGCTCGCTCTGGGACATCTCGCGCCGTGAACAATTCCTTGCCCCAACGAATCGCGCATGCCCGGGCAATCGTCACCCGCTCGTTGCTCGCCGAACTCGAATGCGCCGGCCACTGGACCGGTTCCCTCAGCACCAGCGCCCTCTCCACCGCCACCGCCGTCATCGCCCTCTCCGCTGTCGACGGCCAACAACACGCCCGGTTGATCCGGTCCGGACTCGACTGGCTGGCGCAGCACGCGAACGAGGATGGCGGCTGGGGGGACACCACCTGCAGTCGAAGCAATCTCAGCACGACGGCGTTGGCCTGGGCCGCCTTCGGCGCAGCGCGGGCCGACGCTCCCCATGCCCAGGCAGTCGCGAAGGCGCGGGATTGGATCACGGCGCAGGCCGGCTCGATCGAGGCCCTCGTGCCTGCGCTGGAAGCCGCCTATGGTTCCGACCGCACCTTCAGCGTGCCCATCACCATGACCCTGGCGCTGAGCAGCCGGCTTGGTCCCGACGGCTGGCAACGCGTGCACCCGCTTCCGTTCGAACTCGGCGTCCTCCCGCCCCGCTGGTTTGGCGCCCTCCGCCTCCCGGTCGTCAGCTACGCGCTCCCGGCGCTCATCGCCATCGGCCAGGTCATCCACCACTTCGCCCCGACGCGGAATCCGCTGCGGCGCGCCCTTCGCCACCTGGCTCGCCGGCGCAGCCTGCATCTGTTGGAGGGCCTCCAGCCGACCAGCGGCGGTTTCCTGGAAGCCATCCCGCTCACCAGCTTCGTCGTCATGAGCCTCGCCGCCATGGGCCTCGCCGATCATCCGGTGGCCCGTCGCGGCACGCAGTTCCTCATCCAATCCGCGAGGCCGGACGGTTCGTGGGCCATCGACACGAATCTCGCCACCTGGGCAACAACCCTCAGCATCAAAGCCCTGGCCCGCCAAACCGGCGCCCTCGATGCCGCGGCCCGTGCTCGTCTGCGCTCGTGGCTCCTAGCCCAGCAATACCGCACCCGACATCCTTACACCAACGCCGCTCCCGGTGGCTGGGCCTGGACCGATCTCCCGGGCGGCGTTCCGGACGCCGACGACACCGCGGGCGCCTTGCTCGCGCTCCACTGCCTGGAAGGGGCCGAACCGCAACCGGACACCGTTGCGTCCGCCCGCGCGGGCGTCGGCTGGTTGCTCGACCTCCAGAACCGAGATGGCGGGATCCCGACTTTCTGTCGGGGCTGGGGCACGCTGCCATTCGACCGCAGCACGCCGGAGCTGACGGCTCACGCCATCCGTGCCTGGACCGCCTGGCGGCCGCAGCTTGAGGCGTTGCGGCGGCGCCGCGCCGATCGCGCGATCGGCCGGGCGTATGGATTCCTGGCGCGTTCCCAGCAACCGGACGGCTCCTGGCTACCGCTCTGGTTTGGCAACGAGCACGCCCCCGGTCACGCCAACCCGGTCTACGGAACCGCTCAGGTGCTCCTGAGTCTCATCCCCGCATCCGGCAACCACCCCGTTGCGCCCGCCCCGTTAGCGACCGCGGGCAGGGGCTTTCTGTTGGGAGCGCAGAATGCCGATGGCGGCTGGGGCGGGGCGCATGAGGCTCCCTCGAGTGTTGAGGAAACCGCGCTGGCGGTGGACGCGCTCCTTGCCCACAACGAATCAGGCCCGACGGTGGAGCGCGGCTTGGTTTGGTTGGCAGACGCCATCGAGCAGGGGCGCCACTTGCAGGCGGCGCCCATCGGGCTCTATTTCGCGCGGCTCTGGTATTCCGAGCGGCTGTATCCTCTGATCTTCGCGGCGGGGGCATTGGGAGTGGCGGAAGCTCGCAGGCGAGAAGCCCCCTCACGTACCGCATAGGTGCGTGGAGCCTTGCTGCCGTGTGTCCCTGACGCCCACGGCTGTTGGCTTCTGGCCCGTTCAGCCAGTCGGGCGCGGGTCATGCGCTCGCGCAGGCCGCCTTCCTTGAGGAAAGCGGCTTCGAGATGCTCGAGGCTGGCGCGGGCGACGCTGGTGAGCTTGATTCCGGTCTCCTTGGAAGTCGCAGAGGCCTGGCTGCCTTCGAGGATGTTCTGCTTCCCGATTGCTGCTTGACCGCCCCACGAGCGAACGCCATCACTTCACCGGACATTCTGCCAGACCAAGCATGAGTTACACCCAACTCCTCGAGCGTCAGCGCGCTTACTTCCGGACCGGCGCCACCCAGTCCGTGGAATTCCGCCGCGCCCAACTCGAGCGGCTGCGCGAGGCCATCGAACGCCGCGAGCAACTCCTCTGCAAGGCATTGCACGCGGACCTGCGGAAGTCCCCCCACGAGGCCTACACCACCGAGGTGGGAATCGTGCTCAGCGAGATGCGCCACGCCCGGCGCCATCTGCCCAACTGGATGCGGTCGCGGCGGGTGCGCACGCCGCCGATCACGTGGCCGTCGCGGGGATTCATCCGGCCGGAACCCTACGGCGTGGCGCTCATCATCGGCCCGTGGAACTACCCTTTCCAACTCCTGCTCTCGCCGCTGGTGGGGGCGCTGGCCGCCGGCAATTGCGCCGTCCTCAAACCCTCCGAGTACGCACCCCACACCGCCGCCGCCGTGGCCGCACTCATCGAGGCCACTTTCCCGGAGGAGTTCGTCGCCGTTGCGCAGGGCGAACGCGCAGTCGCCGAGGAACTGCTCCGCGAGAGGTTCGACACGATCTTCTTCACCGGCAGCACGACAGTGGGACGGGCGGTCATGGCCGCGGCCGCGCACCATCTCACCCCCGTCACGCTCGAACTCGGCGGGAAATGCCCCTGCTTTGTCTGTGCCGACGCGCCGCTCGAAGTCACCGCGCGCCGCATTGTCTGGGGGAAATTCCTGAACGCCGGCCAGACGTGCGTCGCCCCGGATTTCCTTTGGGTGGACCGCCGGATCGCCGCGGCGCTGGTGGAAGCGATGAAACGAGTCCTCCGCGAGTTCTACGGCGCAGACCCGCGGCGGAGTCCGGACTACAGCCGCATCGTGAACCGGAAACACTTCGACCGGCTCACGCGGTATCTCGAGGCCGGTTCGATCGCGGTTGGGGGCGAGCACGACGCCGGGGATTTGTATGTGGCGCCGACGATTCTGACGGGGGTGTCGCTCGCTGCC
>CAYSPU010000115.1:8551-17570 GCA_964432995.1 uncultured Verrucomicrobiota bacterium
GCCCCGGTGATGCAGGAGGAGATCTTCGGTCCCATTCTGCCGGTGATCGAGTTCACGGAGCTGGACGAGGCTCTGACGTGGCTGCGCGACCGGCCAACACCGCTGGCGGTCTATCTGTTCACTCGGGATCGTCGCACCCAGGAGCGCGTGTTGGCGGCGACACGCTCCGGTGGCGTCTGCTTCAACGACACCGTCACGCATATCGTGGGCAAGAACCTGCCGTTTGGGGGATTGGGCGCCAGCGGCCTCGGCGCCTACCACGGTCGGGCGAGTTTCGACTGTTTCAGCCACCAGCGGTCGGTTCTGCGGCGGTCGTTCGCGTTCGACTCGGCCCTGCGCTACCCGCCGCCGCGGGTGTCCCTGCTAATGCTGAAGCGGATCTATCACTTCTTGCTCGGATACTGAGGAACGAAACCATGAGCGAAAACACGTCACCCGGAAGCCCAGGACGGGCGTTCATACCCCAGGGCGACGCGATTCATCACTCCGATGCATGCGAGGAAGCGGACGGCAACTCTCCATGAATCCCCCTACCCATTCTGGGATACGCCTTCGTATGAAAGGTAGGGCGACCTCTCCGAGGGCGCCGCAACCTGCAGTCAACAAAGCACTTGTCTGCGGCGCGATACGGAGACCTGCTCGCGAGTCCTGCTCGGAGTCGCGCCCTACCAGTTTTCAGGGTAACCACCTCACGAATTCAGAGCGGGGCACGAAGCCGAATTCCTGGATTCCATTCGTGTTCCGCCCTGAATTCGTGTCGGCTTCTGGTGCACGGCCGCAATGCGCGCTCCCAGAACCGTGAGAGCTTCCCACGAACCGCCCCCCCCACAATGAAAGCACTCGCCCCTCTCCTCGTCTTGGCCTCCGCGTTTTCCGTTCGCGGCGATGCCAATCTCGACCAGCGATTTCCAGTGCGCGGCCTGTCGATTGCCGCACCGTCGGTCGCGCAGGTGGATCGCTTCGTGAAGTTCATCCACGAGGAATTGGCGCCGCGCGCGGTGAACACGCTGATCCTGCGCGTCGATTTCAATTACCAGTATGTCAGCCGCCCCGAACTGCGGGATGGCAACGCGCTCGCGGCGGCCGACGTCGGCAAGATCGTCCGGGCCTGTCGGGAACACCACATCCGGATCATCCCGCAGATCAACCTGCTGGGGCATCAATCCTGGGCCAATCGAATCGGCAACCTGCTCCGGGTCTATCCGGACTTCGACGAAACGCCGTGGGTGAAGATGCCGGAGAAGCACACCTGGCCCAACGCCGACCGGCTCTACTGCAAGAGTTACTGTCCCCTGCATCCGAAGGTGCACGAGGTGGTCCTGCCGCTCGTGGACGAATTGTGCGACGCCTTCGAGACGGACGCCTTTCACGCCGGGATGGACGAGGTGTTCTACATCGGGGAAGACAAGTGCCCGCGCTGTTCGGGCAAGGACAAAGCCGAGTTGTTTGCGGGCGAGGTGCGCCTGCTGCGCGATCACCTGGCGCGGAAGAACCGGTCCCTCTGGATCTGGGGCGACCGCCTGCTGGACGGCAAGACCACGGGCCTCGGCGAATGGGAAGCCAGCCTCAACGACACCCACCGCGCCATCGATCTCATCCCCAAGGACGTCGTGATCTGCGACTGGCATTACGAGCGCCCCGACCAGACGGCCGTCTACTTCGCCCTCAAAGGATTCCGCGTGGTCACCTGCCCCTGGAAAAACCAGGAGGCCGCGGTCCGACAAGTGCAGGACATCGTCAAGTTCCGGCAGCATTCCACCCCCGTGGTGCGGGACCGTCTCTTGGGGATTGTGCAGACGGTGTGGTCGGGCGCCGGTTCCTTCCTGGACGAATGCGCCGGAGCGCGCACGGGGCGATCGGGCCGGCCCGGTGGCGCGACGGAGAGCGGCTGTTTCGTGCGGACCTTCGAGGAAATCGCCGCCCAGGGGCTGACCCCGGCGTCGTTGGCACCCAAACGGAGGCTGCTGTTCATCGGGCAGAGCAAGGGCTACCAGCACGAGGCCATCTCCAGCGCCATGGCCGCCCTCCACCAACTCGGCCAGCAGTCCGGGCTCTGGGAGACCTGTCTGCGCACCGATTGCACGGCGATCACCAAGAAACCCCTCGAATGGGAAGCGAAGAACCTGGACGCCTACGACGCGGTCGCCTTCTACACCGACGGCGAACTGGATATGGACGCTTCCCAGAAGGCGGACCTACTCGCGTTCATCCGCGAGGACGGCAAGGGCTTCATCGGGATTCACAGTGCGAGCATCACGTTCACCTCCTGGCCGGAGTATGGCGAGATGCTGGGGGGCGTGTTCGATGGTCATCCGTGGGGGCAATTCGAGGCGCCCCTGGTGGTCGAGGACTCGTCGTTCCCCGGGATGCGGAGCTTCCCGCGTTCCTTCTCGCTGCTCGACGAGATCTACCAGGTCAAGGGTTTCAGCCGCGACACGGTGCGCGTTCTCATGAGCCTGGATGCGGAGAAGCTGGACCTCAGCAAGGACGGCGTCCGGCGCGCGGACAAGGACTTTCCCGTGGTTTGGGCGCGCACTTACGGGAAGGGTCGGGTGCTCTACAACGGTCTCGGGCATTCACCGGAACTGTGGGCACGATCGGACTTCCGCAACATGTGGCGCGGCCTCGTCGTATGGGCCATGGGCGTGGTCCCGGGCGACGCGCCGCCCCGGCCGAGATCAGCGGGGAAATGAACAACAAAGACTCGGAGAAACGAAGAGGGCAGGAACAGGGGCCAGAGGAGAGGACGAAAGTCAGGAATGGGGAGTCGGGGTGTGGGAGCTTCGGAGGTGCGTCCGGCTGCGAGGCTTCTGCCCGCCGGGACGGCGGGCGGTCCGCAACCTGCATTCAGAGCGACCATCCGGGGCGGTAGTCGCGGTGTAAGAGCTTGTTGGCTTCCCGATCGTTGGTGAACTGCATCTTGGCGCCGTCCCAGAGCAGCTTCTTCTGGGCGCGGACGGCGATGTTGCCCAGGAGACACACTTCCGTGAGGAGCCCGGAGTGGTCCGGGAAGTTCGAGCCGGCGGGCGGGCCGCCCCGGCAGGCGGCGATCCATTCTTCGTATTGGCCCGGAGAACGCGGCAACGTCTTCGGCGGCTTGCGGTAGGTCTCCATCCGTTCCTCCGGGATGAGCCGGTCGCCCATGAGCTTGCCCTGGTCGCCGATGTAGATGACATCGCGCAAGGGATCGTCGTCCTCCAATTCGACCGGCCGGGGGGGCTGCAGTCCGCCGTCGTACCAGGTGAGGACCACCGGGGGCATGCTGCCGCGGGCGGGGAACTCGAAGCGGACAATCTCGCCCAGGGGGAAGGTCTCGTTGCTCAGTTTGGTGGCGCTGGCTTCGACGCTGACCGGATGGCCGAGGTTCAGCGCTTTGAAGACGGTCGAGAGCTTGTGCAGCCCCAGATCGCCGAGCAGGCCGGTGCCGAAGTCGAGCCAGTTGCGCCAAGTCCACGGATGATAGCTGGGATGATACGGTCGCTGCGGCGCCGGCCCGAGCCAGAGGTCCCAGTCCAATCCTTCCGGGACAGGCGGCGTCTCCTGGGGTCGCCCTTCCCAGGTCGGCCAACTCCAGAACCGCGCGCCGGACCAGACTTGCACCTCCCGCACGTTGCCGATGGCGCCATCGGCGAGGATCTCGCGCGTCACGCGGGCGGATTCGGAGGCTTGACCCTGGTTGCCGCACTGGGTGGCGACTTTCGCCTGCCGTGCCGTTTCGGTCACTTGGCGCGCTTCGAAGACCGACCACGTCAGCGGCTTCTCGCAATAGACATGCTTGCCGCGCTTCAACGCCGCCATGGTGATCACCGCATGCGTGTGGTCGGGGGTGGCGATCATCACCGCGTCGACGTCTTCCTTGTCCAGAAGCTCACGGTAATCCGCGTACGCCTTGCAGCCGCGGTAGAGTCCCGAACGCCGCTGTTCGGCGTAGTGTTCTTCGACCAACCGTCGGGCCGGCTCGCGTCCGCAGGCCCGGCCCTCTTTCCCTTCGGACCAGTTCCAGGAGAGGTAGCCGCCGCTCTCGCGGTTGACATCGCACACCGCGATCGCCTGGACGCCCGGGAGGGCTTGCAGGGCCGTGAGATTCTGGATGCCCTGACCGCCGACGCCGATGCTGGCGAGTGTGAGTCGCGAGTTGGGGGAAGCGCTTCCCGGCGCGCCGAGAACCGAAGCGGGAATGACGGTGAAGGCCGAAGTCGACAGGGCGGTGGTGCAGAGGAACCGGCGGCGCGTGGTCTTCATGGCTCTTGGCGGAATCTCCCATTCCGGGGGCGCCGAAGTAAAGAACGCTGTGCGATTGTCGATTCTGGTTTCTTGAGCTGCCGGTTCTGGCAGGGGTCGTCTCCCAGGGCGCCGGAAGAGCCGTCAACCATCCACCTGTCTCCGGCGCGCCTGGCGGCCGCACCCCACCATCGGCACCTCGAGCAGATGGTAGGGCGACCTCTCCGAGGGCGCCGCAGGAGTTGCCAACGAGACACGTATCCCCCGTGTGTTCCCGTCTGCGCGATTGCGCTCCACTCTCTCCAATTCCTGCGCCTCCCTGAATCTCCGTGACCCGGCGGTCACTCGAGTTGCAGTCGAAAGAACCGGCTCGGTTCATCGCCGAGCGGGAGGGTGGTCTCGAAGTCCAGGCCGCTCGTTTGGATTTCGTTCGTGGAAGTGAACCAAGTTGTGGGAGGAGCCAGGTTGCTCGAGGTGGCGCAGGCCAAGCCCGCGCCGCTCAGCGGCCAAGTGAGGTGGAGGCTGGCGTTGGTCAGACTCGCTTTCAGCGTGATGGGGGCCGCCAAACGGCCGAGGACGTCCGCCGCCGGCAGGACGTCGCCGCCCGTGCCGAAGAGGGAGCGATATTCGAAGCCGGCGGTGCCCACACCCGCCAGACGCTGATACTCCGTGCCCCACCAGAAGATGCCGGCGCCCAGCCCACCCGGGATGCCCTTCACGATCTTGGCCAGTTCGACCACGTAGGCGGCCTGCCCGTCCGGCGTGGCCGGCAAGCCCACAACGTCTGTCGAGTTGGTCCAGGGGAACGCCGTCTCCGCCACCACCACCGGCTTGCCATAGCGGCTGGCGGTGAGGTGCAAGCAGTTGCGCAAGGCCTCCAGGTCCCCGTGCCAGAACGGATAGTAGCTCTGGCCAATCAGATCGAACTCCACCTGTTCCCGGAGCAGGTTGTCGAAGTACCACTGCGTGGTCGCCCAGTCGCCGCCGCGATCGACGTGGATCATGATCTTGGGCGGCGGCGTGCCGGCCGCGTCGCGGATCCCGCGAACGGCGGCTTTGACCAGCCGACCCAATTGTGACCACTGCGCGGCGTTCTCGTAAGCGCCGCCGACGCGACCGTCCGGCCACAGCAGGCCGCTGGTGATCTCGTTGCCCACTTGCACCCAGTCGGGCAGGGCGCCCGCCGCCTTGCAGGCGGCGATGCCGTTGCTGCTGTAATCGGCGATCCGCTGTTCGAGTTCGGCGAACGTCAGGTTGGTCCAGGCTGCGGGTTGGGCCTGCTTGCCCGGGTCGGCCCAGGTATCGGAGTAATGGAAATCGAGGAGCAACTGGAGGCCGGCCTGTTTGACGCGAACCGCCAGCGGAATCGTGTATTCGAGGTTGTTGATGCGGTTATACGGATCGGCGGCGGCCTGGGCGGCGCTGCTGGTGAAGAGCCGCAGCCGCGCGCAGTTCACGCCGCGCTTCTTCAGGATCCCCAGGGCGTCGCCCGTTCGCCCCGCCTCACGATAGGCAATCCCGCGGTCCTCGAAGAAGCGCAAATGCGAGACGTCCACGCCGGCCGCGAAGTCTGCCGCCACCGCCGCGTTGACCATGAGGCATGCGAGGCCGCAGACCCGGCCAAATCGGAACGCAGTCGTCACGGCCCCACCAAACGCAGGAAAGCCGTGCCGGACCCGATGGGCACGGTTGCCGAACTTTGTCCGAGAGTGTTCGGAACATCGGCCCAGCTCTGGCCCCCAAGGTCGGTGGCCTGCTGCAGCCGGATTCCCGGGCCGGCGGTCCAGGAGAGGGCGATCTGGCCATTGGCAACAGTGCCCAGCGTGACGCTGCCGAGGTGGTCCACGTTGTTGAAGTGAGCCAAAGGCAGCGTCTGGGCTTCGGCACCAATGGTCGTGTAGACGCGGTTGTCGATGCTCTCCCAGGTGGCGCCGTTGAGCACGTATTTGTAGGCCACGGCGGTCCCGCTGACACCGTTCACCTCGAAAGTGCCGGTATAGACCGTGGAATCGGTGGCGCTCGGCGTCAGGACCGACGCGGTGGCGCTCCAACTGTTGAGGGGGTCTCCGGCCACGGAGACGGTGCCGGTGTTGGGATCGAACGCGCCTTGGGCGATCAAGACGCCGAGGCTCACCTGGAAGGTCAGAGGGATGTTCGTGGGGATCTGGGCCAGGTTGTTGAAGAAGGCCACCGGCAAGGTCTGCGCCCCGCTCGTCAGGGTCAACGAGCGATTCTGGGAACCGCCGGTGCCGACATTGCCTTCCCACTCGGTGGTGCTGCTCGTGGTGAGCATGATGAACTTGTAGCCGACGGCACTGTCGGCCGCGCCGGTCAACGGCATCGTGACGGTCCAGAGGTCCGGGTTGGTGGTGCTCCGCGTCATTTCGGTGGCCGAGGTGCTCCATTCGTTGAACTCCCCAGCGAGGTACACCGCGCCGGTCTCGGGGTCGAAATTGCCCAGCGTGGTTTGCACGGACATGTTCACCTGGAACGTGACCTCGGACGTCACGCTCGTGCCGCTGGTCACGTTGTTGAAGTAGACCACGTCCAGGGTCTGGTCCGTATCCGCGATGATCAACGTGCGGTTTCCCGTTCCGCCTCCCGTGCCGACGTTGCCTTCCCAGACAGTGGCGCCGGTGGAACTGAGCATGACGAACTTGTATTGGCAGGTGTTCCCCGCGGTGCCCGTCACCTCGTAGGTGCCGGTCCAGATGTCGGCATTCTCCACGCTTGGTTCGAGCGGCGAAGCGGACTCGCTCCACCCGTTGATGGGGTCGCCGGCGACAAACACCGCGCCGGTCTCCGGAGTGAAATCGCCCAGCGCCACCTGGGCGGACATGTTGACCTGGAAGGTGACCCAAGCCGCCTGCGTCGTGGCGCAGCCGACCGTCAGCCCCAGAAGCCCGACAAGAAGAGAAGACGTTTTCATAGATTTCTGGAGAGCAAGCAACTGGTTCCCACGCTCACCGGGCCGGGATCATGCCCCGGAAAGGGGCGCCTTGGCCAGCCAAAGAAGAGTGGTGAAACCGGCAGGAAGCGTGAAGAAACCACGCGCCAGCGGAGGTGTGCGCGTCCTGCCGCGGGTCATCCCGCGGCCGTGGGACACGGTCCGAGAGGATTGGTTGGCGCGCGGGTGTGGCGAGGCGCTCGACAGCCCGCAAGGTTCCGGACCGCGGCTCGTCCGGAGCCGCAGCAAAGAGCAGGTGCGTTCTGCTGCGGGTCGAGAAGACCCGCGGCCCAAAAGACCACCCAGCGGACGGGGATTGGTCTCGAGAAGCCGTCCCGCCTGGGGTGACGGAACCTCCATAGGCTGCCCACCAACCGACCCAGAAAAGCGCGTGCGTCGGGAGTCAGAGCAGGGCATTCGCGTTGGCGTTGTTGGTGAATCGTTCGGCGCGGGCGTCCCAGGTCAGAAGCGATCTCGTCTGGTGCGCGATGTTCGCGATCAAGGTCGTCGCCGTGCTGCGGTGTCCGGTCTCGATGTCGCAATGGCACTGGGCGCGGCTCTTCACGCAGTCCAGGAAGTCCCGGGCGTGCAGCGTGGTGTCGCCGCTGCCGCCGGCCTGGACTTTCTTCGGTTCGATCATCGGCTGGCTGATGCGGTAGAGCCGCTCAACCGAACGGTCATCGGGGCGCCGCGCGGGGAATGCGTGCTCCTTGATCTGGTCGGCGACGATCTCGTAGCCGTTCCCGAAGAGGTAGAGGGTGCCCTTGGTGCCGCGCACCTCGACTTCGCAGCCGGGCAGGCTCCACGGGGCGGCGGTGGCGTTGAACTGGGAGAACGTCACCAGGGTGTCGCCCGGGTAATGCCAGATCACCTCGAGAGTGTCAGGGATCTCCCGGTTGTCGTCCATGCCGGCGAATCGGCCGCCCATCGCCGTCACGGCCAGGGGTGCCTTCTGGCCAAGCGACCAATGGATGAAATCCAGGTAGTGCACGCCGAAGTTGGTCACCTGACCGCCCGAGTAGTCGTAGAACCATCGGAAACGGTAGAAAGTGCGGTTCGGGTTATACGGCCGGCGCGGGGCTGGCCCCTGCCAGGATTCCCAATCTACATCGGGTGGCGGCTGGGTGTCGGGGGGATTGCCGATGCCTTTGGGCCATTCGTTCTGGATGTGGAAAGCGCGGGCCACGGTGATCTTGCCCAGTGCGCCGCTGCGGACCAGTTCGGCGGCCTCGCGACAGAACGGGACCGAACGGCGGTGAATCCCCACTTGCACCACCCGGCGGTGTTTCTCGGCGGCCTCGACCATCTGGCGCCCCTCGGCCACCCGCAGGGAGAGGGGTTTCTCGACGTAGACATCTTTGCCCGCCGCACAGGCCTGAATCATCTGCGGCGCGTGCCAGTGGTCGGGGGTGCTGATGACCACGGCATCGACATCCTTGAGCTCGAGCAAACGACGGTAATCCTTGAGCTGCTTCGGGGCGCCGCCGATCTTCCGAGCGGCAAAGTCAAGGTACGGCTGATAGATATCGCAAATGGCCACGACCTCGGCGTCCTGGTGGGCGAGAAAGGCGTCCAGAACCTGGTCGCCGCGGTTGCCGAGGCCGATGAAGCCGAGCCGGATGCGGTCATTGGCGCCGAGCACGCGGCTCTGGCTGAGCGCGGTGGCGGCACTCGCCGCGACCACGGTCCGAGAGAAGTTCCGGCGGGTCCACAATGGGGTTCTGGAGGACATACTCATGGTTTCGATGGGGGGCGGTGGAGCGTGGAGGCACATGCGCGGCTGTCGTTTCCAATGGTTGCCATCAATTTCCAGGCATTGGCGGCCATGTAAACCCTTTTCTGTGGACCCTT
>CAYSPU010000116.1:0-17561 GCA_964432995.1 uncultured Verrucomicrobiota bacterium
CACCCCGAGAGGTTCGGCACCTGCCAGGCACACGAGCGCCGGCTTGTTGCCGGCCCGAGGGCTGTAACCCGCAACTGTCATCCCGGCCTCATGCAACGCGGCGCTCCACCCAGCGTTTCTTTCGGGAGGATTCGACCGCGCGTCCGGGTGCGATGCCACCCTCTCCCCCTCGGAGGGGGAGACGGACGGGGCTTGGCCCGCAGAAGCGTCTGCGCGAAGGCGGCTGAGGGGGGGGCGGATGCAGGGAGAGGTTCACGAAGAGCTGACGCGGTGCATCCGCTGCCCTGCCGGAGAGTCGTCTCATCCGGCGCGAAACGAGATCCTCTTGATGGTGGCGCTGCCAAAGGCGTGCTGCAGGCGCTCGAGAATCTCACGGCGCCGATACACAAGAATCTCCGCGAGCCAAACGCTGCTGTCCACCGAGACAAAGAGCGTGCCTTTCGCCAGGCCGGTCGGCTGCGCGTGCGCCGTGATCGTGGGATCGATCAGGTCGTTCCACGTGCGCGCGATCTCGGCCTCCGCCCGGCGGCGATCCAGCCTCAAACCGGTCACCACTCGCGCCAGCACCTCGGAGGCGGCCTGCGCGGAAACCGCCGCGGCCTTCTCCGCGGGACCGAGATGGATGCCCCGCCACTCCGCCAGGACACGCTCGCGCCTCGACATCGGCGGTGGTCCTTTGGGCGGCAGGTTTCGGCGGCGAGAGTAGGCCATGTCAACCCCCAGCTCAATCGCCCGCGGGCGAAGGGGCAAGCTCAATATTGCCCGCGAACCTGGGAATGAAGTTCCAGCAGCCGCGGCCAGGCGGTGCTGGCCGCCCACCACCGCCAACCCGGGGATGCACCGCCCTGGGCAGGGTGCATCGACACCGCCCGCCGGAAACGTGCAGAATAAAGGGCATGCCATTCCCAGGATGCCGCGCTAGAGTCCCCCCCACGTATGTGGCTGCCCCCGCGCATGGATTCCGACCGGGCCATTGGACTCTCCCCGCAGCTCCGCCGACGGCTCGGCTTCTCGTTGGTCGCATCGGCCGTTGCCGCTCTGGCCTCCGCCTGCCAGTCGGTGCCGAATGCGGAGTTTCGGCCCCAGGCCCAGGTGACGATCGAGGGGCATTCGCTCAAGGAGGTGGAAGTCCGAACGGAACTCATCTTCCGTCAGAACCAGTGGCAGTTCACCAAGTCAGCCGGACGCGACCTTGTCTTCGAGAAGCCGGCCTCGCGCATGACCGATCTGGCATACGGCGGCTGGTTTGACCGGACGTGGATGCGCGCGCGGGTTCGGATCCGCGCCCTGGGAGCGGCGGCGGTCGCGATCGAGTGCGAGGTTCGTCGCGTGGAGGACCCCGGCCACCCGTCACTGGAAGAGACCAAGCGCATCAGCAAGACCAGAAAGGGGCCCTACCAGAAGTTGCTCGAGGAGATCAAGGCGTCATTCCGGCAATCCGGCTGAGCGCGCGAAGTGGCGCGGCCGCTGGCGGCGCGGGCCGGGGCCATCCGCCAGCGTGATGCCGGCACGTCGGCACGTCGGCACATCGGCACGTCGGCACATCGGCGCGGCGGCACGACGGCGCGGCGGCACGACGGCACATCGGCAGGGCGGCGCTACCGCGACTTTCCGGCTCGCCAAACCACGACGCCCATCTATCATCCCGCACCGCATGCCAGTGAAGACTGAACCGTTGATCCACGGCCGCGTCCAAGTGCTGCCGCTGGCCCAGCGCCGTCACCTCGCCCGACTTGAGGAGATCCTGGTCGAGCCTTCCGAACCACCGCCTTCCTGCCCGGAAGCGACCGGGGCGCAGGCGGCCGCGTGCGCCCAGGCCATCGCCCGTGCCCAGGAACGCCAGGCCGCCGTCCTCCTGATCTACGGCGCTCACCTGATCAAGAATGGCGGCCAACTCCTCGTCCGCCAGATGTTGGACCACGGCTGGCTGAGCCACCTCGCCACCAACGGCGCCGGCACCATCCACGACTGGGAGTTCTCCTGGGTCGGACGGTCCACCGAAAGCGTCCGCGAGAATGTCGCCACCGGCACCTTCGGCACTTGGGACGAGACGGGCCGCAACCTCCACCTCGCCTTGCTGGCCGGCGGGCTGCGCGAGGAAGGCTACGGCCGCGCCCTCGGACGATTCATCTACGAAGACGGCGCCACGCTGCCCGATCCGGCCGAACTCGAACGGGCGCTGAAAGCCGAACCCGCCCACCCGCTCTCCCCGGCGCGTGCCGAGCTTCTCGTGGCCATGAAGACCCATCCGCTGGCCGCCGGACGCCATCTGGTCCAGCACCGCTGCCGCAACGCCTCGGTCCTCGCCAACGCGTTTCGCCACGAAATCCCCCTCACGGTTCATCCCGGTATTGGCTACGACATCATTGCCACCCATCCGATGTTCAATGGCGGCGCCATTGGCCGGGCGGCGGCGATCGACTTCCGCTGGTTCGCCGGAGCACTGGAGAAACTCGATGGCGGCGTCGTGCTCTCGATCGGTTCCGCCATCATGGGGCCGCAAGTGTTCGAGAAAGCCCTGAGCTGCGTGAACAATCTCCGCCGCCAGGAAGGCCGCCCGGTCGTCGGCGATTTCCACATCTTCGTCATCGACCTCCAGGATGGCGGCGGCTGGGATTGGACCAGGGGCGAGCCGCCGAAGGACAACCCGGCCTACTATCTGCGTTTCTGCAAGAGCTACTCGCGCATGGGCGGCACCATGCACTACGTCCAGTGCGACAACGTTGCCTTTCTGCACCAGGTGGTGCACCGGCTCGCGGCGCAGCCGTCCGCGGCCCGCTCCGACACCCCCGAAAGCGATGCAGATGCGCGCAGCGGTTTACTGCCATGAACCGTAACGTCCAACACTCAACGCTCAACGTTCAACGTTCAGCTTCCTCCTGGTTGGGCGTTGAATGTTGGGCGTTGAATGTTGAGTGTTCCGCCGCTCATGCCCAAGCGTGTGCCCAAATGCCGAGGCCCAGCACTTCTCATGAACTATCAGGTAGGGCGACCTCTCCGAGGGCGCCGTGGGATGCTGCATCCGTGCACGAACCACTGGTCTCCGGCGCGATGCGGAGACCCGCTCGCGAGTCCTTCTCGGAGTCGCGCCCTACCATCCACGGGTTCATGGGCCCAACGCGAGTCCAACCTCTGGAGGTCCGGCCTTCCCGCGAACCGTGGCGCCGACATTCCTGTCGGCGTCATGCCGGCTGGAAAGCCGGCGCAACACAGTTTATGGTCCCGTGCGCATCCACGCGCTGGATGTTGGTGCCGCCCATGAACCTCGTAGCCGCCAATGTCAGTCCGCGCGCCTCTTGCCAGAAAGAACTTCCACCATGCTCCCCTCTCGCTTCCAGAGTCTGACCTCCCGTTACCCCGAGCTGCGCATCGCCATTGTGGGCGATTTCTGCCTCGACCGGTATTTCGAGATCGACCCGACGCTGCAGGAGACCTCGCTCGAGACCGGCTTGCCCGTCCACAACATCGTCAATGTCCGCTCCCAGCCCGGCGCCGGCGGCACCATCCTCAACAATCTCGTCGCCCTCGGCATCGGCGCCATCCACCCGGTCGGCTTCGCCGGTGACGACCCGGAAGGCCGCTCCCTCTGCCAGATCCTCGCCTCCCAACGCGGCGTCCGCATGGGCTTCTTCTTCTGCACCCCCATGCGCCGCACGTTCTGCTACACCAAACCCCTCGTCGTCCGGCCCAACCAGCCCCCCGTCGAACTCAACCGCCTCGACTTCAAGAACTGGACCCCCACCCCCGCCCAACTCCAGGGCTGGCTCGTCGATTCCGTTCGCGCCCTCGTCGGCACCGTCGACGCCGTCCTCGTGCTCGATCAGGTGGACGTGCCGGGCACCGGCGTCGTCACCAAGAAGGTCCGCGCCGCCATCGGCGAAATCGCCGCCGAGAACCCGGACCTGGTGGTGATTGCCGACAGCCGCCGCGGCCTCCGTGATTGGCCTCGAGTCAGTCTGAAAATGAACGCGCGGGAACTCACCGAACTCACCGCCATTCCTCCCGGTGCGGATGTTCCCCATCTGCTCGAGGTCGCGCGGGTCCTGGCCCGGGAAAAGGGCCGCCCCGTCTTCGTCACCCTTTCCGACCGCGGAATCCTCGGCGCCGCCCCCAATGGCGACGTGCAACACCTCCCCTGTCTCCCGCTCCGCGGACCGATCGACATCGTCGGCGCCGGCGACGCCGTGACCGCCAACCTCGCCGCCGCTCTGGCCGCCGGCGCCAACCTGCTCGAGGCCTTGGAACTGGCCAATGCCGCGGCTTCCATCGTGATTCATCAGCTCGGAACCACGGGAACGGCCTCGGTTCGCCAGTTGGCGGAACAGGTTTTGCCGGAGCCAACGTCGAGCAAACAGTAACCCGTCAACCGGTCTCCTCCTGCGGAGTCGGCAGGCGAAACCCGACCGTGCCGGGCGATCCGCTTTCCCTCTCCCGCGTGAGGCTCCCAGCCCGGAAATCTCACGATGGATGAGCGCACGAGATTTCCGGGCTCAGCCGGCATACGGCGCGTCTTGCGGGTGCATGCGGGATCGGTGCACCGCAAGGGTGTGAAATATGCCGGCCAGCGAGGCGGCGCCTCAGACCATGGCTGTTCAACTTGACTCGGACATCTGACGGCCATTCGGTTCCGCCCCTGCCGCCGCCTCGCCTATAGAGTCCTTGAATCCTGAAACGCCGAATCCAGAACTTGATCTGTCAACAACGTGTTTTGAGCTTCAAGGACTCTAGTCGGCCAGGCGGATGCGGAAGAAGCACTGGCCGCCGGCAGGCAGGGACGGATGCTCCAGCGCGATGGCGAATCCGGTCTCCGTCCGTGACCAGGCGGCGACGTCGCAGAGCGCCCAGACGCTCAAGTCCTCGGAAAACCAGAGCTCGACCGTGCCCTCCAGTCCATCCGCGTCCACGAGCAGGAGGTGGTCGGTGGTGAGGCGGGTGTTGGCGAAGGCCGGCGCCTCGGGATGTCCGGGCGTGCCGCCGGCCAGACGGCTGGGTCGCCAGTTGTCGGCCGTGCTCCAGAGGGGCTCGGCTGCGGCCAGGTCGACTGCCACGAGCGAGAAGCCGGTGTCATCGGTCTCGGGATACCACTGCCTCGAATAGGTAAAGGTCAGGATGTTGCTGGTGCCAGGATCCACGAGCGCGAGCGTTTCGCCGGAGCGCGCCAGGTTGCCGCTGGTCCAGGCGACGATCTCGATGCCGTTGGTGGGATGGCGGGTGGCAAAAGCGGCCGGGTTCTTGGCGAGGACCAGGTAAGCGCCGGGTGGCAGCACGAAGGGCGCGAAGGTGTGAGTGATCCCGTCGGCGAAACTCACGCCGCCAAGGTCGAGCGGGTCCGTGCCGGTGTTGCACAGCTCGAGCCAGGCGAAGTCGTCGTCCGTGTACGGACTGCTTTGGTCCGGCGCCGGCGGCGCGTACAGGAGTTCGGAAACGCGCAGCGCCGCATAGTCCATCGGCGGGCGCTGGACGGTGAGGACGTTCTCCGAAAGGGCGCTCCACTCGGCGCCGTCGAAGGCCCGGGCCTTGAGGATCAGGTCGTTGGTTACGGTGAGGTCGGCGAAGACGCTGGCCTGTTCGCCGGGAATGGAGAGAGAGAAATCCAGATAGAGGTCGGAGCTGTTCGCGTTGCACTGGTGCACCTCGAGGGCGAGGGTGTTGGCACCGGCGCGCAGCAGGTGACCGACCTCAGCCGACCGGGTGTGGTAGGTGTTCTGATCGGGCGATCCTACCACGCCGGCCGAATAGGTGTCGTAAGTCGCCGTGCCCGGGTTCATGTTCTCACGCCACTCGCCGACTTCGACACCGTTGAGGTACACCACCGCGCCGTCGTCGCGCAGGATCTCGGCGCTGAGGCTCGAAATGCCGTCGGCCGAGTCCAGGGTGAAGGTGTGGCGGAAGTAGGTGGTCGTCACCTGCGGTGCGGAGACGCCGTTCACGTAGCGGCGCGTGACGGTGGCCACGGGGTTGACGGTGCTGCTGCCGGCGAAGCCGAGAATGGCCGGTCCCTGGGACCAGGAGGTGTCGGGATAATCCGGGTCGCGCCAGGTGAGGCCGCCGACGGTGGCTGGTTCGTTGCCGGCGTCGAAGTAGCGCCACGTGGCGCCGCGCGCGACGAGGGTGCGCGGCCCCGTGGGCCCGTTGGTGGATGCAACCAGAATGGCGGAAGGGTCGATGCTGCCGTCGGACCGGCGCGGGTCCGCACCGTTGGTCGTGTAGTAGAAGGTGCTCGTGCCGGAAATCCGCAGGCTGTCCCCGGAGGCGACCTCCGTGTTCATCACCGAATAGCCGGGCGCATCGATGGTCGGGAACCAGCCGCGGGCGCGGAACTGGGCGACCAGGATGTCGCGGCGCTGCGCCAGGTAGGTGTTCAGGACCCAGTTGCAGGTCGGCAGCCAGTTGGCGTCGCGCGTCTTGCCGCGCCCCCAGCGTGCGGACTCGGCGACAATGGCGAGATCGATTTCGTCCATGCGGTCGCGGAAGCGCTGCTGGGCGTTGGCGGGAATGAGGGCCCCATCGCCAAACAGGTGCTTCTGCACAAGGTCGGCGAAGCGCCGTCGGTAGTCGGGGTGTTGGCAGAGGCGCTGGTGGAGAATGGCGGGGTTGAACCGGGCCTGGTCGGTCATGTTGGCACCAATCAGGGTGGTGTCGCAATTGACGCCGTAACTCCCGTGCGCACCGAGGGAGTGTTCGGCGTCGTGGCGGAGCCATTTGAATCCATCCGGACTGACCCGGTTGAAGAGGGCATAGAGGTTGTTGGGAAAGCCGCCCCAGTCGGAAACGGGCGAGTCGGGGTCGCCCGTGTAGAGGGCCGTCAGCATGTAGACGATCAGGTTGTCTTCATCCAGATAGACCGGGTAGGCGGGGTTGGGGGTGCCGTCCGGGTTCAGGCCTTTGACGCGGAGGTAGTTGTTGGCGTAGGCGCCGGTGAACCCCTGATTGATGGCGAGGTTGTGGAAGGCGTGGAAGGCGGTGAAATCGCCGTCGCTGGCGGTGGTGGTATAACCCGGCTGGCTGGTCTTGATGCAGTCCCAGTCGTCGTTGTCGCCACCCAGGTAGGTCTCCGCGAAATCGGCGTCGCCGCGCTCTTGCGTCTGGTAGAGGCCCCAATACTGGCCGTTGAGGTAGAGATGGTAGTAGCGGCTCCGCGTGTACGGCATGCCCATGTCGCGCTGCGCGTCGCGCGAGAACGTCTCCCGCACGAACGTCTCCTGGTTGCCGTTCTCGAACGCCCAGGAGTAGTTCTGCGAAGTGCGCAGATCCACCTTGTCGAACTCCGACGCCCCCTCGTCCTCAAAGAGCGGGAAACGCAGCCGACCCGCACCGTAGTCGGACCGGAAGAAGAGCCGGAACGAATGCTTGGGATTGCCGGAACTCCGACTGTAGGCGCCGCGAATGCGCAGGCCGGCGTCGATCTGAAACTCGGACCAGCCCCCGCGAACAGGGTCGATCAGTTCCACCGACACCGGGCGCTCCCAGGCAATGCCGTCGTTGCCCGGGTTGACATAGATGCCGCTCTGGGCACTGAACAGATGCGCAAGATCGGTCACCAGCGAGATTGAGGGGATGGCATTGGTCATGCCACTGCGCAGGCGCGCGACGTCGCCCGTGACGATCTCCTGCCGCATTCCGTACTCCATCACGTGGCTGTTCACCTCGTAGCTCGAGGGCCAGCCCGACGGCGGGGCGGTGCCCTGGTGGAGAATGTCTTCCAGGAAGAGCCAGGTCACCGTGGTGACGTTCTGCCGCACCGTGGCGGGGTCCACCACGGCGGCGCGCAGCGTCGTGGTCCGGGAAACGGTCAACGGCCCGGTGACCAGCGGCGAATTGGTGCCCGGCACGCTGCCGTCGAGAGTGTAGCGGATTTCGGCCAGGGCGTTCGTGCAGGCGAGGGTGACGGTGAAGGCGCTGGTCTTGTAGCCGCGCGGTTCGCTGACCGTCACGACGGGCGTGGGCGCGGTATGCGCCTCGGCGTTGGCCTCTCCGGGCGTGGGCTTCTTGAAGTAGGCCGGGTAACTCTGAGCCGGACGCCAGCCCAACCGTGGCGCAATGAGAAAGTCGGCATCGGCAGCGGAGTCGTTCAGGGCGGTGATCGCCAGGGTGTTGACCCCGGCGGTGACCAGCGAGGCGGGAACGGAGTATTCCAGCCACTGAACGACCTCCTCCACCGAGCGTGTGGCGGTGGCGGTGCTGTTCCAGGCCAGCGGCTCGGGCGCGTTCAGCACGGCCATCGGCGTGCCGTTCAGGCTGGCGCGGAAGCCATCCGCACAGCGCACGTGGAACCGGACCGTGTCTGTCTGGCCGAGCGCCTCCGCGAGCGTGAAAGTCCACTCCGCGTCGAGGCGGGCGTTGACGCCCTTCATGGCGGCCGACACGTCGGTCTCCACCAGCGAACCAATCGCCCCGGCGTGCAGAATGCCGCCCGCCGGATCGCCCGTCAGACGGAAGGCGTCTGCGGTGAAGACCGACTGAAACCCCTGGGCCGCGGAGAACTCGACACTCGCCCCGCCGTAATTCTCGTTGTAGATCAGCCGCAGGTCGTAGATCCCCGCCGCGGGGAAAGTGAACGTGGCCAGCGTGGTGTCAAAGCTCCGCCCCCAAAGATACTCCGCGACGAACTCCACGCCGTGTCCAGCGATGCGCAGCCGGAAGCCGTCGTCGCTGCCCACCGCGAACGTCCACTGTCCCGCGGACGGCACGTAGATGGCGCCCTCGGCGACGATGACGAACCACTCCTTGTCCTGGCCGGCGGACTGGTTGGGAAAGAGCAGGTTCTTCGTGAAGTAGCCCGAGGCCGAGTTGGCGTGGAAGTCGATGGTGTCATACTGGCCGACGATCGGGTAGGTCACGTCGGTGTTCCAGTAACCGCTGTCGGCGACCATCATCTCGGCGACGTCGATGTCGTCGATCGGGCTGTTCATCTCGTAGTAGCGCACGCTGAAGGCCCCATTCGTGGAGCCGAAGCCTAACGCCCCCACCCCATCGTTCCACGGCGCGG
The DNA here is from genome assembly GCA_964432995.1 of uncultured Verrucomicrobiota bacterium. Lineage (GTDB taxonomy): Bacteria > Verrucomicrobiota > Verrucomicrobiia > Limisphaerales > JAHDYP01 > CAYSPU01. Next base: position 8,990 of record CAYSPU010000116.1, read on the forward strand.
TGCCGGCCGCGTTCGGCACGCGGTAGCGCACGGAAGCTCCCGCCCCGAGAAGCTCCACCTCCGGCGGCGCCCCGCGGCCATACGAGACATCCGGCAACTGCGGCGGAAAGCCCGGACGGAACTCGTCCTCGACGGTGACCCCGTCCGGCCGGGTCAGCCCCAGGTACTCGCCGTCCTTCGAGAGACTGAAGCTCGCGTGGAGCTCGCTGTTCGTGAGGGAGATGTCCGAGCTGTCGGCAAAGATGAGAAGGTAGCCGTTGCCCGGGATCGTCGTGCCGTCCGGGATCCGCCATTTCGTCGGCACCAGGACGTCGTCGGTGAGATGCCAGCCGCTGAGGTCCACGTCCGCGGAACTGTCGTTCGCCAACTCGATCCAGTCGGCCGCGTCCCCGGCCGCCGTGCGCAAGCCATTCTGGTTGTCCGCGAGGAACTCGCTGATCCGGACGTCGGCACGTCCCATCGGCGCGATCCACAGAGTCAAGGAGAGAACGGCCAGCGCCGCGGCTCCAGTTCGGTGGGCAGAGGTAGAAATGGCGTCGAACGCTCGCCGTGGTTCTCCCGCAATCATGGTATTCCAGAGTACTCGCCCCTTTCCGAAATTGTCATTGATTTTCGCCCGATCGCGACGGGCGCTGGTGCAGTCGGATGCGGGAGTCTCCGCCGGCGGTTCCCGTCCAATCCGGATGGGAACGATGGTCCCCGCCACCGAATGACCGTATGAAATCCTCGTCGAACCTCATCGCACAGGCTGTGAGCCGTGCAGGCACGCTCATCCTCGCCACGCTCACATTCCTCATCTTTACCTGGCCGTGTCGACCCTCCCACGCTGCCGAGGCTGAAAAGGGAGTGCCGGAGACATCTGAAATACACCAAGGCGGAGCAGGTGGCCCTGCCGTCTCTGAGGACGTTGCACCAGTTGACCGGTGGACCCGAGTTCTTCGATCAGTCCGAGGATCCCGACCTCCGCTTGCTGCGCACGCGACTCCTCGTCGGTGGGACAGCCTTCGCCGGCGGGAAGGAACGGGACGCCCTGCTGCGCGCCGCGGAAGGCGTCGGCCCCGCGCGCGATTTGCTCGAGAAGGTCCTCCAAAACGGCTCCTTCCTTCACGAAGAACTCCTGGGGCATCTGGCCAACCGGCAAGGGATAGCCCTGTCCTACGAGCGTCCCTTGCCTCCGATCCCGGCTTGCGCCAGCCGCGCCTGTAAGTTGGCGATGGCCACCGCTTCCGTCTGGTCGTTCATCTCGTAGGAGTCCTTGCCCGGATGAATCAAGAACAACCGCTTCAGCTTCAAATCGTGCAACGCCGTGTGCATGGACTTGGTCATGGACGGCGCATCCCCATACTTGAACTCGAAGCCGTACCTCCGGCCCTGCCAGTTCACCATCAGGTCCAGTTCTGCACCGCCGTGCGTGGCCCAGAAGTAGGCGTCCCGGTCGCCGGTGATTCGCAGCACTTGTTCGAGCGCGAAACCCTCCCACGATGCACCCAGCTTGGGATGCGACTCCAGATCAGCGAACTCCGCCACCCGCATCAGGCAGTGCAACAACCCGGAATCCCGCAGGTACACCTTCGGCGCTTTCACCTGCCGCTTGCTCAGGTTCTCGTACCACGGCGCAAGTTGCCGCACCATGAATGTCGAACTCAGGATGTCCAGATACTTGCGCATCGTCGGCTCGGACGCGCCTAGCGACCGCGCCAGTTCCGATCCTTTCCACACCTGCGCGTGGTAGTGCGTCAGCATCGTCCAGAACCGCCGCAGCGCCACCGCCGGGATGGTGATACCCAGTTGCGGCATATCCCGCTCCAGCAGGGTGCCCACAAATTCCTCCTGCCACTCGCGGCTGGCCGGGTCCGTGTCCGCCAGATACGCCAGCGGAAATCCGCCCCGCCACCACAACGTGCGCCACTCAGCCTCGCCCACTTCCGCCAGACTGAACCCGGACACATCCACCAGCGCCACCCGGCCCGCCAGCGATTCCGACACCCCGCGCACCAGCGCTGGAGACGCGCTGCCGGTCAAAAGAAACCGCGCCTTCACCGGCTTGCGATCAGCCAGCACGCGCAGCAGGGCAAACAATTCCGGCATCCGCTGCACTTCGTCCAGCACCACCAACCCGGTCAACCGCTCCAGCCCCACCTTCGGTTCTGCCAACCGCGCCTGCGCATCCACGTCTTCCAAGTCGAAGAAATGACTCGGCTGCCCCCCGGCGATTTGCTGCGCCAGCGTCGTCTTGCCGACCTGTCTCGGTCCAAGCACGGAAACCACCGGGAAGCGCTTCAGCCGCTCGCGGATCGTTTCCAGATAGTGTGTTCGTTGAATCATGGCAAAAACGTCGTTCTTGAAAAATAAAACGCGCCGTTTGCATTTTCAAGCATGCAGGTCAGGCCATTGCATTTCAATTTGTTACGTGCGCGAAGGGATCTGGTTTTCAGGCCAGATCGGGCTGAGTGAGGACTTACGGACCAGAGCTGCGCCGATGTGAGAATTCAGGAAGGCGGACAGGCCAACCCCAAATACCTGCGCGTTCAGTTTACGAGGGCGAACTTGTGCTCCTTGGCGTAAACGGCGATCTGTGCGTCGTCGGCTCCGCCCAGACCAATGTCACGGACATCGTCCGCCTCGTGGCCAAGCCGTTGAACGGCTTCCGCCGCCGACCGGGGCATGTTTGCGTCCAGCAGGAACCGCATTGGGGCCGCTCAGCCGGGCAATGGGTGGTACTGCTCCTGTTCGACCAATTCCCCGGCGAACTTCAGCGCGGCACGGATGTCCTCCAAGGTCAGCGCGTATTCCCGTTGAACGTCCTCGAAGCTCATCCCTCCGGCCAAGCTGCCGACGATCAGGGACACCGGCATCCTCGGAGAGGCAATAGGGTCGCATCTAGACAGTTGACATTCCACTCCTGAGATTCGCAACCACGCACTTCCGTTCCGGGTCATCCGCCAGTGCCTGCGCGAAACGCTTCACGACCTACGCCGCCGCCGGATACTTCAGGCTCACTTGCCGCACCACCTCCGCAAGCCGCATCCCTCCATGGCGAACCGCCACATGCATTCCGGTCGTCAACTATTTAGATGCGACCCCATTGCGTCTTCGCGCGACGGCGTGATTATCGCAACTTCAGGTGTGCCGCCCCAGGCGATAGCGTTGGAGACATATTCGGCGGCGAACCCTTCCCTGGGGGTCAGCACAACTTTGAATTTGCGGGTCTTGACCGCAACGTCCAAACCGCTCCTCACCGCATGAGCGGCGGCGAGCAGATCTGCGTTGCTCGTCCGGTGGTTGCAGTCGAGCGGTGTTGGTGTGGTCGCACTTCGGAGCCACTCGACTGCGGGATTGGGAATCAACCGCCGCACCACCTTCTCCATGTCTGCGTGGAACGTCTCTTCGGAGCAGTAGTTGTCGATCAAATACTCGACGACATACCTTGGAAATTCGTCAACGCCGGTATTGATGGTCAGGGCCTTGTTGACGACCTTGCCCTTGAACACGTCTTTGAATTTCTGATTCATGCGATGCCGAGTTGTTGTAGCAAAAAGTTTACTTTCTCGAATGCGTCCCGTTGCCGAATGGTGCGCTCCTCGTCGTCCAGTGTTTCGTCGAACTCCGCCACGTCCTTCGGCCCGACGTGATCCAGTGTGGCAAACTTGCCCGCGATCTTCTTCAGGCCCTCCTTGACCAGCGCCAGCTTGAGATGGGGCTTGAACGCCTTCACGACCGCCTCGACGCCGCCTGGGTAGTTGTGCAGGACGAAGTAGATGTCGTAGGCGTCCTTGGCCTTGCGCCGATCCTCCAAGGCCATGCCCTTCATCACCAGAAACGGCACCACCGAAGCGACCTGCACCTGCACTTCGTCCACCGCGCCGTCCGGGAGCTTGCCCTTCACGCTCACCCTGGCTGGTTTGATCTGGAACGCCAGGTCACACCCCCGCGCCTTGCGCGGCTGCATGTCCAGGGCCTTCTGGGTGCGGCGGCTCTTTCCGGTGCCGCCATACTCGCCCGCCAGGAAATCCACCTGCACGACCTGCCCCCGCACAGTCTTGCGGAAGATGAACGGCTGCTGTTTGTCCTGGGCGTAACCGTGATGGAGCAGGATCTCGCCGATCATCCGGTAACCGGCCTCGGTCAGTTCCTTATGGTTCAGCGCCAGATCCACGTCGATGCTGCCGACGTGGCGCTCCTGGCTCTGCGGAATTAGCAGCTCGGGAATCCAGCCGCCCACCAGCACCATGTCGTCCCGATACTCACCGAGAATGTGGGTCAACTCGATGAGCACCGATCTGGCCGCTTCCACGGCGGCGGCGGTGTAGTCTATGCGTTCTCCGGCCATGACGGTTGAATGACTTGTTGTTTCAGGAAATCCGCCGCCTCCTCGCCCCGGCCCTTGATCTGCCGCAGGTCGAGGTAGGTTTGCACCGGCGACGTGACCTTGGCGTCGCCCTTGATTTCCGCGCCGTAGAACACGCCGTCGTCGTAGGGTGTAATCAGGTTGACGTTGGCCCCGCTCGTAACCGGCTTCAGTTCCAAACGCTCGGCCAGACCGTCGAGGTTGCCCACCACGTAGGCCATCGCCCGCTGGTAGCGCACCATTGGCGCATACCGTGCCGCGCTGGAGAATCCCGCCAGGGCGTAGGCCAACTTGTCCTTCGAGCATGTCTCGGCCAGCAGGCGCTCGAAGTCCGCGATGGGCCGAAGCGTGTAGAACTCCCGGACGGCGCTGCGGCGGAAGTCGTAGTTTCCCTCCCACTCCGCCAGCAGCTTGGCGGGGGCGGTGAGCCGGAAGCCATCATCGCCAGTCTCCACCCACTCCCGATCCACCAGCAGCTTCTTGACGTTGAATCCCTGGCCGAGGCTGACGCCCGCTTCCGTGGCCAGCGGCTGCACCTTCCGCCGCCGTCCCGGCGCGGACAGCAGCACCCGGAGCACCCGCTCGGCCTTGGGCGAGTAAAGCGACCGCAGATCGCGCTTCCGAGCGAACGGGTTCTCCTTGCCCTCCTTCGAGACGAACACCTGGTCGAAGCTGAGCAGGCAGTTCCCGGCCAAGTCAGCGAAGCCGAACCCTTCCTTGAGGCAGATCTCGGCTGCCTGGGGCGAGATGTAGGGGGCCATGACCACGCCGTAGGCGTTAGGGAGGTCGTTCTTGAACCGCAGCAACTGGTTCGTCGCCTCGCGGATGGCGCGGGGTTGTCCCACCTTCCGCACTTCGACGACCAGCGTGCTCTTGCCTCCGGGGGTCTTGACCTGGAGCCGCAAGTCCGACCTGTCGTTCGCGGCCTTGGACTCTTTCTCGACCCGCAGGAACGGCACTCCCTGGAGGCACTTCATCAGTGCATCCCTGGCTTGATCCATTAACGCGATCTCTTTCATTGCAAAAGTCATTTTCAACTGGTGCTGAAAACTACACTTTGGATGAAAGTGCCGCAAGCACGATTTTCACCCAAACACCCGCTTTCAGCAGGTGTTGAAGCCTGCCATTTGCCTGAAACAGCAAAGCTCGGTCGTCGTCTATGCGCCTCAGCCCCCCTGGTCGAATCGCGTCAGAAACGTCTCTGCGGCAGAAAGGACTTTCTTTGCCTCAGTTTGAGTGGGTTCAGCCGGGAGATGAACTGCATTGTTTCGGATGCGAATGATCTCGTCGAGTAGCTTCCGCTCCTTGGCCGTGAGAACCCCCTGCTTTTCCCACCGCATTACCACCTCACGGATCGGAATCATCTTATCAATCACCAAGGTTTCATCTCTGGTCTTCCCAGGCACTTGTCGCAGCCCGACATCGAGCGCGATAAAGGCTTCGAGAATGGCGGCACGGTGATGGCCCGAACCAAACAGTTGCTTGGCCCTCGTGAGTCTATCGCCCGAGAGAACCGTCTTCAGCGCACTTCGCAGATGCTCCTGTGCTTCGTCCGGTTTGGCGGCTTGATACTTGATGACACGTTAGGACTGCACGTCGAAGGCAAGATTTGAGAGATCCTGGCTGAGCAATACCGTAGGTTTTCCTGCGGCCTGGGCCAACCCGAGTTCAAACATGACATTGGCATTGTTCTCGGTCAGATCGGCGATGCACAACCGCGCCTGCTGAATGGCCACTCGAATCTGCAGGGACATGGATACATCGAGCTTGGAAGTCAACGTGGTCCTCCCATCGCAATCGTTTGGTCTCCTCGGCCCGGATACCACCCAGGCACGTGCAAGCCATCGGCACCAAGACTTCGGGTGCGGCTGTGGCAAAGAGTTTATCCCGGTCTTGCAGGGACAGGATTCCAGGAGGCGAATCGCTGATTCGCTTGGACACCGTGCGCGTGTCTTTTATCGCGGGATGGTGGTCCGGGAGGTAGCCCTTGGCTTTGCACCACGAAAAGAACGTCACAATGGTCGTTCGGATGTTCTTCCTGGTGCGAGGCTTCACGTCCTTGGAATCCAGGTAGCCAACGACCTCCGGGTTTTTGATCGTAGCCACGGCGCAGGGGAACCTCGCCGCGAATTTCCGCAGGCGGGTGCGAAGGTCTCGGACGTAAAGCTTCACGACTTCACCAGCGGCCACGCGCTGCTGTGCCTCGGCGATGAACTCCTCGACGGCCTCCGGCACCAGCTTGGTCTTGAATCCCTCCGGGTTCGCGCTGAGCCAAGAATCAACTGCCTCCGAGAGCGTGGCCCGACCGTTCAGCTTCGCCTTGGCGTCTGCAAACTGCATGACCGCCATGTCCAGCGGCAGGCCCAAAGGCTTTAGGATTCCGACTGCCCGCTCGTAAATCACCCGTTCTGTCCCGGACAGCGTGCGCAGGTCCGTCTTGCCATTGCCCAATTGCTTCAAGATGTCGAGCGCGACCTCCTCGATCTCGTCCTCATCGTTGGAGCGGCTCACAACTCTTGGCCGACCGTTGTCGAAATAGCGGAACTGAAAGCGTTGAAGCTTCTTGGCCTGGTTGAAGTGCGTGTGGATCGTCCCTTTTACGCCCTTCCAGTCCACACTGCGGGAGTATTCGTATTTCAGTTTCATACCCCCGGTAGAACCGAAAACGACGGCCAGCTTGGGCCGCGAGCTTTCACACTTCTTTCACACCAAACAGGTGCAACCTGTGTGAAGCTGCGTAAGTGATTGGGACTGGCAGGATTAGGTTGGAGCGGGTGAAGGGAATCGAACCCAAGGACTCCGCTCTGCCAGCCCGACACCGGGCTGACGTAAATCTTCATCTTTGAACAGGTTACTGGAAGTGCCCCGGCGGAGCCAACTCGAAAGCACGTCGAAAACGTCCAAAAACGCTGTCAGGAACTGTCAGGAAAGCGCGGGCCGGAAGCGAACCCGCCACGACTCTACGATGGCCAGTCGGCCCGGAACACGGGCCAGCAACTCAGGCTGCGACAAGAACGACTCCAGCACCTTGACTACGATGGCAGCAATTGCGTCGTCCGGCAGTTCGAGCACGATGATCCCGGCGTAGTCGGCGGGCGGGTAGTTCCGAACATCTGAGAAATCGAAGTCGCGGGTGATGAGGGCGAACCTGTGCTCCTTGGCGTAAGCCGCGATCTGCGCGTCATCTGCTCCACCCAGACCAACGTCACGGACATCGACCGCCTCGTGGCCAATCCGTTGAACGGCTCCCGCCGCCGACCGGGGCATGTTGGCATCCAGCAGGAAGCGCATTGGGGCGGCTCAGCCGGGCAATGGGTGGTACTGCTCCTGTTCGACCAACTCCCCGGCAAACTTCAGCGCCGCACGGATGTCCTCCAAGGTCAGCGCGTATTCCCGTTGAACGTCCTCGAAGCTCATGCCTCCGGCCAAGCTGCCGACGATCAGGGACACCGGCATCCTCGTACCGCGCACCACGGGCTTGCCGTGGCACACCTTCGGATCAATGACGATTCGGTCGTTCATACCGCTGGCATCACCATACGGGGCGGGGTGCGGTTTGGCAAACCCGGAAGGAGTCCGGCATACCCGGTGCAGCACGGTACAAGGCTGGTTTGAAAGCCTTGGGCAGTACCAGTCGCAACATTCCCGCCCTCCGCCCACTAGCCGGAGGGTGTATCCTACGAACGTCCCGTCTAGCTCCTTGAGGGCATCTCTGAAGTCCGTCGCGCGGTGGGCTATGCCCGACCTGTCACATTGAGTAGTGTGGAACGCCGTGAAGGCACGCTCGGCGTCAGCCATTCGTGATTCCGTCGGCAAGGTGGGCAGGACAAACAGCAGATGTCGTGCTCTGTCCGACAGTTGCCGACGGAAGGCGTGTCCCCAAATCTCGACTGGATTCTCAAGATTCCTGAGAAAGAGAGCACCGTACTCGGTAGGTGGCGTGTGTCCAACCCATGCTGAATTGGTCAGGTATTCAATCAAACGAGGGTTGTAGTTCTTATGGTCGACGATCTTGACGTACCCGCGCTCTGCCACCAGCGCCTCAAGATGGGTTCGCGGGAGATCGGAGAAGTGAAGGTGGTTGTAAAGAATCTGCGCTCGAATACGGCGCGAGTACTTGGAGAGATCAATCGTGCATGTCCGGTGGTCGAATCTTTCGCGGGCCAGTTTCTCATAGTGCAGTCTGGCTTGATTTAGGATGTATTCGCGCGTCGTGAGAATAAG
>CAYSPU010000117.1:0-17500 GCA_964432995.1 uncultured Verrucomicrobiota bacterium
ATCACCCTCTCGGGCAATGTCCTGGGCTACTCCTTCCAGGAGCAGAAAGCGGGGAGCCTGACCGCCCCATTCGAAGGAACCCTCAACGCCGACGTGACCGACACGAGCATCCAGTTCACCGGATCGAGCGTTCTCGCCGCCCGGAACACTGGCGAGTACGAACCCCTGCCGGGTGGAGCGGCGGGAAGCGCGCCAGCCAATTACGGCGCCAAGGCATCGGCGTTGCTCGCCAATGCCATCGCCGCCGTGCGCAACACTCAGTTCGACGTCACCAGCCCTTCCCTCGCCATCGCCGGCGGCAGCTTCGATTCCCGTTCCCTGGCATTTCAGTTCCTGACGGCCGGCCAGGGGTCGTTGGACTACAAGGTCAGCGGCTTCATCAGCCTGCAGGGCGGGCTCCCCCTGGAGGGCCTCGCCACCAACCAGGTCACCACGGCTGCGACACTCACTACTAGCGGCGACACCCAAACGTTGATCATCCCCGTCGATACGGATTTCCTCTTCACACTCCTGAGCGCGAATGACACCACGCTCACCCTCTCCGGCCAGTTGGTCGCCACCCGCACCGTCGGAAGCACCGGCACAACGTTCGATGGCTGGACCGCGGCCAACTTCCCGGGAATCACCGACCCCAACATCGTGGGCCCCGACGCCGATTCCGAGGGAGATGGCGTCGCCAATTTCGTCGAGTTCGCCTTTGGCTTGAACCCGAACGCGACGGACCCGGCGCCGAAACCGCTGCAGACGAGACTGGACCCGGTCGATCCGGCCAAACGCGTCCTCGAGTTCACTCGGCCCAAGGGGCTGAGCGGCATCGCTTATGTGCTCCAGTCCTCCGAGAACCTGCTTGGCTGGACGCCCTTCGCGGGAACTCCGCAAATCACCGATTTGGGCAACGGCTCCGAGAAACTCACCTACGACGACACCACCCCGATGGGCGCAACCGCCTCAAGGTTCCTCCGCCTGACCGTCAGCCCGCAGTGAACTCGGCGCGCTGCTCCGCGGCGTAGCTCCCTGCGCCCGAGACGGGCGCAGCCCAGTCCCGGACGGCGGCCGCCTTGTCCTCACCTGACCCCGACGACAGGGTAGACGTTGACCCCCGGAGTCCATTAGAGTTCTCCCATGCGGTGTCGTATTCGTTTGCTCTGGGCCTGCGCGCTCGGCGTTGCTCTCGTCCTCCTGCCTCCAGGCTGCGCCCGAGACGGGAGGGCACCACTTCCCCGACCGTTGGCGCCGTCCGCCGCCGTCGGGCGGGTGGCGAAGAACCGCTACCAAACGCCCACCGGTCAGGTGCTGACCCCTGCTGGCCGCCAGGTCCGGTTGCCAGGCATGCGGCCGCAGGCGCTCGCCCTCAGTCCCGGCGGCGACCTGCTCGCGGCCGCCGGCCGGAATAACACCCTCGTCCTCATCAACCCGGCCAACGGCCAGATTCGCCAGACCATCCCGCTTTCCACCACCGAGACCGAGACCAGCACCAACACCATCACCGCTCAGCTCAGCTTCACGGGACTCGTCTTCGCCCCCGACGGCCGACGCCTCTACCTTGCGAATGCCGGCGGATCTGTCTGGGCCTTTCCGGTCGATCAGGAAGGGCGGGCCGGAAAGCCAACGGTCCTGCCCGTGCCCGACGCCAGGGCGCCGAAGCGCAAGCGCGAGATCCCGACCGGCCTCGCCGTGTCCGCTGACGGCCGACGGCTCTATGTCGTGGGCAATCTGGGCAATCGGCTGCACGAGTTGGATGCCGCATCCGGCAAGGCCCTGCGGTCGTGGAACACCGGCGTCGCCCCCTTCGACGTCGCCCTGGTCGGCCACAAGGCCTACGTCAGCAATCAGGGGGGGCGTCGCCCGGACCAGGGCGATCCAACGGCCCCCGCAGGCCAGGGCACCGCCGTGCGTGTGGACGCCGTAAGCCACATCGCCAGCGAAGGCTCCGTAACCGTGATCGACCTCGCCGCGGGGAAAGTCGAAACCGAGATCCTGGTCGGCCTCCACGCCTCGGCGTTGGCGGTGTCTCCGGACCGTCGCCACGTCGTGGTTGCCAACACCGGAAGCGACACGCTCCAGGTGATCGACACGGAGACGGACACGATCCTCGAGAAGATCTGGGCGCGGCAGACGCCGGCGGACTTGTTCGGGGCCCAGCCGAACGCGCTGGCGTTCGATCCAACCGGCGGGTGGCTGTTCGTGTGCAACGGCACCCAGAACGCCGTGGCCGTGATCGAGTTCGAACCCGAAGAGAACGCCTCAAAGGTCGTGGGACTCATCCCCGTCGGCTGGTTTCCCGGCGCGATTGTCTTCGACACCCGCCGCGAGGTGCTGTGCGTCGCGAATATCAAGGGCCTCGGCGTAGGCAAGGCCTTCGAGCGCGGTCAACCGGTCAAGCTGAACAGCAAGACCTTCTACGGCACCATCTCCCTGGTGCCAAAGCCCACCGCGCGTGCCCTGGCCGGACTCACCCGATCCGCGCTGGAGAACATGCACTATCCCCTCCTCGATGCCGCCCGGTTGCCGCCCCGTCCCGGCCAACCGCCACGGCCCGTCCCCGAGCGCGTGGGCGAACCCAGCGTCTTCGAACACGTCATCTACGTCATCAAGGAGAACCGCTCCTACGACCAGATCCTGGGCGACATGACCGAGGGAAACGGGGACCCAACGCTCTGCACTTTCGGCGAGGAGTACACCCCCAACCAGCACAAGATCGCGCGCGAATTCGTCTTGCTCGACAACACGTATTGCTCCGGCATCCAGAGTTCGGACGGACATCAATGGGCCGGCAGCGCCCTCGCCAACGATTACACCGAGCGCCAAGTCACCTCCGGCGCCCCGCGCAGCTACTCGGGCGGCAAGGGGGCTGACGCCGCCGACGCCCTCTCCTGGGCCTCTTCCGGCTTCATCTGGGACAACGCCCTCGCCCACGGCAAGACCTTCCGCAACTATGGCGAATGGATGGGCTCCGAGGCCGGCTGGAAAGACCCGAAGCGAACCAACTCGGTCACCTGGCGCGATTTCTGGCGCCAACACCAAACCGGCCACGGCGAGGTCCAGCTCCGCAGCCAGCCCGCGATCGAATCCCTCCGCCCCCACAGCCCCACCAACACCGTCGGCTGGGATCTCAAAGTGCCCGACGTGATGCGCGCCGCCGAGTTCATTCGCGAACTCCGCGAGTTCGAAGCCCACGGCGGCTTCCCCAACCTCATCATCCTCTTTCTGCCGAACGACCACACCGGCGGCACCAGCAGCCAATACCCCAAGCCGGGCGCCCAAATCGCCGACAACGACCTCGCCCTCGGCCAGGTGGTCGAGGCCATCAGCCACAGCCGCTTCTGGCCCCGGACCTGCCTCTTCGCCATCGAGGACGATCCCCAATCCGGCTGGGATCACGTCAGCGGCTACCGCACCACCTGCTACGTCGCCAGCCCCTACACCAAACGCCGACAAACCATCAGCACCCAATACAACCAGACGAGCCTCATGCGCACCATCGAGCTGATCCTCGGCCTGCCCCCCATGAACCAACTGGACGCCACCGCCACCCCGATGACCGACTGCTTCACCGAGATTCCCGACTTCGCCCCATTCACCAGCGTCCCCAACCGGGTGCCCCTCGACCTCATGAACCCGGATCCAAAACAAGTCTCACACCCCGTGCTCCGCCAGGATGCCATCGTCTCGAGCCAACTGCCGCTCGACGAGGTGGACCGGTGCCCGGAAGACCTCTTCAACCGCATCCTCTGGCGCGCCATGAAAGGCCCCGATACGCCCTACCCCGACTGGGCCGTGAAGATCCTCGACGACGACGATTGAGAGAAATCAAGGCTCGCGCGGAACGGGGGGCCCTGCTACATCGCTCGCCGTGAAACCTCGCGTCCTTCTCTGGTCCATCACCTCCGCGCTCGCCGGTTTTCTGTTCGGCTTCGACACCGTGGTCATCTCCGGCGCGGAGCAGACCATCCAATCACTCTGGCAACTGGGCGCGGGGATGCACGGGATCGCCATGGCCTCGGCCCTCTACGGCACCGTCGCGGGAGCGCTCCTCGGCGGATGGCCCACCGATCGGTTTGGACGACGCGCCACGCTGCTTGGAATCGGGGCTCTCTACTTCGTCAGCGCCGTGGGTTCCGCCCTCGCCCCGGAGGTTTACTCGTTTAGCATCGCCCGCTTCATCGGGGGCCTGGGCATCGGGGCCTCCACCGTGGCCGCCCCGCTCTACATCGCCGAGATCGCCCCGCCGCAACTGCGAGGCCGCCTCGCCGGCCTCTTCCAATTCAACATCGTCTTCGGCATCGTCATCGCCTTCCTTTCCAACGCGCTGCTCGCCGCAGTCGGCCCCCACGCCTGGCGCTGGATGCTCGGCGTCGAGGCCTTCCCGGCCCTGCTCTACGCCCTCCTCTGCTTCGGCCTCCCCGAAAGCCCGCGCTGGCTGATCGGACGCCAGGGAAACCGCACCGCGGGCGTGGAAGTCCTGCGCCTGATCCTGCCCGACATGCCGCCAGCGGAACTCGAGGCCAAGGCCGACGAGATCGCGGCCGCTTCCTCCGTGAAGGCGAGCGCCGCCCGATTCTGGACGTGGCACTTGCGCCTCCCCATTGCCCTCGCCTTTCTCATCGCCTTCTTCAACCAACTCTCCGGCATCAACGCCGTCCTCTACTTCGCCCCCCGCATCTTCGCAATGACCGGCCTGGGCCAACAGGCCGCCCTCCTCCAGTCCGTCGGCATCGGCATCATCAACGTGATCTTCACCTTCGTGGGCCTCTGGCTCATCGACCGACTGGGTCGCCGCACGCTCCTGTTCATCGGGTCCTTTGGCTACATCGTCTCCCTCGGCCTCTGCGCGTTCGCGTTTCTGCACTGGGCGCCCCAATTCAAAGTCGCCTCCACAGCCATCGCCGTGCTCGAACTGACGGACAAGGTGGAGAAAACCGAGCCCGGCCAACGCGCCGCAGTCGAGGCGGACTGCGCGGAGGCCAGAGCCGCCCTGATAAAAGCCTCCGCCGATCCCCGCTACACCGGAGGACCTGTCGTCATCCCCGACCAGGCCGCCCCCGCCGCAGTGAAGACCGCCGTGACCGACGCCCTGGACAAGGCATCCCGGTCGGCCGGCGCCGGCGGGCTCATGGTGATGCTCTGCATCTTCGCTTTCATCGCCGCCCACGCCGTCGGCCAGGGCGCGGTCATCTGGGTGTTCATCGCCGAGATCTTCCCCAACCGCCATCGCGCCGAAGGCCAGGCCCTGGGCAGCGGCACCCACTGGATCTTCGCCGCCCTCCTGACCACCTTCTTCCCAACCATGGTCTCCGCCATGGCGCCCGGCTACGTCTTCCTCTTCTTCTGCGGCATGATGGTCCTCCAACTCATCTGGGTGAAACTGATGGTCCCCGAAACCAAGGGCGTGCCGCTGGAGGAAATCCAGCATCGCCTTGTCACCTGACACTCGTGCAGGATGCCCACCGTATGTCGGCCATCATCTTCATCCGACGGTTCCTCAGTGCGAATCCACCTACCTGTTCTGAGACGCCACCTCTCATGAATGGTAGGGCGACCTCTCCGAGGGCGCCGCAAACAGTAGCCACCGTGCCACCTGCCTCCGGCGCGCTGCGGAGAGCGCGCCCTACCGGTTCTCTGAACAACCCCGTAGCCGCCGACGTTAGTCGGCGCACCTCCCAGCCGCCGCGGGGAGCCAGCACCAACTCATCCGAGGTCTTGAAACGGCGACCATCGAAAGACTCGATTCGCGGTACCCTCTTCCACGGAAACCTCACCCCCTGGATCCCGCGCATCCTGGCGTCTGCCATCCTGATTGCCGCCACGGCCCGGTCGGCCCCAGACACCACCACGCCGGGGCCCGTCCCAACCGCCCCCATCGCCCTCGCCGACTCGTATCCGCCCGAGCAGTTGCACAGGATCCTGGTCCCGCGCAACGAGTGGCGACCCTTCGCCGCAATCACCAATCGCAGTGCCTGGCTCAGCCTTCCGGAAGCCGCGCGCACCACCCTGGTCCAGCGCGGCGAAGAAGCCCTGGCCCAATCCCTGCCCGCCCTGCCAGCCGCGCTCTATCTCGACTACGCCCGCACCGGCAACCGGAGCCGCTTCGAAAATGTCTACTTCGAACGCCGACGGTTACTCCACCGACTGGTGCTCGCCGAATGCGTCGAAGCCCAGGGCCGTTTCCTCGACGGCATCGCCAACACCCTCTGGGCGATCTGCGAGGAATCCAGTTGGTGCATCCCCGCCCACATCGGCACCCAAAAGGCCGGCGTCGGTCTCCCCGACGTCAACGAGACCATCGTCGATCTCTTCGCCGCCCAAACCGCCGTGTCCGTTGCCTGGACCTTGTACCTCGTCGGCCCCCAATTGGATCCAGTCTCGCCACTGGTTCGACGCCGGGCCGCGCAGGAAGTCGACCGCCGTATCCTGACGCCCTACCTCGAGCGCGACTTCGGCTGGCTGGGCTTCGGGGCAACCCGCCGGGACCAGCGGCCCAACAACTGGAATCCCTGGATCAACGCCAGCGTCCTCACCGCCGCCCTCGTCGTCGAAACCAACGACACGCGCCGCGTCCAACTCGTCCACCGGATCCTGCGCAGCCTCGACCGTTTCCTCCAGCCCTACCCCGAGGACGGCGGCTGCGACGAAGGCCCGGGCTACTGGTCGCGCGCCGGCGGCAGCGTCCTGGATAACCTCGATCTGCTCTTCTCCGCCACCCGCGGCGAACTCAACGTGTTCCCCAATGCCCTGATCCGCGAGATCGGGCGGTTCATTCATCGAGTCCACATTGCGGACGACTGGTTCGTCGACATCGGCGACTGCCCGGCCAAGACCGGCGTCGAGCGCGATCTCATCTACCGCTACGGGCGGGCCATCCAGGATCCCCAACTTCAGGCACTGGCTACGGCCGGAGCGACTCTGCAAGAACAAGTGCAAGCCGCCGACAGCATCGACCTCGGCCGCGCCCTCCATACGCTCTTCGATCTCGAGCAAGTCCTCGCCCGCAGCGGCGCGCGCCCGCCACTCGTGCGAGACGTCTGGCTGGGAAGCGAGGACATGCAGATGATGATCGCCCGAGACCGGGAAGGATCGACCGACGGCTTCTTCGTCGCCGCCTGGGGCGGGCACAACGCGCAGAGCCATAACCACAACGATGTGGGAAACTGCCTGGTGTTCGTCGACGGCCAGCCCGCACTGGTCGATCTCGGCGCCCCCCAATACACCGCCAAGACCTTCAGCGGACGTCGCTACGAGATCCCTGCCATGCAGTCCGCCTACCACAATCTCCCAACCATCAACGGAATCCAACAGTCCGCCGGACGCTCCTATGCCGCGCGCGCCGTGAAACACGACGCCTCCGATAGCCGCGCCCAACTGACCATGGATATCGCCGCCGCCTGGCCGGCGACTGCCCGCGTGGCCTCGTGGGCCCGCACCGTAACCCTCGAGCGTGGCAAACAAGTGAGCGTCTCCGACGCCTTCGAGCTGAAGGAAGTCAGCGGGAACACCTCGCTCAACTGGATCACCCCCACACCGCCCCGAGTGGACGCCCCCGGACGACTTCTCCTCAGGCTGCCCTCCGGCAAGCCGCACTCGGGCGTGACCTTCACCTTCGACGCCGATCAACTGAGTGCGGGACTCGAGCAAGTGGCCCTCGAGGATCCGCGCCTGGAAAGGGTCTGGGGCAAACAGGTCACGCGCATCGTCCTGCGCCCCAAGCAACCGACCCCGAAAGCCACCTGGACTGTCCGCCTGGCCCTGGTTCCCGCAACTGCTCCGTGAGAATCCTCTTCTGACTCTCCTTGCATCGCAACGCTCACCGCGCAACGCTCAACGTCCAACGCTCAACTTTGCCCCCGTTGGATGTTGAACGTTGAGCGTTCGGCAACCAACTCAGCCCCGCGCAGAACTCACACGCACCTCTTGCCTGACCACCGCCCAACGATGAACTGCCTTGCCTACGGCGTCCGCGCTCTGACGGCACTCCTGCTCCTCCTGACCCCAGCCTCGGCCTGGCCCGCCGCCAACACCCCGACCCGCCCAAACATCCTGATCTTCCTCGTCGACGACATGGGTTGGCAGGACTGTTCCCTCCCCTTCTACTACACCAACGGTGTTCCCGTCCGCACCCCGTTGAACGCCACCTATCGCACGCCCCACCTCGAAACCCTCGCCGCCCGCGGCCTGCGCTTCACCAGCGCTTGCGCCCACACCGTCTGCTCCCCCAGCCGCGTCTCCCTCATGACCGGCCAAACCGCCCCACGCCATCGCGTCACCAACTGGACCTATCCCACCGTACCCCGACAGACCGACAGTGCGCACCCCACCCTGAACCCGCCTCCCGACTGGCGCATGGCCGGCATGGATTCAACCGACCGCCCTCTCCCGCGCCGACTCCAGCAAGCCGGCTACCGCACCATCCATTGCGGCAAGGCCCACTTCGGCCCCCAATTCCAAGCCGACGGCGTCACTCCCAACCCCTCGGGGGATCCCCGTTCCCTCGGCTTCGATGTCAACATCGCTGGCTGGGGCGCCGGCGGCCCCGGCTCCTACGCCAGCGAGAAGTCCTACGGCACCAACCCCGTCTGGCACGTCCCCGACCTCGACGCCTACTACACCCCCGTCCAAACCCACACCCACCTCACCGAAGCCCTCACCCTCGAAATCAACCAGGCCATCTCCCATGCTGTGGCCGATGGCATGCCGTTCTTCGCCTACATGTCCCATTACGCCATCCACGCCCCCTACGAAATCGACCCCCGCTTCTCGACCAACTATCCCAACCTCAAGGGCACCACCCTCGGCCACGCCACCCTCATCGAAGGCATCGACAAATCGCTCGGCGATATCCTCCAAAAGCTCGACGACCTGCACGTCGCCGAAAACACACTCGTCATCTTCCTCGGCGACAACGGCGCCGAAACCCCCAGCACCTCGTCTCTGCCAAATCCTTCCGCCCCTCTGCGCGGCCGCAAAGGCACCCCCTACGAAGGCGGCACCCGAATCCCCTTCGTTGTCGCCTGGGCTAAAGCCAATGCTGCGAATTCGCACCAAATACGAATTCCGGTCCCGCGCAACGCCCACCACGACGACCTCATCACCATCCAGGACCTCTACCCCACCGTGCTCGACATCGCCGGCATCCCCCACGCCAACGATACCGATGGCTGCTCGCTCCTCCCCTATTTCCAGGGCAAACCCGGTCCCCACCGACCCCAAGAGTTCGTCGTTCATTTTCCCCACGCCCACAGCGACGTCTTCTACTCCACACTCCGCCAGGGCACGTGGAAGATCATCCACCGATACGTAACCCGGTCCTGGGAACTATACGATCTCGCCACCGACATCGCCGAAACCAACGACCTCGCCGTCCATCCGACACCGGAAAACGCCGCCCGCCTCATGCGCCTCGCCCGACACCTCGCCGCCGAACTCCACCGCTACAACGCCCAGTTCCCCACCGAAGACAGCACCGGCACCACCCGCGCCCTCCTCATGCCCGATCTACCCAACGTCGACTCCGACCACGACGGCCTCCCTGACTTGCAGAAGGACTCCAACCGCAACGGCATCGTCGACCCCGGCGAAACCGACCCGGAGAAGCCCAACTGATCCCCCACGCGGCCTCGCAGAGGATGAACAACGAAGCCGCAAAGGCGCGAAGCAATCGTCCGATCGCCAGCACAGCGTGGGGTCACATCTCACAATTCAACAATTCAGGCACTTGTTTCATTCGCGCCTTCTCCGCACAGTTACCGGCCTATCGCCCTGCGTAGCACAGGGCGTTGGTCGCCACCACCCCGCAATTCCGCCAGGCTACCACCGCCATCAGTTCCGCCAGGTGCCGCCCGCACAACCGGCACCCGAAATGCAGCGCCCTATCCCGTGCCGTGTCCTTACCGGGAAGGCCGCCGCTCGCGGCTATCTCGGCAAATCGTTCTCCGGTCGTTGCCGCAGCCCCCACCCCATACCAACCGCCTGGCTTCTCCATCGGTAGAGGCTGTGCCGCGCGCACGACATCACGCCTCCCATCGCACACAACGATTGTACAATTATGAGATGTGACCCCTGCGAGGCCCATCGCCCTGCGTAGCACAGGGCGTTGGTCGCCACCACCCCGCAATTCCGCCAGGCTACCACCGCCATCAGTTCCGCCAGGTGCCGCCCGCACAACCGGCACCCGAAATGCAGCGCCCTATCCCGTGCCGTGTCCTTACCGGGAAGGCCGCCGCTCGCGGCTATCTCGGCAAATCGTTCTCCGGTCGTTGCCGCAGCCCCCACCCCATACCAACCGCCTGGCTTCTCCATCGGTAGAGGCTGTGCCGCGCGCACGACATCACGCCTCCCATCGCACACAACGATTGTACAATTATGAGATGTGACCCCTGCGAGGTCCACCTGCTTTGCGCCTTGGACCATTTTCTGACTGACCATTTTCTGACTTGGCGATCAGGACCTGGAGCGCGATGATATTTACATTGCTCCGCGGCAATGCGGTCATTTGCGTTACACGAGGGCGGGGACGATGAAACCCAACTCCGAGCTGCGGAGCTACCGTCCCCCGTCGGATGCGTGAGAGCCGGGGGTGAGAAACACGGTGCACGGAACTGTGACGTTGAGTATCAAACCGAACGAACATCAGGGCTTATGAAGACAGGAAATCGTTGGAAACCACTTCACTCCACCTATCTGCGGTTCGCGCGAGCAGCGTGTGCCGGGCTCGTCGCCTGCGGACTGATGAGTTCGACCCTCCTTCAGGCCGCCATTACCGGGCAGTGGAATTTCCAGTCCGGCGATCTTGCCGCCGCCACCGGCGCCGCTCTGGAGTACTTCGATGGCGCCGGCGGGGAGACGGACCAACAGACTGTCTTCGGAACCACCGATGCCCTGGGGCTGCCGGCGATCGGCGGGGCGCCCGCGCACGTCATGGGCTTTCCGAAGTGCTCGGCCAGCATGGGCTATGTGATCCGCCCCGGCATGGCGCCGAACGGCGGCGGGCAGTTCGTCAACCAGTACACGCTCATCTTCGACCTGCTCTATCCCGCGGAGTCGTCCGCAAGCTGGCGGGGGTTGATCCAGATTGATGATCCGTCCAACGCCAATGACGCCGACCTCTTCATCAACGCCAGCGGAGCCATCGGCATCTCGGGGCAATACCAGGGTGTCGTGCAGAGCAACACCTGGCACCGGCTCGCCTTCGTGTTCGACCTGGCAGCCAGCAGCGGGCCGTCGCTGCGGAAGTACCTCGACGGCGCGCTGGTGGGGGAGCAGACGCTCGGAGAGGGTGTTGACGGCCGGTGGGCGCTGAGCCCGGTCGGAGGAGCCTTTGGAGAGACAGCGCTCCTGTTTGCCGACGATGACGGGGAGACCGAGTCCGGTTTTGTCAGCAGCATCCAGGTTCATGACGAAGCGCTGTCGTCGGGTTACATACAGGCCCTGGGCGCGCCAACGACCGACGGGATCCCCACCACGATTGTGGTGCCGGTTACCGTTGTTTCCCGGGTGCCAGCGGCCGACGCGATGAACGTCAACCCCGGCTCCGCGATCGAAGTGGTCCTGGCGGATGGCTCCGCACCGCTGGATACCGGCACCGTCGTCGTGAAGGTGAACGGCCAAGTCCTGACCCGGACGGTCACTTCCGCCGAAGGGAACCACACCGTCCAGGCCACGCTGCCCGCGTTGAGTTCGCGCTCCACCAACACGCTGACCGTCGAGTTCACCGATCCCGAGCTGGGCGCCACCAGCGTGGAATGGAGTTTCCGCATCGCGGCTTACCTCCTCGACGCGGAGTTGGAGCAAGTCTTCACCAATCGCCTGGCCGCCTACTGGAGTTTGGATGACGGCCTGACGAACGCCGCGGCCACCCAAATGGTGGACGTGACCGGCGAGAACACCAGCACCATCACGGCCGGCCTCCCCGATTACTGGCTCGGCGCCGCCGACGCCCGTTTCGGCGGGGCCCTGCATGTGGACGGCGATAACGTCTACGCCACCATTCTCCCCAGCACCAGCCTCGACATCGGCACGAACGCCGTCTCCCTGTCGCTCTGGGTCAAGCTCGAGCAACTCCCCACCGAACTCGCCGGCAGCTTCGGCTCGGTCTACGACTCGACCGGCGACGAATACGTTCTGTATCTCGACAAGAACAACCGGGAATTCCGTTTCAAGGTGACGCTGGCCAACGGGCAGGCCGCGCGGCCGGGCATTCCCGAGTCGAAGTTGAAGGTGGGCGAATGGATGCACGTCATCGCGGTGTACGACGGCAACGCCAGCCCCACGGTCGGCGAAGCCCGCATCTACCTCAATGGCGAGGTGATGGACACGCACACCGGCCACGACGGCGCCCCGGGAACCGGACTCACCGGGAACGTCCGCGCCGGGCAAACCGCCGGACTCGGACGCGCCGGCACCCAAACCGGCAACCCCTACGTCGGGGCCCTCGACGACGTCGCGGTCTGGAGCCAGGCCCTGACCGTGGACGCCATCGGCTACCTTTCCTCCGGGCATGCCGTCCCGGCAGCGCAAAGCGACCCCAACCCGCTCGCCATTGTCCAGCAGCCGCAGGACAAGACCGCGCTCGTGGGGAGCCGCGCGACGTTCGAGGTCGTTCGCTCCGGCGGCACCCCGCCGGTTTCGTATCAGTGGAAACACAACGGGGTGAACATCGAAGGGGCGACCGGCTCGCGCCTCTTCGTGCGGGTCGAACCGGAGGCGGCCGGCACTTACTCCGTGGTCGTGCAGGACACGGTGCGCTCGATCGAGAGCGACCCCGCCACCCTGACCATCGCCTCGCTGCCCACCGACCCGGCGGAGTCGCTGCTCTGGGGCTTGACCGCCCACTGGCCGCTGGACGACGGCCTGAGCAATCCGGACACGCCAGTCGTTGCGGATGCCCAGGGCGCCAACAACGGCGCTTTGTTTGGAGGCAGCGCCGCCGCCTGGCTGGTCGAACCCCAAGCCCGCTTCGGGGGCGCTCTCCATCTCGATGGCCAGAACGTCTACGGTGTCGTCTCCAACAGCACCACGATGGACATCAATGAGAACCAGGTCACCGTTGCCCTTTGGGCGCGCCTGGAACAGTTGCCAACTGATCTGCCCGCGGCGTATGGCGCCATCTACGATTCAACGACGGACAACTACGTCCTCTACCTGGACCGGGGCAATCACGAACTGCGGTTCAAAGTCACCACGGCCGACAGCCAGGCCGCCCGGCCCGGCATCCCGGAAGCCGAACTGGTCCTCAACGAGTGGATCCACGTCGCGGGTGTTTACGACGGCAACGCCACGCTGGAGGGCGGCCAGGCCCGGATCTACCTGAACGGCGCGCTGAAGGACACGGAAGGATCCGCCTCCCTGACCGGCCTCGTCATGCCGGGCCAGGTTGCCGGACTGGGGCGCAACGGCGCGGACGCCGCCAACTTCTTCACCGGCACTCTGGATGACATCGGCGTCTGGAACCGGGCGTTGACCGAGGCCGAAATCACTTACCTGGCTTCGGGTCAGCCCATCCCCTCCGCCGGCGCACCCTTGACCATCTCCCAGGTCACCCCGGAGGCCGGGCAAATCGTCCTCCGCTGGAGCGGCGGCCAAGGCCCGTATCAACTGCAACGCCGCGCCGATCTCACGACCGGATCCTGGGAGAACGTCGGGGGAACAACCACCGGCACCAGCGCGTCCGATGCCATGGAGGCGAAAGTCATGTTCTACCGCGTCGTTGAAGCCGATTGAGGTGTCGTGTCATGAGAATACCGAGAATCCGCAGCCGGGGGTTCACTCTGATTGAGCTCCTGGTGGTCATAGCGATCATTGCCATCCTCGCCGGGATGCTGTTGCCGGCGCTGGCCAAGGCCAAGGCGAAGGCGCAAGCCATTCACTGCCTGAACAACGGCCGGCAACTCATGCTGGCCTGGAGGATGTACCTCGATGACAACCGCGACGAATTGCCCTTCGTGAAACACGGCCCCTACGCCTGGATGGACGGCTGGCTCGATTTCACCGCCAACCGCGACAACTGGGATGTGACCTACAACATCGAGAAAAGCCTCCTCTGGCCTTACTGCGGCCAAAGCCCCGAAATCTTCAAGTGCCCCGGTGACAAGAGCAAGGTCAAGGTGCGCGGCGTCTCCATGCCGCGCGTGCGGAGCGTGTCCATGCTCTGCTACCTCGGCGGCCGGGGCGAGGGGCGTGAACTCGACTGGTCCAACGTGGCCTTCGGCGATCGGCCGGGGGAATACCGGATCTACCGCAAGCTCACCGATCTGGTCGACCCCGGCCCCGGCATGACCTTCGTCTTCCTCGACGAGCGCGAGGACAGCATCAACGACGGCATGTTTGTGGTGGACATGCTGCGGTATCCGACCGAGACGCAGACGATCGTCGATTTCCCGGCCAGTTACCACGGCGGCGCGGGCGCCTTCGCCTTCGCCGACGGCCACTCCGAAAACAAGCGCTGGAGAAACCGCCTGATCCTGGAACGACCGCTCGACAGCGAGGTCCGGCCCTACCCCACCCCGCTGGGCGGGAACGACCCGGACGTCCGCTGGATGCAGGAACGCGCCACAAGAATGATCGGCGTCAACAACTGAGGCCAACTGACCCTTTGCGGCCCTTCGCGGACTCCTGTTTCACGGCGGAGAGTATTCACCTCTCCGCTTCCGCCCACGGTTCCCGGGCGCTTCTCTCTCTGTCTGTTGTTCCTCCTGCGGGCCGCGCCGGCCGTGCAGTGAGACAACCGTGGTGAGTGCACCTTGCCAAAGCGGGATAAACAACAAAGAAGCCAAGACGCGAAGGGCTATGCTGCAATCCGAGACGCAGGAGTCCTCTGGGGCCCTTTGGGTCCGTCGCGACCGGTGCCGGTCCCCTTGGCTTCAGCTCGAAGAACACGACGCACACGAGCGATCGACAGTCAGACGCTCCGCTCCCAAGGTCTACGGCGCTCAACCGACGAGCAACCGGCACACCCGCTCGATTTGGGAACGGGAACCCCGATAGGCCCAAACCTGGGCTTCATCGTCGCAGCGAGTGCGCCCCGTCCCCCGGCCAATGGCCGGGATGTGGTATTCGAGTTCGCTGAACTGGCCGAGACCGCTGTTCACGTTGCAGGCCTGCGTCGAGTAGCCGAAGTCCTCGGTGTCGTTCCAGGGAACATCCACGTACTCCCCGGACGGGTTGACGTGGAAGTTGCGAACGATCAGGCACCAGTCGCTCGCGCCGGCATAGACGTAACCGACCCGGCCACACGTGGCCACGGCCCGCAGGCTGATCTTGTGTTCGCCCTGCTGCCGCATGCGATAGCGCACCAGCCGCTCCGAGATCAGCAGGTCCTCATCCGGTATCTCCCCGAACACGCGCAGTGGCGCGGTTCGCGCATATGTCGGAATCAGCAGATCCCCACCGTGCGGCATCTGCACCAGGTTCCAGAGCCCGATGCGCGCGGGGACCTTCCGGCTCCGGCCCACCAACTCGAGCGCGGTGGATTGCGTGTAGCCGGCATACTTCAGATCCGACAGATCCAACCCGCGCTCGTGGCGCATGGGGTTGGGCGCGGGTCCGAAGGTCTTCGTGATCCGCAGCGTCACGTCTTCCTTCGCCCGCGACAGGCTCACGGTCAGCCGGTTGACCAGCTTGAAGCTCCCGTTCTTCTCGACCACCCGGTAGTCGCCAGGATCCAGTGCCCGCTGCTGGAAGTAACGATCGCGGTTCGGGAAATCCGGGAAAAAAAGATCCACCTCCGGCGCCAGCCAGGTGCGGTCGCCCCCCGAATTGTGCCAATCGGAACTGGCGTAGAATGCCCGAGCCGTCTCCGCCGCCCCCAGCGCGCCATGCGTCCAGTAGAAGTTCTCCTCACTGCCGGGCGCATACAGGCCCAACACCCGTCCGCCGTAAGGCAGCAAGACCAGCTGCGTCCCATCCGGATTGGTGAAGACCCGAGCCGGCTTCCCCACGGCCCGCAACACTTCCAGTAACGCCCGCTTGGTCTGGACCGCGGCAACGTCCGCGCCTCGAGCGGGCCCCGAGAACCCAGCGACACCGACCATCACCGCACTCTTCCCCAGCGCGCTCAGGAACTGCCGGCGGCTGTGCCGCAGTTCCGGCGCGACGGGACAATGCCCCGCAGCCAGCTTGCGGGCGGGCGTCTCCGACGCTCGCGCCTCGCGGCCGGACGGGGCTGGCCGCCCACAACACCGCAGAACGCCCTCCGGCAGGAGGAGCCCGCCCGAGCAGAGGCCCGGCGCTTGCCTTTCCGGAATCGTCGTCACCGGCTTCATTTTCTCCTCCACGAGGCCGCGATCTCCTCCAGCGTCCGCCCTTTGGTTTCCGGCAGCATCTTCCAACCGAACAGGAGAGCGAACACACACACCGCGGAGAACACCCAAAACGCGCCGCCGACCGACCCCAGTTTCTTCTCCGAGTATTCCGTCATCAGGGGGAAGAGCTGGGCTCCGCCGTAGATGGTTGCCCAGAGGAACGCCGTGGTGAGCGACACCGCGCGCCCCCGCAGCCGCGTGGGGAAGATCTCGGAGATCATCAGCCAGGGCAGCGGCCCCAGGGCCAGGCCGTGGGGAACGGTGCAGAGGATGATCACCACCAGGACGGGCCAGCCGCTCAGTCGGAAGTGGAACACCATGCCGGCCAGGAGGGTGACCACGATCATCAGGCCCGAGGCCACCAGCCACAAGGGCCGGCGCCCCACACGGTCGACCGTCCAGCACGCCAACAGCGTCACGCCCCCCATGAAGCCGTACGTCACCGCGTATTGCAGGAACGCCATGGCGCGGTCCTGCAGGCCGGAGACCTCGAACAGCATGGGGATGTACCCGCCCATCACGCTCCAGCCGGTCCAGTTGTTGAAGAACGCCAACAGCAGGCCCACGATCAGGGCGTAACGCATCCCCGGCGCGAACAACTCGGAGAAACGACCGCTCTCCTCCCGCAGCGCGGCCTGAATCTGCGCCATCTCGCTCCGTGCAAAAGCCTCCCCGTCCACGCGCGCCAGCACGGCCCGGGCTTCCTCCATCCGCCCCCGGCCGGCCAGCCACCGCGGGCTCTGCGGCAGGAAAAACAGCAGCACCAGAAACACCGCCACCGGCAACAGCTCGGAGGCGAACATCCACCGCCAGCACGTCGACGCGGGCGCCACCTTCACAATCACAAAGGAGACAAACGGCGCCGTCACGCTCCCAATGACAATCGCCAATTGATACATGATGCCGAATCCTCCCCGCAGGCGGGGGGGCGACGTTTCCGAGATGTACATCGGCGACGCCACCGAGCAGAGACCCACGCCGACGCCGCCCACGATCCGGAACACGTTGAACGTCACGATGTCCTTGGGAATGGCGGTGAAGAGCGAGCCAACACCGAGCAACGCGCACGCGACCATCATCGTCCGGTTGCGCCCGATCGCGTCGCACATCCAGGCGCCGAGAAACGGCCCCAGGATGCAGCCCAAGGCCGCGCTGCCGGTCGCGAACCCGAAACCCGCCGGCGTCAGGTGGAACACCTCCTTCAGATA
>CAYSPU010000118.1:0-17470 GCA_964432995.1 uncultured Verrucomicrobiota bacterium
AGGGATCTGGACCCCGTTGCGGTACCACTGGTAGACGAGCGTGGCGTCGGAAGGGGAGGCTCCGGTTGCCGCCACACTGAAGGTTGCCGTGGTCCCTTGGGGCGCGGTGGTGTTGACCGGTTGCTGGGTGATGGAGACGGTGGCGCCCACGGGGTTCATCATGGCGCTGAACTCCGGTCCCAGGATCGGTGCGTCGCCGTTCTTCGGCAGGGTGTCGCCGACCACGCAATAGGTGAAGCCCAGGTTGTCGCCGCCGCCGCCTTCCTTGTGCAGCGCCTCGAAGTAGTATTTCGTGCCGGCGGTCAGGCTGATCGTGGCGCCGCCCGGCCATTGCGTATCGGCATACTGATCGGACCGCTTCCATTCGTTGGTGCTCCCTCCCGAGGAGGTGATCCACTCGCGGGAGTTCGACCATGAATTCTCCGTTGCGATCAGCTTCTTGTTCGCCGCCGTGGCATCGGTGCTGAGGTAGAGTTCCGCGTTGTCGTCGGCACTGAGGAAGAAGATGTAGTTCCCAGCGCGAGACGGGGTGAACCAACCGGACATCCGGCTGCCGTAACCATCGGCATAGGCCGTGGGACCTTCCGGCCCGGTTCGGTAGAGGGTGACCGCCGGATTGTCCGGGTAGTTCGGATCACCCAACAACTCGGACACCAGAGCGCCCGTCGTGGTCAGGCCGGTGTAGATCTCGTCCTTCACCACACCCTGGACTTCGATCTCACCGAGGGTGCTCAACTCCAGGGGGGTGCTGTATGCCGACGCGTTCGCAGAATCGTCGACGGCCCGCACCCGGTAGGTGTAGACCGAGGCGGGTCCGACGGTGCTGTCGCGGTAGGTTGTCGACGTGATGTGGGTGGCGACCACCGTGCCGCCACGTTCGAGTTCGTAGTAGTAAACGGCGCCGGAGTTGTCGGTCGCGGCGTCCCACTTCAGATCGACGAAGGAGGCTCCGATCAACTCGGCCGCCAGGTTGGCAGGGACGGTGGGCGCCGCGGTATCCTTCGCGGCGGCGACAAGTTGGATGGCGTTGATGGGGGCCCGCACCATCCCGTAAGGAGCCTCGGTTGTGGCCTCGATGATGATGTTGGCCGCGGTCAAGCCGCGGAACACCAAGTAGTTTCCCTTGTCGTCGTGGCTGAAGCCCGGGTCCCGGACGAACTCGGTGGGGCTGACGGCGCTGTCACCGATCAGGTAGTCCTTCAGCGGGTTGCTCAGCTCATCCGTAATGCGGTAGCCGCCGCCGCGGTTGCCACCCGTCCCGCCGAGCAGGTAGATGTAGACATCGTAGCCCGAGGTCAACTGAGCGGGCAGTCCCGTGAACGTGACAGCGGTGGTTGTTGGATCCCCGGTGTCCAGGTAGCCAATCATCAGGGCGTGATCGGCGGAGTTGGTCGGGAACCCATTGTTCTCCTCTCCGCGGCCGGTGCTGGACCAGGTATTGGCGCAGCTCCAATACACCACGGCGGAGCTGGCGGTGGCCGCACCCCTGTTGTCGGCCGTCAAGTTCTCGGCGTAGCCGTCAAGGAGTTCGAGGTTGTTCCAGTTCGCCTGTTTGACGGCATCCACGCCAGCCACGGCTGTGGGAGCCAGGGTGCCCGCATTGCTCGCCACTGCCGGGTCACCCGAGTAGTATTCATCGGCGCCGAAATTCAGGCCGATGCTGTAACCGGAGGAGGTTGCCAGGGCCGGGGAGGCGGCCAGGAGCAGCGCCGTCGCGGACATCAGGGTTCTTACGAGCACATTCATATTCACTCCACTGGGTTGGGTTTGTCTCTCATGCACAAAGATCGCTCTCGCCAGCACTCCAGCGCCAATGGAGTTCGGGCCAGGCTCTCCATCAGACTTTCAGGCTGTAGTCTGGAGTTCGGACTCCGGCGTTGTCAAGTGCACCCGCGCGCCCCAGATCCGCGCGAGTGCATCCGGAAGTTGTCGGTCACCAGTCCCTGAGAGCGGGCGGTCCGGAGCGCGACCGGCCTGCCAAGCCGTAGCCTTGGCGGAGGCTGGTCCCCGGTCGCAGCGGCGGCGCTGGGCGGCAGTGCTCCGATGGTTCGAGATCGCGTGCGGCAGGTGAGGCTGCTGCCCGCCGGGACGGCGGGCGGTCCGGAGCGGCCGGACGGTGCTGGCCGCCCACCGACAACCTGGGGATGCACCGAGTCCGCGCCTGCGCCGGCGTCGCAGCTCCAGCGCGTGCCGCTGAAGCCGGGCTCGGTCGCGATGCCGCCCCTGAGGCTCACGGTTGTTGCGGAGTGACGAGGCGCAGGAAGCGGGGGAACGGGAGGCCCGGGGTGTTGGTGACGGAGAGGGGCTGGTCTTGCGTCACGGCGGGGATGTCCACGAACTTGCTCCAAGTGCCAGCCGGCAAGCGGTCCGTGGCTTGGACGGTGTAGGTGCGGTTCGCAGCCGCCGGGAAGGTGAGGACCAGGCCCTGGCCGTCCGCGGTGAGGCGCGCGGAGGTGATGCGCAGGACGCTGTCGGGATCGTTGGGGGCGGTGCCGGCCATGAACTCCTCGAGGTTCGTTCGCGCATCCCGATCGGGGTCGCCGTCGGGGCCGTTGTCGCCGGTCGGATCGGACGGGCTGAGTCCATACAGGCGTTCCCAATCGTCAGGCAGGCCGTCGCGGTCGAGGTCGTCGCCTTCCACGGTGAGGGCGGCGGCGTGGCTGGTGGCGCTGCCGGCGGCGTTCGTGACCAGGACGGAGTAGGCCCCGGCAGCGGCGGCATCCACATTGGACAGCAGCAGGGTTGCGGCCGTGGCGCCGGGCAGGACTTGAGTGTCGCGGGACCACTGGTAGGACAATGGCGCGGTGCCGGCGGCGCCGACGGTGAAGGAAGCGCTTCCGCCCGCGGCGACGCTCTGGTCCAGCGGCTGGACCAGGATGAAAGGCGCGAGGACGGTGTCCGCGGCCACGAGGTCGGCGTCGAAACTGAGGTCGCTGCTGGTGCGATTGACCTGGTGGACCTCGACCGCGAGGACATTGGTGCCGGCGCGGAGGTGGATTGGGGCGGGGTTGGACGGGTAGAACGTGCTCTCATCGTCGCCCGAGGAGGTGTGGGAGGCCGCGGTCTGGTAATCGAGGAGGCCGTCGGGGAGGCCGTCACGGAAGACAATGGTGCCATTGAGATAGGCGGCGGCGCCATCATCGCGGAGGACACGCAAAGCAAGTCCGCTGATGGTGGTGGGTTCTGCGACGACAAATCGCTGGCGGAAGTAATAGGCGAGATGCTTGTTGTTGGCGTTGGCGCCGTAGCTGATCGTGGTGGCTTCGTCGCCATCCCCGTAGCCCAGTTGGGCGGCTCCGCTGCTCCAACCGGAATCATCGAAATCGGCCGCGGTCCAGTTGGTGCCGGGGTCGGTGCCGCGGTCCCAATACCGCCAAGTGGATCCGGCGGCCACAAGGGTGCGCTGGGTGTGGAGGGCGGGCACGACGTGGACGGTGACCACGGCGGAGGTGCGACTCAAACCACTGTTGTCCGAGGCAACGGCCGAGAGGGCGTGCGTGCCTTGGGGAGCGGCGGTCCAGGCGAGGGTGAAGGGCGGTGTGGTCACCACGCCAATGGATTGCGCGCCGTCGTAGAACGCCACCTGAAGAACGTTGCCGTCGGGGTCAACGGCGCTTGCGGTTAGCATGGCCGCGGTGTCGGCCGCGAGCAGAGCGTCCGGGGTGGGCTGGATGAGGCTGACCTCCGGCGGTTGCGAGAGGAGCGTGAGGGTGATTGCGCTCGAGGTGGTCACCCCGAGCCGATCGTCGTAGGCCTTCGCGGTGAGGAGGCGGACTCCAGGGGCGGCGTTGGTCCAGAGGTACTGGTACGGTGCGGCCGTGAGTTCAGCGATGGGCACCCCGTCGGCCAGGAACTCGACGCGGAGGATGGCGCCGTCCGGATCGCTGGCGTCCACTTCGAGGGGGATTATGGCCGGCAACTGGAGCGTTTGATCCGGCGCGGGGGCGAGCCAGGTGATGGTGGGCGGCGCATTCGAGGTGTTTGGCAATGAGGGGGTGGGGGCGGAGGCGAACCAGTTGGTGGGATCGTTGCCGTAGGCGGCGAGCGTGAGGCGTTGCAGCGACGGTCCCTGGCCGTCGGCCTCGGCCGGCCACGGGATCTGGTCGCGGTAGGCGACGCGCTCGACGAGGATGTACGGAACGAGATCCTCGTCGGGGTTGTCGGGACGGAGGAGATCGACGGCCTCGCCGGAATTGTCGAGTTTGCCGGTCCACGGGCCGAGAACCGGGACGGTGGGCGGCAGACCGTAGGCGGCGCGAAAGGCGCCGAGCTGGGCGGTGTTCGTGGGGTTGAACCCGACCACCAGGAGAAAGCCGCGCGCCGGGAGAACCGTGTTGGTGGGGAAATCGAAGTCGACCGCCTGCCGGAGGTGCCAGGTATTCGTGGGAGCGGCCGGGTCGAACAGTTCCACGATCTGGCTTTCGAGGTTGTGGAGTTCGATGAACTCGTCGAGGTCGTTGTCCTCCCCGTCCTGGTCCGGGGGGTGGTACTGGATTTCGGAGATGACGACGGGGCCGACGCGGGGTGCGGCGTTGGCGGCGGCGAGGGTGTTGGTGGCTTGGGCGACGAAATGCTCGTCGCCCTGGCTGTTGAGGTAGCGCCCGAAGGCGACGCCGTTCTGCGAAGCGCCGAAGGCGAAGCCGTGGTAGTAGCCGGTGAGATTGGTCTGGGCGTCTCCGGAGAAGAGGTAGGCCTCGTCGCCGGCGGAACTGAAGGAGAAACTCGGGGGGACACCCGGCTGCGGATTGAACTGGGCCTCCGTCAGGAGGAGATAGCCACCGGCGGGGATGTTCGCAACTCCGGGCAGACGGTATTTCTTGGGGGCAAAGAAGTCGTCCGTCAGGAACCAACCGCCCACGTCCACAGCATTGGCGGTGGGATTGTAGAGCTCGATCGTGTCGACCTGAGGCGGGTCGGTGTGGACGAGCGCTTCGTTGACGAGAATGGGCGCGAAGGTGGGAGGCGCGGGTTCAACGGAGGCCGGCGATCCCTGGAGTTGTCCGCTGGCGCGCCAGTTCTCTCGCTCGCCCCAGGCCTCCCAGGAGGCGGTGTCGTCCACCACGACGAGGGAGAAACCGAGGCCGTCGGTGATGGGGTACCAGCGGTCGTCGTAAGCGAACTCGAGGATCTTCTCGCCGGCGGCGTCGTCGAGGCGGAGTGTTTCGCCGCCATTATCGAGGTTGCCGAGGTATTGGCCGAGGATGCGCGGTCCGCTGCCGTAGCGTGCCGTGAACGCCGCGGGGTCACGGACGAGGACCGCGGATTCTCCGGCGCCGAGGGACGTGGCGGTGGTGAATGCGAAATAGACGCCGTTGGTGAGGCGGACACCGCGGAGGTCGAGGGCCGCGGGGCCGACGTTGCGCAGTTCGAGATACTCGAAGGCCTGGGCGTCGTTCGTGTTCCCGGCGAGGGGCGTCGGGTGGTACATGATTTCCGTGATGCGGAGGTAGCGCTGCGCGTCCGAGGGATTCGCGATGAACTGGTTGGTGGCCACGAGACGGCCGGTGGCGTCGAGGAGTTCGAGGGTCTCGCCCCAGGCACTGAGCTGACCGCGGTAGTTGCCCTGGACGAGCAGGCCCTGGCCGCCGCGCGGTCCCGTGGCGCGCGCCCGGAAGGCATTGACGTCAGGAGAGACGTAGAGGCTGCGGTTGGCGGGGAGGACGGTCCCGGAGCGGAACGTGTGGCGGACGGCGCCATCGAGCCGCCAGCCGGTGACATCGACGGCGTAAGCGTTGACGTTGGTCAATTCGACGAACTCCTCGGCTTGGTTACCGGAGGCCGGATTCGGATCGAGTTGGCCGAACCGCAGGAGAACGTCGGCGGGCTGGCTCGCGGGGATCGATTCCCCGTTGAGAGTCGGGTTTTGGTTGAAAAGGAAATTGCGGCGGCCGGGCAAGTGCGTGTTGAGAATCCGCGTTGCTTCGGCTCGCATCTCGTTGCCATTTCCCCAGGTCGGCCAGCGGGCATAGTCCAGATCGGCATCGGAGGTGGCAACGCCGGGCGGGTCCATGAGGTCCATCATTTCGCGGATTCGTGCTTCGATGCGGAGGTCGGCAGCCGGCGTTCCGGGTGGTTGCAGGACCTGGTCCATGACGGTCCGGAGGCGCCGGAGGTACATGCGTCGGAAGTCCGGGTGATCGAAGATCAGCTCGTAGAGGCGGTTGGCGGGTTTCCCCTGCTGCGCGGAGTTGTAGAAGCTGAGGACGTTGTCCTGGAAGAGGGTGTCGGTGAAGTAGCCCTGGGAATCGAGCCAGTTCCGGCCCCAACTCAGATCGACGTCCCACGGGAGGATGGCCCACTCGCCATTGCCGTCGGAGTCACGGTAGAGGAAGAAGTTCTTGTGGCCGTGGTCCTGGCTGCTGGCGAGCGCCAGCCCAACGAAGTAGCTGATGGTCTGCGGCAAATCGAGATGATCGCAGGCATAGACCGCTCGCTGGGTGAGCGAGAGTGATTCGTCCAGGTTGTTGACCAATGTCTGGAGATCGCTGAAGTCCTCCCATTTGCGGGTTTTCTTCTCGTTGCCGCTGGCCGAACCGAGGTTGTTGTACATCTTGTAGAGCGCGCCCTCGGGGCCGCGGCCCAGGCGCTCGAGCCATCGATCATCGGCGTCCTCCATGAGATCGGCGATGCTGAAGAACTGGCCGTTCTGCTGGACGCGGACCTGGAAACAGAAATGCCCGTCCGACCCCGCGGCGGCCACCATGTCGTAGGTGAGGGCGTTACGCACCCGCGCCTTGTCGCCGTAGTTGGACATCAGTTTGATGTCCTTGACGCGCGGGCTGTCGGGGCGGTAGCGGAACCGGTGGTCGCTGGTGAAATCCAGGTCATAGCTTTTCTTGGGAAAACCGCTCGAGCTTTGGCCGTGGAGGTCGATCCGGAGGTTGTCGTAGAGTTCGCCCAGGTGGAAGACCGAGCAGCGGGTGCCGCCCCAGGTATCGGCGCTGGCGGGAGCCTCGACGAAGAGGTGCACAACCGGCAGGGCGGATTGGATGCGGGCATCTTCCACGATCGTGCCCAGGTACTGTTCGGATTCGTCGGGGTCGGGATACAACGGCCAGCGGCTGGCGTTGCCGGCCGTGTCGGTGGCCGTGACGTAGTAGCGCAGCAACTGGCCCGGTTGGGCGGCGTTGGCCGGGATTCGTGCCGTGAACAAACCGTCGCCGGCGACGGCGTCGCCGCCGGTGCCGGCATCGTTCATGGCGATGGTGATTTCGTTGCCGAACATCACCCGGTAGTGAAGCTGAACGGCGCCCAATGGCTCGAAGGCCGGCGCGGCGCTCACGGTGACCGTCAGCGGCTGATTGGTCGAGAGCACGGAGGGCGCGTGCGACGCGTCCCTCAGGATGGGCCCCAAATCCGCCGTGCCGCTGTTGTTCGGCGCGCCGGGTGTGGGCACCACGAAGTAGCGCGGTGTGGGCGTGAGACTGCCATCGCGGACGGCGATCAACTCCGCCTGCAAGAGGAGATCGGTGTTGGTGGCGTCGATGTTCAAGCCCTGCAGCGCGAGGATGTTCGTTCCCAGGAGCAGCGCTTCCACCCCCGAAGAAATGTCGATCTCTTCAAACCGGATGGCCTCGGCATCCGGTGTGCGCGCGGTGGCGGACGAATTCCATGAAGGCGTGTCCGGCGCGTGCCGGCGGGCCACCTCGTGACCGTTGATCCAGGCGACGAACCCGTCGTCGCACTTGACCTTCAACGAAAGCCGGGTGACCTCGGCCGCGTTGGTCAGGACGAACGGGAGCCGGGCGTAAAGGGTGCTGTTGGCTCCGAACATCGCCGCCTGGACGTCCGTTCGGATGTGGGGTCCGAAGTCGACCGTCGCCCCGCCTGCGCTCTCGAGCAGGCCGGAGATCTCGTCGGCGGTCAGCGCCTTTTGCCAGAACGAGATCTCGTCGATCTGCCCGACGAAGTGGTTGCCCGATGCATCGAAGACGCCGCCGCCGCCCACATTGAAGCCGGTGCTCGAGGTCCCGAAGTCCGAAACGGACGCCCCCGCGCTGCCGGCGAGCGCGCCGTCGAGGTAGAGGAGCAGTTCCTGACCGTCCCCGACGGCCGCCACGTGGTGCCACTCGTCGTTGGCGTAGGGATAGAAGACACTCACGCTGCCGGCCCACGTCCAGAGCTGCAGCGTGGAGCCGTCAATGAAGCCAAACTCGACCACGTCATTCTGTCCCCACAAACCCGTGCGGCCGGCCTGGGCGGCGGTTGGGCGGATCCAGCCGGCCATGGTGAAAGCGGAACGGCTGGCGAACAGATCCGTCGGCCCGCCCACGTAATCGTCCACACCGTCGAATTGCGGGGCGAGGTTGTCGGCCGGGAAATTGTCGAAGTTCGGCGGGCGCGGCCCGGTCATGGCGAGCAGCGGATCACCGACATAGGAGCCCGTTGCCAGATCTCCCAAGCTGCCCAGGTTCGCCGCCGACACTCCACTTGCCTCGTCCAACCGCCAGTGGATGGCCGGACCCAACTGCAGGACCCGATCGGGATACGAGTTCTCCTGGAGATCGACGGCGCCCGTATCGTAGCCGAGGCCGTTGGTGGCCGTGGTCCAGCCGGCGTCGCTGAATCCGGGCGCGGTCCAAGCACTGCCCGCGAGCGAGTCGTCCGGAACGACGTAGCGCACCAGGGCATTCGTGCCGATCACGGTCTGCCGGGACTGCTGCAGCCCGAAGCCGTAGGAGACGTCTGGGAACTGCCGGGGAAACGCCGGGCTGAACTCGCTGGGGATGGTCTGGCCGTCGGGGCCAACCAGGGCGAGGTAGTCGCCCGAACTCGTCAGGCGGAAGTTCGTGTGCAGCGGACGCCCGGGTTCGCGCCGGTCCTTGTCCGAGGCGAAGACAACCAGGTGAGCGCCGGCGATCAGGTTGGTGGCGGGGAAGACCCACTTCTGCAAGTCATTGGGATCATCCGTCAGCCTCCAACCGCTGAGGTCGATCGGCAGGGCGCCGAGGTTGGCAACCTCAATCCAATCGGAGGAGTCGCCGTCCTCATCGGTGAGGGTGGAGTTGTTGTCGGCGGCAAACTCCGTGATGAGCAGTTGGGCGTTGGCGACCGGCAAACAGGCGGTGCCTAGCGTCAGGAGGAACCAGAGGGCGACGGCTCGCATGGTGGAACGACCATGCCACACGGCGGCTCACTTGGCAAAAGGCGTTTCGAGTGTCCGCGCTACTCGGAGCACTCCGGGCAGGGCAACAGGATGTGGTTCTGGTTGCAGATTCTCGGGGTGCCGCTGGCGGCTCGAGCCCGGAGCCCGGGTGTGTTGAGTTGCTGGGCGCTGCCGTCGACCAGGCCGACATTGCCGACCGTACCGTGAATCGCGATTTCTTTGCCCCAGAAGGTGCAGTTGCTGATGCCTGGCGCCACCATTCCCGTCGCATTCGTGCATTCGCTTAACGGCGAAAGCTCGCCCAGGTTCCGGTCGCCGACCAGCAGGGCGTCCGGGGTCTGGCCGTTCGCGCAGATCCCGGCAAAGTAGGAGAGGCTCTCCAACGCGTTGGTCGTGTACTCCTCCCAGGTGGACTTCGCAACTACGGCCTTGTCGCTGGGACAACTCAGGATCACGGGGGAGTCGATGATACCCGCGATCGGCAGGAACTGGTAAGCGGCCTCGACGGGCAGGCTCTGGCTTCCTCCTTCGTCCCCGCCGACCATCCACGGGAGCTTCTCGTTACGGTCCTGGGACCACAGATGGAATCCAAGTGTCACCTGCCTGATGTTGCTGAAGCATTTGCGCCCGGCGGGCACCATGCTGGGCACCGCGCCCGGAACCATACCAATCTGTTGCCGAAAGCTGAGAGCTGGCAGCAAATGGCAGAGCAACGGATTCGCGCCGCAGCCCGAAACCTCCAGACCCGTTACAGATCCAAGACGACCCAGGCCGGGTCATGATCGCTCCCGTCGCCTCCGTGTTTGGTGCGCCGGTCGATCCAGGCCTCCTGCAGAGCCGGCGCCAGCGCTGGACTGAGCCAGATCTGGTCGAAGAGCTCGTGTTGCGCGGGCTTCCCCGCGGGTTTGAAGCGGTGCGTCCACGCCTGCGTCGCTGGATTGTTGCCGTCCGCTTCCTGCCTGGCCGGTCGGGTCTCCTGGGGGATGGCCATGCCCGATGCCGCGCCGCCGGCCGGGATGTCGTTGATGGCTCCGGCGAAGTTGAAACGCGAAAACAGGTTGTTGAGATTGAAGGTGCCGACTTTGACGATCATCTCTCTGCCCTCCTGGAGGGGAGTCTTCTGGCTCCGTTGTCGTTCTGGTTGACGTCTGGTGAAAACACAGGCTCGAGGTGCGCCATCACGCCAGCCTGGGTCCCAGGTATCGGTTCAGTCTCCTCCGGCTGGGGCGGCTTGTCAGCGCAGTTCTTCGGGACCCGTTTGCGCTCTTGCACTCGCTCGCTCGCTCGCTCCCGGTCCGTTCTGGATCCCGCAGAGAGACGCAAGGAAGCGGCGCGATCAAGCCTCGTCGCACCTTCCAACGATGCAACGTCGAGACTGTCCTCTGGACCGCCGCACGTCCGGCCCGCGCACTCCATTGCCGGATCGGCAAAACGGCGGCCCAGCGACCGACGGAAAGCCGACAGCCGAGAACCGTTACGATGTTGCGCCGCTGCAGTTTATGGCTCCCCACGACCGGTAGCGCATTTTTCCGCAGATTTCTTGTCACATCGCGCCGTGTTTTCCGTATCTAAGGGTAGAAACACTGCGTTCTATGCCCGATTCTGCTCGCTTCGAGGCGGAGCGGGCGTGGGATCAGCGACAATCCGAATTAGCCCGTGAGCCGCCAGCCTCGGCTGTGGCGTGGAATGGGCGGATGCCTGGGAGGGTTTGCCCGACTGAGGTCCAGAGTCCCGAGTGGGCATTCCTCCGGCGGCAACTTCTATCGTCTCGGAAAGGAACCCCCATGCACATCATTGAAGGACCGGTGCGCGGTCGTACGTTCGACAAGTCAGGAGGAAAGGCAACTATGAGAACTCACATCCTCAACAAGCCGTGCGTGCAGAAGCAGCTCGGAATCCATGCGTGGCGGCATCGGTGGGCTGCCCTGGCCGGTGTTTTGGGCACACTCAGCCTGACCTTGGCGCAGGAACCACCCACAATCACCCGGCAGCCGACCAACCTGAATCTGAGTCTGGGCGGCACGGCGACGTTCCGGGTGTACGTCGGCGGCACGACCCCTTTCGGTTTCCAGTGGCATTACACCAACAGCGGGAACGCCTTCCCGCTCGACGGTCTGGTGAACCCGTCGGCGCTGAAGTCCATCCTGAACCTGACGAACGTCCAGTCCGCCGACGCCGGAGGTTACTTCGTGGTGGTCACGAACGTGGCGGGCAGCGCGACCAGCCAGGTGGCCCAACTGATCGTCGATCCCACGTTCGTCAGAATGGACATCGGCGCGGGAGCCACCGATATGTATATCCCGTACTGGGTGGATTTGGACGGAGACAAATGGCTGGAGCTGGTGGTGGTGGGTGGCTTTTGGACGTCGGGTGGCAAGCCCTTGATGGTCTTTGAGAACAACCAGGATGGCACGTTGAGTCGCAACCTGACCCATGACTTGAGCAGGCTATCGCTGCAGAGTGCCTGCGTCACCTGGGGGGATTTGGACGGTGACGGCGATCTGGATGGCTTCGTCGGCATCCACGAGTCACAGGCACCAGTGTATCTCCGGAACAACGGCGGCGGTCACTTCACCAAGGTCGTGGCCGATCGCGGGTGGACGGGCAATGGAATTGCCCCGTTTGGTTCGACGGTGGCATGCGCCGACTCTGACAATGATGGAGTCCCGGATTTGGTGGTTGGCTACTGGGGCAACTCTGCTACCGGGCTCTGGGGCACCAATTCCGTACTTCACGGCTTGGGCGACGGTCGGTTCGAGGTCGATCGCAGCAGCGCGCTCGCCCTGTCACACACCTGGACTGAGCACTGGAGCTGGGCGGATTGGAACGCCGACGGCCGACTGGATCTGTACGGAGCGACGAGTGGGAACGCCGGCGAACTGGATCTGATGTTCGAAAACCTGGGCGACGGCCAGTTTCTCCGGATCACCAACTGCCCTCTGGTCAAAATCGCCGATCTTTCGATCAACGCCGCGTGGGGTGACTACGACAACGACGGTGACCTGGATGTATTGGTCACTTCCTGGAGTCAGCCCAACCAACTCTATCGCAATCAGGGGAACGGTGTCTTTGAGCCCGATCCCGCCAGCCCGTCCTTTCCCGCGCTGGCTTCGGGTCTCAACCGTACGATTGCGGTGTGGGGCGACTACGACAATGATGGTTGGCTGGATCTGTTCGTGGCCCACCTCGGCACCCAGAGCCGGATGTTCCACAACCGCGGCGATGGAACGTTCGAGGAGGTCACGACGGGAAGCCCCGTTGCCGAATGCCAGGGCTCCGGCGCGGCGTGGGCGGACTACGACAACGATGGTTACTTGGATCTCAGCGTCGTCAATGGCAACCAGGGCTTCAACTATCTCTACCGAAACAACCTGCGGCAGGTCGGTAACACGAACGGCTGGCTGAAGGTCAAGCTGGTCGGCAAGGCCTCGAACCGCGACGGGATCGGGACCACCATTCGCATCAAGGCGACGATCGGGGGTCACGAGTTGTGGCAGATGCGGCAGATTGTCTGCCAGAGCTACGCGTCGGAGTTGCTGGCCCACTTCGGGCTCGGGGACGCCACGAACGTGGACCTCGTCCGAATCGAATGGCCCTCGGGGAATGTGACGGAGATCGTGGACCAAGCGCCGGACCAGTTGCTGACGGTGACCGAATCACGTTACATCACTCCGGCCCGACCGTCGGCCAGCCTCAACGGATCGGTGACGCTGACGCGATCGACAGTTTCCGGGGCGACCTACCAGTGGCAGTGCAACGGCGTGGCTCTGCTGGACCAGACCAACCGGATCCTCAACCTGACAAATGTGGTGGTCGAACAGGAGGGCCGCTACAGCGTGGTGGTGTCGAACGCGACCACCCACGTCACGAACTACGTGTATCTCCACGTGGACACCCAGTTCACCAAGATCAACGAAGGTCCGCTTGTCACCGACGAGGGCTCCTCCGGATACGGGTCCTGGGCCGATTACGACGGCGACGGATATCCCGACCTTTCCGTGGCCCGCTACACGCTGGGCACGAGCGCCCTCTACCACAACAACCGCGATGGCACGTTCAGTCGCCTCCCCGACCCGTCCTTCATGAAGCTCGGCGACGGCTTCGGGTCGTGGGGCGACTGGGACAATGACAGTTTCATGGATCTCATGATCTGGCGCGCGAACGCCACCTTGACTTGTTTTGGCGATGGCCACGGAGCCTGCGAACTGGTTTCGTTCGGCTTGAACACGCCCACATGGTGGGCCTGCGCGATGGCGGATTACGACCGCGATGGCCGCATCGACCTCTACTTCAGCCGCGTGAACACGTCGATGAATCGCCTCTACCGCAACGAAGGCGACCGAACCTTCAAACTCATGGCCTTCAAGGACGTGGGGCAGGTGGCGAGCGCGAACACGTGGGGTGGACCTTGCTGGGGCGACATGGACGATGACGGCTGGCCCGACCTGTACCTCCCGAGCAATCAAGGGAGCCAGAGTTTGATGTTCCGAAACGAGGGCAACGGGCATTTCGCAAGCGTCGCGAACTTGGTGACGCGAACCAGCACATCGGCCATCGCCGGGGCCTGGGGTGATTATGACAACGACGGTCGGTTGGACCTGTGCGTAGCCAGTTTCAATGGCACCACGGCGGTCTACCGCAATCTCGGCAACGCGGAGTTCGAACGGACGGCGGGCACGCCTGTTCTGTCGGGTACCTACAACTTCGCCGCATGGGCTGACTACGATAATGACGGTTGGCTGGACCTCTTCATCTCCGGCTACATGGGCGCCACCAACAAGTTGTTCCACAACAATGCAGACGGTTCGTTCACGGCCGTCAGCCTGGGGAGCATAGTGAATGAGCGCCCACGCAATAACGCAGGCACCTATACGGGGCTCTGGTTCGACTATGACAACGACGGGGCGCTCGACCTGTACGTGCTGAATGGGGACGATAACGCCAGCATCCAGACCGCCAATCAGCTTTATCACAACAACGGAAACACCAACGCGTGGCTGACGGTCCGCCTGATCGGGACGTCGTCCAATCGCGATGCGGTGGGCGCCAAAGTCAGAGTGCTTGCCACCTATGCCGGAAAGAGGCATTGGCAGCGCCGCGACATCTCCGCGGGGGATGCCTACAACGGCAACCACCGATACGCTCATTTCGGCCTGGGCAACGCCACCAAGGTGACCACGCTGCGCGTCGAGTGGCCGTCAGGAACAGTCGAGGAGTTCACGAACCTCACCGTGAACCAGATGTTGACACTGGTGGAACCGAGCCTGCGCGGCGAGTTCGGCGTGGACGGGATGTTCTACTTGCAGATCAAAGGTGACCCGAATCGCACCTATGAGGTGCAGGCCTCGGCGGACCTGACGACGTGGGAATCGGTGCTCTATGTGGTTGGACCGGGAGCCGATCAAGCCGTGGAGATTGCGGAGCCGGTCTCCGAGCAATCCCAGCGGTTCTACCGAATGGTGGTTGTGCAATAGTGGTGAATGGGTCGAGTCCGCCCGTTTGGGGACGAGGTTCTGCCGACGGTTGCTGCTGGCGGGGGAGAGGCGTCGTGAAAGCGCCGTCTCCCGCCAGGGGAATGGCCGGTGGCCGGATGACGTGTGTCCGGGCGCAAGGTGGCACCAGGGGCACCTCCTGCCGTTGCGGTCGCCGCCTGGGCGAGGGAGTGACGGATTGGGGACTGTCGAGCCAACACCTACACGCTGTGGTTCCTCAACAGGCACCTCAAGGGCAGCAGCGACCCGTTGCCCGCGCGGTCTTCCCTCGCGCGGAGCATCGCCGCGACGCCGAGGCTGGCCAAGAATCGGAGAGGGGTTAGACTCGGCTCCGATATGAATGCCTGCCCGTTACCGACCATCCTGGCGGCGCT
The DNA here is from genome assembly GCA_964432995.1 of uncultured Verrucomicrobiota bacterium. Lineage (GTDB taxonomy): Bacteria > Verrucomicrobiota > Verrucomicrobiia > Limisphaerales > JAHDYP01 > CAYSPU01. Next base: position 14,973 of record CAYSPU010000118.1, read on the forward strand.
GTTCTTCTCCGGGGCTATTCTGTCGCGAGCGGCGGAAGCCGAGTTGGCGCCTGCGGTGGAATGCTGCGAGCGCGGAGGCTTGCCGAACCTCTTCGTGAAGCTGCAGACCGCGGTCCCCGTCCGGATTGCCTACCTGGGTGGGAGCATTACCGCGCAAGACGGCTGGCGGCCGAAGACGCTGAACTGGTTCCGCACCAACTTCCCCACCGCCCGGGTCAGTGAGATCAATGCCGCCATCGGCGGCACCGGTTCGGACCTGGGCGTGTTCCGGCTTGGGCACGACGTCCTCGATCACAAACCCGACCTGCTGTTCGTCGAGTTTGCGGTGAACGACGGCGGGGCCGCGCCCGAGCAGATCCACCGCTGCATGGAAGGGATCGTGCGACAGACCTGGAAGAACGATCCGGCCACGGACATTTGCTTCGTCTATACGCTGGCGGGCAACATGCTGGAAACGCTGCAACAGGGGCGGTTCCCACGCTCCGCCATCGCCATGGAGCAGGTGGCCGACTACTATGGCATTCCCTCGATCCATATGGGGCTGGAGGTGGCACGTCTGGAAAAGGCCGGACGACTGATCTTCCAGGGCGAAAAGCCAAAGACCGATGCCGACCGCGCAGCCCTGGGGGACAAGATCCTGTTTTCGCCGGACGCGGTGCATCCGTATCCTGACACGGGCCACCAGCTCTACTTCGAAGCGGTCGTTCGCTCGCTGGCAACAATCCGGGAGGTTCGAGCCTCGGGACCACATCGCTTGACCACGCCGTTGGTGGCGGACAACTGGGAACAGGCGAAGATGATCCCGCTGAGCCGGGCAAAGCTCAGCCCCGGGTGGCACCGACTTGAACCGTCGTCCGATCGACTGGCGAAGTCGTTTGGGGATCGCCTGCCCGAGGTCTGGCAGGCGCAGGAGCCGGGGGAGTCGGTTTCCTTCCAATTCCGCGGCACGGCCGTGCGGATCTACGATCTGCTGGGTCCGGACTGCGGCCAGGTCAGTGTGGTGCTGGATGGAGGGCCTGCGGAGGTGAAGCCGCGGTTTGATGCCTACTGCACGTATCACCGGCTCGGCTCGTTCGCTATCGGCGAAGGGCTCGCGGATGGGGTCCACTCGGTGCAGGTGACGCTATCCCCGGACCGACCGGACAAGGCGAAGATCCTCAGCCAGCGTGGGGAGAAGATCGATGATCCGGCCCGGTTCAAGGGCACGGCGTGGTATGCGGGCGCCATCCTGCTGGTCGGCGAGTGGTTGGAGTAGCCGGCCAAGGACACCCTGCCGCCAAACCCGACCATCGCTGGCAAGCTGGGTTGCCTGGACCGGCGGGCTTGGCGGAATTCGCCTCCATCATTCACGACGAAGCCTCTCGTCGAAGTAGACCGCCGTGCAACACGGGGTTGAACCGACCGGGGCTCCGCGGCAAGGTGGTTCCGAGACCATGCGATGGCATCTTCATGCGGACGTGAAAGCCAACGCCGGGCCCGGCCTCGAGTGGGTGAAAGCGTTCCTCGCGCGCTTCGACACCTCGACCTTGGGTTGGATCCGGATTGACTTTGGCCGAGAGCATCGGGACGTGCTGGGCCGCCGCTACCGGCGCTTCCGCGGGGTTTACGGCCGCTGCTGGTATCCAAGCGCCTCGCAGCCGACGGTCCGGATCAGCTGCCAGGTGCCCGGTCCGTATCCGTGTGCGGTCGTGACCCGCAAGAAGCCGGTCTACCGGCAGGCCGATGGCGCGTGGCCACTGGAAGCCAGGCAACTCCGGGGTCCGGTGATCGTTGACCGGAGGTCAGGCCGGGCATGGAAGAGGGTCTACGGGCGCACGCGTCTGGACACCTTGGACGAGGGGATCGTCTGGATCTTCGCGCATGAGGCGTTCCACTGGCTGCGAAAGACGGGGCAGGTGCCGGGGCGGAACAACGAGGTTGAAGCAGACGCCTTCGCGGACGAGATGCTCGCAGGCTTCCGGACCGAAGAAAGGGTTGCGCGGGCAGATCAGGCGGCCGTGCCGCAGGAGACGGATGTCGGACCCAAATGCGCCGGTGCCGGCAGTGTTCACACTTGGGCACAAGGGACGCTGGCTATGCTTGACGAACTGTAGAATCGGAAACGAGCAGTCTCAGTCCGTTTTCTCCTTTGGTTTGAGTCACGCACACGGTTGACTTGTGCCTCGATCAGCGGCATACGAAGTGCGTGCCATCGATTCTGTCGGATCTCTCCGCCCACCAACTCCGCAAAGCCGCCTCGATTCGCGAGAAGATCGAGGGACTGGAAAAACAGCTTGCCGCCCTCGTGCCTGCGTCGGGCGGGGCTCCCACCGCCGAGGCGGCACCGAAACGTCGCTACGGCGCAGCGGCACGGGCGAGGATGGCCGCAGCGGCCAGGGCACGCTGGGCGAAGAGCAAGGGGCAGGGCAAAACTGGCGCGCCTACACTGCCGGCGCCCGCCAAGCCCAAGCCGAGGTTCAGTGCCGCGACGCAAGCCGCGATGGCGAAGCGGCTCAAGG
>CAYSPU010000119.1:0-17333 GCA_964432995.1 uncultured Verrucomicrobiota bacterium
GCCGCCTTTCCGGGACCGCGGGTCTTCTGACCCGCAGCCAGGCGCACACACCCTATGCTGCGGCTCCAGCCGCCTCCGTCCCGCCGTCGCGGGACTACGGCTTGGCAGACCCGTCGCGCTCCGGACCGCCCACCGACGCGGACTGGTGACCGACAACCTCCAGATGCACTGCCAGATCCTGTGCTCCCAAACGCACAGTTGACGCAGATTCTGCCGACGCCTAGTCTGCACCCGGCCAACGCCCAGTATTGTGCGAACGCACCAAGTTGCTATGAACCCAATCCAACCCTCTTGGGGTCGCGGAAGGCGACCCTTGCGCACCAATCCCCACGGTGGCTTCACCTTGATCGAGTTGCTGGTGGTCATCGCCATCATCGCGATTCTCGCCGGAATGCTCCTCCCGGCCCTCGCCAAGGCCAAGGACAAGGCCCAGCTCACGCTCGACCTGAACAACGTCAAGCAGGCGCTCCTGTCCAGCCACATGTACTCGACGGACAACAACGATCATCTGCCTCACCCAACCTGGGGCACCTTGCCCGAAGGCCCTGATGGCTGGGCCTACGCCACCAGGAACGGCGGGCGTATCCCAGGGCTCTCCATCGAGTCGATCCCCAACTGCTCGGGGAAGGGCCTCAACACCATCGAGTTCACCAACCAAACCTTGTTCTTCAAGATCGGCCAACTGGGCAACTACCTGACCGACTATAAGACGCTCTGGTGCCCCAAGGACGTGACGCAGCGCAGCGGTGGCGAGTTCAAGAGTCTGTTCCTCGGCCGTGCCGTGAAGGTCACTTCCTACTGCTGGAACGGCACCATTGGGGGCTATTGCGGACCGAAGGCCGAAACGCTGAACGGGCGCACGTACAAACTGTCCAACTTCGAACCGTCCGGATGGCAGATGTGGGAGCAGAACGAGGCCGATTCCTTCTTCTTCAACGACGCCGGGAACCACCCCGAGACCGCCGGCGAGACCATCTCCCTGCGGCATTCGGGCGCCCCCGACCACTTGCGGCTCGCCAAGGCAGGCAACTATCCACGGACCCTGCCCGGCGGCGCCGTCGTCGGCTGCTTCGATGGCCACTCGGCGATGATGAAGTGGGGGAAGTGCTACGAGCTGATCCACGACCCCAACTATCCCAACGACCTCCTCAACGGCCCCGGCTACCGGAGGTAGGTCTCCCCATCCATCTTCGATCCCGGTGTAACCGGGTCGACCCGCAAGACGCTCCGCTCCACGGAGCGTCTTCCTTTTCGCTCCCACCCACCCCCTATCTCGTTTCCCCTCAGCCCGGATAATTCACGCTGCCGGCGCGTGTGGAACATTCCGGTCAGATGTAGCCGTGGGTGAAGGGCTTCCGCATCGGCCGTTTCAGCCAGCGGTTGGCTTCCTTCGCGTTTGCCCCCACAAACTTCTCCTTCCGTGGATCCCACTCCAAGGGTTGCTTCATCCGGATCGAGATCACTCCGATGTGGGCAATCGAGATCGAGCGATGGCCAATCTCCACCTTGCAGATCGGGTCCTTCCGTGTGCGAATGCACTCGAAGAAATTGGCCATGTGGTTGTCGCTCTTGTACAGGCGGATGGCGCCGGCGGGCAGTTTCTCCTCGGTCAACTCCGGCTTGCTGGCCTGGATTTCGCTCCGGCTCACATAGATCCACCCCTCGCTTCCGATGAACTGCACGCCGTTGGGCGTGCTCTTGCCTTCGCCCACCACGTTGCGTTCCGTAACGGTGCTCTCGTCCACCAGCGTCATGGTCACGCCGTCGGCGTAGCGGCAGTCCACCCGGTACTTCGCGATGGCGTCGTAACCGCCCGGGATCATCGCCACCAACCCCTTGCCATCAAACGCCACCGGCCCGGAGTCTTCGTCCGTCCCGTGGCCCCACTGGGCAATGTCGTTGTGGTGCGCGCCCCAGTCGGTCATCTGCCCGCCGGAGAACTGGTACCACCACCGGAAGTTCCCGTGGCAGTTGTGCCCGTTGTAATCCACGACCGGCGTCTGCCCCAGGTAGGTGTTCCAGTCCAATCCCGCGGGAACCGCTTGCGCCGGGAACGGACCCTCCCGCGGACCGGTCGGCAGGCCCACCACCATGTGCTGCAACTTGCCGATGCGGCCATTGCGGACCAACTCGCAGGCGAGCCGAAACCGCGGATCGCTCCGTTGCTGGCTGCCCACCTGCAGCACCACCTTGTTCTTCCGAACCGCCCGGATCAACCGCTGGCCCTCCTCGATCGTCAGGGTGAGCGGTTTCTCCGTGTAGATATCCTTCTTGGCCGCGCACGCCGCCAGGTTCACCAGCGTATGCCAATGGTCCGGTGTCCCGTTGATGACCACGTCCACGTCCGCCCGCTCGAGCAACTTCCGAAAATCGCGATACTTCCCCGACTCCGGCACGCCGAATTGCTTCGCCGCCTCGTCCAACTGCCGCTGGTCCACGTCGCACAACGCCACCACCCGACCGTAGTTCTTCGCCCAGTTGCAGTCCCCGCGCCCCTGCCCGCCGCAGCCGATGAGGGCGATCCCCGGACGATCATTCGGCGACAACGCCTTCGCCGATACGGCCGCGCCGCGCGCCTCCTCGCGATACCAGGCCGGCAACGCTACCGCCGCCGTCGCCACCGCCGACGATTTGATGAAACTACGCCGACTCAGACATGCGCTCTCGGATTTCATGGCCGGATTCCATCTCCCCCCCGCCGAACCGTCAAGGGCCGATGTCCGGGGCGGAGTGTCTGTAGCTCGCGCACACCTCCAAGAAGCCCGCATCCCTGCGGGACGCAATGAGCCACGATGCTGACCCCCGCGTGAGCTGACGTCGCCCTGCCGGCGAGATGGAACTTGCCTTCTGTTGTCCTCCGGACTTCTGACTCCGGACTCCGTCTTTTGGAAAGCGGATTCCGTTGCGCGACTGCCTCCCGCGGGTCTACGGTCGGCGACACATCACTCATCGGCCATGTCTTCGACATCCTCGATTGGAATCCTGGCGGCCTGCGCTCTGGCTGCCGCTTCTGTGTCTGCTGACCAGTCCCTCCCTGAATCGGGTAGGGCGCCCACTCCGAGGGCGCCGCAAAGTGAAGTCAACGAATTAGTTGTCGCCGGCGCGCCCGGAGGGCGCGCCCTACCTCCTACCGGTTCGGTGTCGCCAATGCGCATCGATTCTGCAGGCGTCCGTGCCCTCCACGAAGCGGAACTCATCTTTCCTCCTGAGACCTGGCACAACCACGCCTCCTGCATCGTCGAAACCCCCAAGGGCGACTTTCTCGTCTGCTGGTTTCACGGTTCCGGCGAGCGCACCGCCGATGACGTGAAGATCGAGGGCGCCTGGCGCCGACGAGGGAAGCAATCCTGGAGCCCGCGGTTCACGATGGCCGACACCCCCGGTTATCCGGACACGAATCCGGCCATGCTCATCGATCCCCACGGCCGTCTCTGGTTGTTGTGGCCCACGATCCTGGCCAATCGCTGGGAAACGGCCCTCATGAAGGTTCGTATCGCCTCCGAGTTCGCGCCCGGCAGAACCCCTCGCTGGGAAACCGAGTTTGTCCTCCACATCACTCCCGGCACCAACTTCGAAGCCCAGGCCACGGCGTTCTGGGACGCCGCGGAATCGCGCGCCCGGCAAGCCCCTCCCCCGGACATGACCGCGGACAAGATCCGAAGCTACTTCGGCGAGTTGCGCGCCCGGGCTGCCGACAAGCTCTCCCGCCGGTTGGGCTGGATGACCCGCGCCCATCCGTTCGTGCTCGAAGGCCGACGCCTGATCGTGCCGCTGTACTCGGACGGCTTCGACTGCTCGCTGATGGCGATCACGGACGACTGGGGTCAGACGTGGCACACCAGCACCCCGTTGATGGGCCTCGCCAACATCCAGCCCAGCATCGTCCAACGAACCGATGGCTCCCTCTACACTCTCATGCGGGACAACGGACCCCCGCCCCAACGGCTCATGCAGAGCGCATCGCGCGACCGCGGCGAGACCTGGTCGTCCGTCACCGACAGCGAGATTCCCAACCCCGGCTCGGGAGCCGAAGTCATCCGCCTCCGGAACGGACGTTGGGCCTTTATTGGCAATGACACCGAAGACGGCCGTCACCGACTGGCCGTCTGGATCTCGGATGACGAGGGGCGCACCTGGAAGTGGCGCCGGAACCTGGAAGCCGATCCCCCGGGCCCGGAAGCCGGCAGCTACAGTTATCCCAGTTTGATCCAGGCGCGGGATGGCACCCTCCACGCCACCTACAGCCACCATCACCACCGCCGATCCCTCCCCAAGGATGTGGATGGAGACCCGGCGGGGAAATCGATCAAACACGTGCGGTTCAACGAGGCCTGGGTGCGGGAAGCGCGCTGACGGTCACGGATTCCCGGTCATTCCGTGGCATCACCACCGATGTGCCCATGGCATGCTCTCTCCGTGGATCCCGCACCGCGTGAATGGTAGGGCGCGCTCTCCGCAGCGCGCCGAAGACACGTGCCGGGGAGACTGCTCCCGGCGGCGCCCTCGGAGAGGTCGCCCCACCGCATGCGCTACTTGCCTAAGGGGACCTGCACTAACTCGTCCGCCGTCCAGGCGTTCCCCGCGCGGTCGGCGGTCTGCGCGCGGATCGTCTGGACCTGTTCCGCCGTCACCTCGGGGGCGTCATTCCCCCAGCTCTTGTTCCGGCGGATGTAGGTGAGCACGGCCGCGATCTCCTCGTCCTTCAGCAGGTCGCGCCATGGCGGCATGGCGCCGTGGAACACGCCCCCCCTCACGTTGATGGGCCCCTGAACTCCATCCAGCACCAGCCGGATGAGACGATCGGGGGTGGGCGCCACAACCCATTCCGACCCCGCCAGCGGCGGGAATTGTCCCGGTAAACCCCGGCCCGTCGCCTGATGACAGACGACACAATAGGCTCCGAACGCCCGCCGGCCGGTGGCGAACAGGGTGTCGTCTTCCGGTTTCGGGAGCATCGCCTGCAGCATCTCCGAGGAGGCGTAAGGCAGGTAGACCTTCGCGTGAAAGCCACCTGCGCGCCGGCCCAGGAACCACACCGCCCAGCACGCCAACACCGCCAACAACACCCACAACCACACCGGCGCCGGAACCGCCGACACCCCCGGCTCCGGCAGATCGCCGGCCGACGTCGTGGCCGAACGGACTCGCTGGTTCGATGCATCACTCATGGACCTGGAACCTGTGTCGGCGCGTTCGTGACCGCCGAGGACCGGGATTGGTCTGGCGCGCTCGGAGTGGCCTCTGCCGAAGCCAGCGGACGTTCGAGAAGCGGCACATCCGCCCGCAGACTCAGGAGATACGCCACCAGAGCCTGCGCTCCGTCCCCCGACACGATTCCCCGCGCGCCAGCCTTGGCCTTCTCGAAAAGAAATCGATAGGGCGGCATGACCGACCCCGCCACGGTCTTCTGCGGGTCGTGGAGATGCCGGAAGTGCCAGTCCCGACTCGTCAACCGGAGACCGACGTTGGCGAGATCGGGCCCGATCCGTTGGGAACCCGGCAGCGCCGGCCGATCCCGAAGAAAATCGGCGGCCACGCTCCGACCTCGGCCCCACCCCCGAGCGATGTCCGGCCCCAGGGCAATGAACCGCACCTCAGACTTTGCCCCAGCTTTCCCGAGGGCGTTGACGAGCGCAGTCACGCGCGCGTGGTCCGGTTCTTCCGCCAACACGATGGTCGGCGTTTGCGAGAACCGATGCTCGACCTCCCCCTCGGACAAGTCCGGGCGCGCCGCCCGCACCGCTCGGGCCACAAGGGCGGTGTTGGTGCCCGCGCGCGTTAAGAGCACTTCGAAGCGCGCGCCCTCCTGCCGCACCTGCTGGCTGTGGCAGGTCGCGCAGCCCAGCGACCGATACACCTGCAGACCCTCCTGAGCCAGACCGGGGCGCGCCGCCGGATAGGACTGCGTCGTTTCCACCACGTTCGTTCCCGGCGCGGCCTGACCAAGCTGCAACTGCGGAACGCAAACCAATCCCCACCACGAGGCGGCCAACGCCACGAAAACGCCGAGGAAAAGCACGGGACCGCGATTCATCGCTCCACCTCCGCGTCCTCCGGTCGCAACGCCTCGGCCAGGATGCTCCGCCCGACACGCCAACCCCAGCGCCCCAATCCCCACACCAGGTTCGCAGCCAGCGCCGCACTCGCCACCGCCACCATCACATCGCCCAGCGTGCTGAGGCGCAGTGCCATCAAACCCGGCTGCAACGCTTCCAGGAAAGCCGTGTGCGGATCGTTCAGGAGGAGCCCCTGCGCGACGCCTCCAACCAAAAGCGGGATGGCCTGGAATGCCACGCCGACCACCGTTCCCCAAAGGTGGATCCGCACGAGTGCCAACGACGGCAGACCGCCGGCCAGCAGCCGCGGCCAAGCCACATACATCGCGGCAAACGCGGTCAGCCCGAAGAACCCACCCAGGAACAGCCGCGCCCAGCCGCGTTCGAACAGGGTGAATGCCGTCACCCGGTTCACTTCCGGCACCGCAGCAGCAATCGACAGCAGTCCGGCCACTGCAAAGGCTATCGTCGCTGCGACGGCCAAACACCACGAGCCGGTCGACGGCCCCAAGGCGCATCCCAGTCCGCGCCGTGAACCGTAGCGCCGACATTCCTGTCGGCTTCGTGCCGGCTGGAAAGCCGGCGCTACGCAGTCCTTGGGCCCAGGGCGCAGCGGACGGTTGGATGTGGCGGAGTCCGGTGAGGGGCATGCGGCCCGGTTCGCGGAGCCGTCGCGCTCCGTCTCTTCTGGCGTTCCTGTTGCCCCCCGACCGCCGCCTCCGACGAATGTTCGCCCCAGAGCGATCGTTACTGCCAGCAAGGGGACCAGGCTCAGCACGCTGGCCACGGTGCTCACCGCCGGCATCCAGGCCGGCACGGGCGCATGGGGCGGAATCCCCCGCCACCCGCCCAACACGACGAGCAGCCAGAAAGCCATCCGCACGTGCCCCAGCCCCTGCAGCGGCCGGTTCGTCAATGCCGGCACCAGATACAGAAGAACCGCCAACCCCACCAGGACGAACCACACATGAACCAGATTCCCCACATACCACCACACGACCACCGCCTGCAGAATCCCGCGCGCCGGCATCGCCCACAGCACCAGGGCCGCCGTCGAGTAGACCCAGGGGAACCAAAACAGCGCCGCCAGCAAATACCACTGGGACGGGCGGAGCGACTCTCCATGGCGCCACCGGAACGTCTCCAAGGCCGAACTGCCCACCAGCCCATACGCCACAAACAGCAGCAGCGCCGCATCCGGCGGAAACTCGAATCCCTCGTACCCGGTGCCGTCTCCCGCCAGGATCCGGAGGACTCCGACTAGAACGGCGAGGTTCCAGAGGACGGCCCCCGCGGCGGCGGCGCCGGGCCATTCCAGGCGGGTCCGGCCCAGTCGGACCAGCAGCCACAGCGCCGCGCCGAGCCCGGAGGGAAGGCCAAAGCCATAGACCCACGCCTGGACGGCAGCCGTCTGCATCCGCCCGTGCGTCAGCCAGGCGCTGTCCGCCAGAAAGGACGGGGCATGGAGTTGCACCGAACTCAACAGTTGGCAGACCGACGCGACCACAAGCCACCCCACCGCGCCCGACCATAGCAGCAACAGCGCACCCCGGCCGGATGCGTCCGCTCCCGCCGCCGTTAGCGCCGCGTTCGCCTGCGGGCTCGGTTGTGCCATCGCCGTCATGTCCGTTCGGTTCGTGCCGTTTGCCGTCTCCGCTTACTCATACGGATTGGGGAGCGGCGCCGTCGCCTTTTCCACACGCTCGATCAGATTCGAGCGCGCCGACGCCGGGTCCCGCCATTCCGCGAGCACCAACTCGAAGGCGCGGTCGATCGGCACGCGCACGATCTCGCGCGCGCGATCCTGCCAGGCGTATTGGTGCAGCGCGTTGGATTCCGCCTGCCGCACTTCGCGAAGGAACTCGTAGCGCTCCCGGACGCGGCCGGCGTCGATTGCCGGTGCCCGGGTGGCGCGAATCATCACCATCGCCACTAGCGCCAGGAGCAGAAGCAGTCCCCAGATCCCGAGCGCCCTCAGGGCGCGCCCGCCGCTCGATTCCGGCGACCGCCTCGGCAGCGTCATATTCCACCTCCCGTCGAGGGCGCGCCGTCCGCGGATCGATGCCTTCGTTCCCCAATCCCTTCCCTTCCGCCCAGGATGCCTCCCGGGATCGGAACCGGTGGCGCACAGTCCAGCCCCATGGACTCCGCCAGCCGCGGGTCGCGAGTTGGGTACGGGGCGTGGCGCTCGAGCTGAACCAGGAACCGCCACCACATCACTCCCGCCATGAACGCGAGGCATCCGACTGGCAGCCAAAGCCAGCGCCAGGGAACACCGTCAGGATGCGGCAGGGGAAGGACGTTGAAAGCCACGTCCGTGGAGTGCATCAACCACGACCAACCCCACAGGCCGACCATCAGCGGGAAACAATGCTTGGCGTCCATCCGAAGCAGCGCCAGGAACGGAAAAAGGAAATGCCCGAAGATCAGCAGGACTCCCACCCCGTGCCACGAACCCTGCTCGCGGAGCTGGTACCAGAAGGTTTCCCGGGGCACGTTCGCGTTCCAGATGACGAAATACTGCGAGAAATGGATGTAGGCATAGAACACCGTGAAAGCGAAGAAGAGCGCGCCCAGCAAGGAATACTGGTGCTGCCGTAGCCGGTAACGGAGCAGCCCCGTCCGCTCCAGCCACAACGTGATCACGTAGACGTTGGCCAGCGCGAACCAGACGCTTCCGCAAAAGGAATACACGCCGTACATCGTCGAGACCCACTGGCCGCTCAGCGCCTTCATCCACAGGATGGCCGCCAGCGTCACTGTCGCCGCATACGGGAACAACCCCGCGGCCGACCACCGGCGCAGGGCATACGTGCACTCGGCGGCCCCGGTTGCATCCTGCCGCAACGACCACGCCCGCAACCGGCCGGAGACGAGGTGCCAGACCGCAAAGCAGACCAGCGAAGCGGCGTAGAAACCGCCGATGCCAAACCGTGGCGCCTGGGCGGCCAAGGCTGGGTCCGACTGCCCCTGCAGCTCCGGCCTCATCCACGGATACAACTGCGGGGCGAGCACCCCCACCGGCACCCAGAGGACCAACAACACCGGACTCGAAAGACACGCCAGGTGCTCGTACGTCCGCCGCAGCGGCACCGACCAGCCGGCATCGAACAGGTGATGCATCATCACGAGAAACAGCGCCCCCAACGGCAGGCCCACGCACACCAGGTAGGCCATCAACCACGCATACCCGAACTCCAGCGGGCGCAGCACCAACCCCGTCACCGCCAGCGCCCCGCCCCCAGCCATCAGCGCGAGCGCAATCCGACGCCCCTGGGCCAGATCCCTCGCCGGGAACGGATCGCTCATTGGGTGCGGGCTCATCGGTGTCTCAGTTCAGCTTGCCTCGCTCCGCCATCGGGACGTCTTCCCACAAACCCAGCCAACTGCGCTCCAGCGCCCGAACGTAGGCAACGATCGCCCAGCGGTCCGCCACCGCCACCGCCGCGCCGTAGGCGCCCATCAGGTTCTTCCCGTAGGTCACCGTGTTGAAGATCTCGCCGTCCGGCATCAGCACCAGCCGTTTGTCGTGGAAGTTCGCCATGCCCACCATCTGGTATTTGGCGCAGACCCCGCGGCCGTCGCCGGCGGCGCCGTGGCAGACGGCGCAGTGGATGGCGAAGCGCTCGCGGCCGCGGCTCAGCAACTCCATCGTCACCGGGACCGGGAGAGTCTCGACGAAGTTCGTCGTGCCCGGAGGCCGGCCGGTGTTATGGGGAACGTCCGCAAACGGATACACCGGCCGGCCGTCGACCGCCACCGGACCCGTCTGCGGAACGGTGCCCGGCACCGGCCGACGCGACCCCATCCCGTCACCAAAGCTCTCGCTCGGCGCCTGCGGCCGCACCCGCGGCTGACGCACCATGTCCGCGAACAGCTCAATCGGTGGCCGGCGCGACATGCGGCCCCGGACGCCGGCGATGCCAACCGCCAGCAGGCCGACGAGCAGAAAGCCGAGCACGAAGTAGCGCATCACTCCTCCACCAGTTCCAGATCTTGACTGCCGGCCGACGCCAGCAACCTCCGCACTTCCGGCTCGGAGTACCGCGGGTCGCCGCACTCGATCGCCAAGTAACACTTGTCGTGCGTCGCCCCTTTCCGGAATCGCCGGCTCTTCAGCAGCGGATGGTGCAGCCGCGGCAGGCGGTTCCGCCACAGCATGCCCAGCAGCACGCCGAACGCGGCCGACAGGATGGCCAGCTCAAACGCCGGCGGGAACGCGGCAAACGGGCTGAACATCGGCTTGCCGCCAACCAGAATCGGGTAATCGACGGCGTTCAGAAACCAGATCAGCAGCATGCCCGCGGCATAACCCAGCACCCCGCCCCCGAACGCAGGCCAGCCCACACTCGAGTTCTTCAAACCCATCGCCCGGTCCATCCCCCGCACCGGAAACGGCGTATACACGTCCCACCGCGTGAAACCCGCAGCCTGCACCCGCTCCGCCGCCCGCAGCGCGTCCGCCGGACGCGCAAACTCCGCGATCATCCCGTACCCAACGGCACCCGCACCGGCTCCACCGCCGACGGACTTGAGCTGCGAAACCGCAGATCGGAGATCCGCCGCCCCGGCGTCGCGGAGGCGCTGGTCCGGATCCGCCTGGACCGTCAGGCCCTTGACTTCCGACATCGCGATCATCGGCAGGAACCGGATGAACAACAGGAAGCAGGTGAAGAACAGACCGAACGTGCCGACATACGTGCCGGCATCCACCCATGAGGGAGCGTAGAAACCCCAGTTCGCCGGCAGGAACTCGCGGTGGAGCGAAGTCACGATGATCCCGAATCGCTCGCACCACATCCCCACGTTCACCAGGATCGCCACAACCCAGACCAGCCAGAGGTTCTGACGCACTTGCCGAAACCAGAAGGCCTGCAGAACGACCACGTTGCACAAGACCATGAGCCAATACGCCCAGGCAAACGGTCCCGTCGCCCGGTTCACCAACGCAAACCGCTCCTCGGGATTCCCCCCAGGCCACGCCAGCAACCACTCCGTCCCTTGCGCGTAGATCAGAATCCACCCCGTCGCGAGCGTCACCTTGCACAGCAGATCGACGTGCCGCCGCGTGATCACGTCCTCGAGCCGGCACAGCTTCCGCAGCGGGATCACGAGCGTGAGCACCATTCCCAAGCCGGAGAAAACCGCTCCGGCGACGAAATACGGAGGGAAGATCGTCGTGTGCCAGCCCGGCAACTGCGACACCGCGAAGTCCAGCGACACAATGCTGTGGACCGACACGACCAGCGCCGTCGACAGACCCGCCAGAATCAGGTAGGCCTTCTCGTAATGGCTCCAGTGGCGGTTCGAACCCGTCCAGCCCAACGCGAACAGCCCATACAGAATCTGCCGCAACTTCGTTCGCGCCCGGTCCCGCAGAACCGCCAGGTCCGGGATCAGCCCGACATACCAGAACAGCACGGACACCGTGAAGTAGGTGCCGACCGCAAACACATCCCAAATGAGCGGCGAGCGGAACTGCGGCCAAACCCCGTTCGCCGTCGGGATGGGCAGCAGCCACCAGTCGTACCAGACGCGGCCGACGTGGAGCGCCGGGTAGATCGCGGCGCACACGACGCCGAAGATGGTCATCGCCTCCGCCGCGCGGTTGATCGCCGTGCGCCATCGCTGGCGGAGCAGAAGCAGAATCGCCGAGATCAGCGTCCCGGCGTGCCCAATCCCAATCCACCAGACGAAGTTGATGATGTCCCATCCCCACATGACGGGATGGTTGTTTCCCCAGACGCCGACGCCGGTTGTGACCTGGTAAGCCACCATGGCGCCGAGCAACAGCAGCGCCAACACGCTCGGAACAAACGCCGCCCACCACCACCGCGGTGTCCGACCTTCGACCAGCGCCGACACCTGGTCCGAAATCCACCCCGGGCTCCGCTGGTTGTCGACCAGCGGCACCCGGGCCAGCTCCGGTGGCGGCGCCGCCAAGGCCAGTTCCCGCGCGGCTTCGGTCATCGGCTGCCTCCCTTCGCGCCACCCCCGAAGGCGGCCCCCGGCCCGTGACCCTCCAGGCCCGCTCCCTCCCGCTCCCCGTCCACCGTCGTCTGCGGCTTCCCTCGGCAGTCCGGCATCCGCGGATTCGGGTTCCGCACCTTGGCCAGGTAGGTCGCTCGCGGCCTGGTCGCCAGGAATTCCAGGGGGGAGTAATCCCGATCTGACTGCTTCCGCTCCGACACCCGGCTGTGAGGATCCTTCAGGTTGCCGAACACGATCGCATCCGCGGGACACGCTTGCTGGCATGCCGTCCGGATCGCGCCGTCCGGAACTTCCACCTCACTCGAGGCGCCAGCCTGGATCTTCCGGGCGATCTTCGCCTGCTCGATGCGCTGGATGCAAAAGGTGCATTTCTCCATCACCCCCCGCATCCGCACGGTCACCTCCGGATTCGTCGCCAACTTCAGCATCTCCCACTCGTCGTCCGGCCGCTGACCGCGGTCGGGATCCTTGACCCAGCGAATCAAGTCCCATTCCCCATCGGTGGCGTGCACCAGCGGCGAGGAGTAAAACGGCCCCCTGAGCTGATCCAGCGGGCGCCGGTGGTAGTCGAGGAAATTGAAACGGCGGACCTTGTACGGGCAGTTGTTCGAGCAATACCGCGTGCCGACACAGCGGTTGTAGACCATGACGTTTAGGCCTTCCTCGTCGTGCGCCGTGGCGTTGACCGGACAAACGCTCTCACACGGCGCCGCCTCGCAGTGCACGCACAGCATCGGCTGCGTCACCATCTGCGCATCCTCCGCCGGCCCGACGTAATACCGGTCCAGCCGCAACCAGTGCATCTCCCGGCTCCGCGACACCTGATCCTTGCCCACGATCGGGATGTTGTTCTCGCTCTGACACGCGATCACACACGCCGAACACCCCACACACGCGCTCAAGTCAATCGACATCCCCCACGCGTGCGGGCTCTTCTCCCGCGGGACCTGCCCGTCCCGACCCGGAACATCCAGTGGGTTCGGGTAGAGCGGCCGGGGCCGACCGCTTTCGTCGCGCGGGCCGGGCGGCTCCGGCCGGTCCTGTTCCCGGGCAAAACGCGGGTTCTGGCGGTACTCGGCGAGGCTGGCCTCGCGCACGAGCGGACGGCCTTCCATCGACCAATGGTTCTGGGTGGTGGCCAGCCGATGCCACCGGCCCGTAGCCGTCACCGTCGCCCCCGTCCCCATCCACTCGGCACCCAACATCCGCAACCGATAGGCGTCATACCCCACACCGCTGCCGACACGCCCGGCCACCGTCCGCCCATAGCCCAATGCCAAGCCGACGACGGAATCGGCCATCCCCGGCTGAACCCAGGCCGGGCCAACCACCTCACGTCCGCCCAGGGCCACCCGGACGAGCGGCACCCGCAGATCCCGGTTCTCCCGATCCCGGATAGCCAGGCCGAGAGCGGCGGCCGTTCTCGCGCTCATCAGGACCGCGTTCTCCCATACCAACTTGGTGACTGGATCGGGCAACTCCTGGAGCCAGCCGTTGTTGGCGTAGCGGCCGTCGTCCACCTTGGCGTCGCGGTGGAACACCACTTCGAGGCGGTCGCATTCCGGCACCGGTGACAGCACGACCTCCTGCAGCGTCTGGGCCAAAGCGGGCGGATCCAAGGCCGCGTCGGCGACGAGCGCGGAAGGAGCAGCCAGATAGCCGTCGTGCAGGAAGCGTTTCCAGCGGTCTTCACCTTCACCGCCCAACGCCCGAAAGGTCTCGCGGACGATCGCGTAAGGCGCGGGGTCCTCGAGACCGCCAACACGGGCCAGCACCTCGAGTTCAGTCAGACCGCCGTGCAGCGGCTCGATCAGCGGTTGAATGGGGACCACCGTGTCTCCTGCCGTGCGCGCGTCCCCCCACGACTCGAGAAAATGAGCCCGCGGCAAATGCCAGTCGCTCGACGCCGCCGTCTCGTCTTCGAAATCCCCGAGTCGCACCACGACCCGCGCCTGGCGCTGGGCCGTCGCCCAGCCCCGGTCCGCCGGAGCGCTGTAAACCGGGTTGCCGCCGAGAACCACCAGTGTCTCCACCTCCCCCGCCGCGAGCGCGCTCCCCAAGGCCGCCAACGACTCTTCCTCCGGTACCGGCGCGCCGCGGAGCAGCACCGCCTTGCCCACCGCGCCCAGCGCGACATTCATGATGTGCGCCATCCCGTGAACCGCCAACGGTTGACGATGACCCGCCAGCACCACCGCTTCACCCCGGTGCGCGAGGAGATCCCGGGCGCATTCCGCCAGCCACGGCTGCCGCACGGCACGCTCCGGGAGGCACCCGGCCAATTCCGTCAGCCGGCCGACGAGTCCGGGGGCCTCTCCGGTCTCCCGGAGCACCGCCTCCGCCAGTTGCGCCGCCGCGGCCGGCATCTGGCTTGGCGGCAGACGCATTCGGTGGTCCGCTTGCGCCCCCGTCAGAGTGTACAGGGCCTCGATGACGTACAACCGGTTCATCGGGTCCGTTGGCTTCGTCAACCGCCGTCCCTGCGCAAACCGCCGGAGGTGGAGAGGGCACTCGGGTTCGCTGCCGAGGAAATCGGCATCGAGCGACAGGATCACCCGAGCGGCATCGAGGCGATACTCGGGAGCGACCGGGCGGCCAAATGCCAAAGTGGCTGCCTCACGGTGGATGTCGAAGTCCACCGCCTCGTGCACGAACCAACGGGCCTTCGGCAGCCTCGAACGTAACAGCCGGATCAGCCGCGCCCGCGACGGCGAAGAGCTGCGTTCGAGAAGGAAGCACAAGCCCCGGCCGCCTTCACGCCCGGGAACCACCGGCAGCAATGAGCCGGCCGCTCCCTGACCACGGGCGCCATACTGCGCCGCCAACTGCGCCAGGAAGTCGAGCGCCGCTTCGCGCGACACGGTCTTCCCGCCATGGGCAAAGCGCCGCGCCCGGTCCGGATCGTACAGACCCAGGACCGACGCCTGCGCAAACACATCAGCCGCTCCTCCGCTTTCCGGGTGCAGGCTGTTCCCCTCGATCTTCGTTGGCCGTCCTTCGTTCGCCTTCACCAGCAGTGGAATGGCGGAGGCCCGCGCCGGCATCGCCGTGGCGTAGAACTGCGGTGCCCCGTGAACATATCCCTCCGGTTGCTGCCCGAAGGGAACGATCTTCTCGACCGGACGCCGACACCCGGTCAAACCCCACCCCGCCAACAGGAACGAGGCGGACATGATCCGTAGAAAATGCCGGCGCGAAACCGGATCCAACCACTCGCCAGCGCCGTCCGGAAACTCGCCCTCCGCCCGGGCGCGGGCGTCCCCTTCATCCGCGCGTTGCTCCAGGCTCCGCCAGTAGCGCGGGCCCATCGCCGGCTCCGGGTTGTGGAAGGAATCGCGCTTCATCGGTGACATGCCGAGCAGCTCTCCATGAATTGCACCTTCGCGTCATGCACCATCCGGGCGCCCTTGGTCTTCTGTAGTTCCCCCGCGATCCGCGGGTCCGTGTCCCAGACCCAGTTCAGATCCGTCACTTTGTCCAGCGGACGCACCTTGGCGGCCGGATCGCGATGGCATTCGAGGCAGAAGGACATCGAGAGCGGCTGGGCGTGAAACGCCTCGTCCGCTCGGTGGATGGCACCGTGGCATTCGAGGCAACTGAAGCCGCGACGGACATGCACCGCATGGTGGAAAGCGACGTAGTCCGGCGCCCGGTGGATCTGCACCCAGGCAATCGGCTCT
Organism: uncultured Verrucomicrobiota bacterium; assembly: GCA_964432995.1. GTDB lineage: Bacteria > Verrucomicrobiota > Verrucomicrobiia > Limisphaerales > JAHDYP01 > CAYSPU01. Next base: position 15,728 of record CAYSPU010000119.1, read on the forward strand.
CCAGTCGCGGCGCTATGCCGGACCAACTCGAGCCTCGCGTCCTCCCGCAGCACCTGGTGGTGGCAGTTCAGACACGACGCGGACGAGGGCAGGGCCGCATACCAGGATTGCTCCACCGCGGTGTGGCAGTAGCGGCAGTCCATCCCCACCTGGTCAACGTGCACCGCGTGGGAAAAGGCCACCGGCTGCCGCGGCTGATATCCGACCCGCGTGTACTTCGGCGTGAAGTAATACCAAATCCCCCCCGCCAGCGCGGGAACAACCAACGCCAGCCCCCCCAGGACATGAAGCGGCAACCGGTTGGCCCACTTGGGAAAAACGTGCGACATCGTCTCCGGCACTGGCGTCACACCGCGCCTCTCCACCCGAACCCCGGGCCCTCAAGGAACGGGAGAGGATTGGCCGCGCGCCATCGCCTCGTCAACGCGCAACTGCTCGAACTGCTAGAACCGGAAACCGTAGGCCAGCGAGATCATGTGCACATCAAACTCGTATTCGCCAAGGAACGCCGGTTGGACATTCTCCGTAACCTCGCGCGTCTCGTAGAGCACCTTCGAATATGCCACCTCCAGCCGGTGATGCCCGTGCCGCCAGCCGATTCCCACCGTGATCGCGTGCTGGTTCGCATCCGGTATCATCGTCGAGAACGTCGACTCCGGAACCGGCGTCTCGAAGAACTCGTAGCTCGCCCGCGCCGTCCACCCCTCCGCGAAGCGATACGACGCCGCGAAACCCGCCGTCCAGGTGTCCTTCCAGTTCTCCGGCACCGTCTGCGAAAAGGCCGCCAGCGCCCCGCCCACCTCGACCGGCAACGACTCGAAACGCGAGAACTCAATCCACTCCGCCTGAACCGCAAACCGCCACCGGTCCGCCGGCGCGAACCCGTACCCCATCCCCACAATCGTCGGGTACTTCACCTGGCTGCCGAAGGAAGCTGAAACGTCCCCTCCCGGAACCATCGGCACCCGGCTGCCTTCAAACGTCCCGTCGTAGTCCACGTCGATGGGCGATCGCACCGTGGCACTGAGCCGATGCCGCGGAAGAAACTCCCATGTCAGACCAAGGTTCCCCCCCACTCCCACACCCTCCCCCTCCGCCTCGAACACCGAGTCCGGCACTCCCGGGATGCCCCACGGCACCGCTTGCTCCAGATGCATCTGCGACCACAGAATGTCCACCCCCACGCCAAGGTTCAGCCCCTTGCCCAACCGCAGCGCGAGCGTCGGGTTGACGTTCAGCGTCTGCAGTTCCACAAAGTGGGGCGCCGCGTAGCGCAACGCACCCCCGTCTTGCCAATCGAGCGAAAACCCGTAGGGCATGGTGATCCCAAGCCCCAGCGCGGCCCGATCCTCCACCAACGGCCCCCCCGCAAAGGCGTGCGGCAGGAACTTCCAGGGATCCGTCGTCTCCGCCCTGCCACCCCCCGGCGAACTGAACTCGACGGAGTGATACACCAACGTCGGCTCCAGCGCCGCCTCCCACCGATCCAATTCGAGGAGATTCGCCGGGTTGTGCGCCACTGCCGAAGCGTCATCCACAAACACAATCCGCCCGCCAGACGCCGCCAAACCCTGCGTGCCGATCGTGCCGCTGCGGAAACCGTCGG
>CAYSPU010000120.1:0-17298 GCA_964432995.1 uncultured Verrucomicrobiota bacterium
AACATCGTCGCGATCCACGAGGTCGGCGTGCACCAGGGGCAACACTACCTGGTGATGGACTACGTGGACGGACCCAGCCTGGCCAAGGTGATTTCGGACTTCAGATTTCAGATTTCAGATTTCAAGCGGTGTGCGCGCTGGGTGAAAACCGTGGCTGAAGCGGTGCATTATGCCCACGAGCACGGCGTCCTGCACCGCGACCTCAAACCCTCCAATGTCTTGATCGACGCCAACGGCCAGCCGCGGGTCACGGACTTCGGCCTGGCCAAGCGACTGCCTGACAAGTCCGAAATCCCAAATCCCAAATCAGAAATCAGAAATCAGAAATCAGAAATGGAGCTTAGTTTGAGCGGCCAACTGGTCGGCTCGCCCAGCTACCTGCCGCCAGAGCAAGCCGCCGCCAGATGGGGCAGGGTCTCGCGGCGCAGCGACGTCTATGGCCTGGGCGCCGTGCTCTATCACCTCCTGACCGGCCGTCCGCCCTTTCAGGCGGGCACCATCACCGACACTCTGGAACAGGTGTTCACCGCCGAGCCGATCGCGCCCCGGGCGCTTAACCTGAGTCTGCCGCGCGATCTCGAGACGATCTGCCTGAAGTGCCTCGAGAAGGAGCCGAACAAACGCTATCCCACGGCCCAGGCGCTGGCAGAGGAACTGGAACGCTATCTCGAAGGCCAGCCTGTGCTGGCCCGGCCCGTCGGCCCTGCAGGCAAGGCGTGGCGCTGGTGCCGCCGGAATCCCCGGTTGGCGGGCGTGGGGAGCGTGGCGCTGTTGAGCGTCCTGTTGGGATTTGCCGGCGTTTCTTGGCAGTGGCGGCGGGCGGAAGCCGGTGAATTGCTTGCGCGCCAACAGACTTACGCGGCCGAGATGCGAGAGGCTCAGTCGGCCCTCGCGGATGACGACCTCCAGCGGGCGTGGGACCTGCTCAACCATTACCGACCTTGCGGGAAATCCGAATTCGGACTCTCCCCTCTCCGCGCTTCCCTCTCCTCGGACTTGCGCGGGTGGGAATGGCGGTATCTCTGGGCCTGCTGTCAAGGCGACCACCTCTTCACCCTGAGCCGTTACACGAACTTGTTGGACGCGCTCACTTTGTCGCCCGACGGCGACTTGCTCGCGGTGCGCATCGACCCGGGGGCGATCGATGTGTGGAGTCTGAAGACCCGGGAACGGACCGCGCGCATCCCGAGCCGTTCCTGGTATCGGACATTGGCCTTCTCGCCCGCGGGCAACCGGTTGGCGTGGGGCAACCAGGGCGAACCCCAGGGATCGGCCACAGTCTCGATCTGGGATGCTGACACGCAGCAGATCGTGACGACCTTGCCGCAGCCCGCCGAGGCGACCGGGCTCGCCTTCTCGCCCGATGGAACGCTCCTGGCCACCTTCAATGCCCAACCGGACATCGCGGACACCAACGCCACGGTCAATGTCTGGCAAGCGAATACGGGCAGCCTGGTCCGACGGTTCAATGCCTCGAAGGCCTGGGGTGCCTCAGCAATCGTACGCTTCTCTCCCGACGGCAACTGCGTTGCCGCCGGGGAGACCACGGGCCGGATCCGGCTGCTGAACTGGCGCACCGGCGAGGAGAAAGTGACCCAGGCTTCCTGGGAAAACTTGGGAGTCATGGCGCTGGCCTTTTCCCCGGACGGCAGAAGCCTGGCGGCCAGCTTCCAGCTTTCCGACTTCGCCATCTGGCTGTTAGATGCGACGACGCTCGCACCCGCAGGCAAACTCGAAGGACACCGGCGCATGGTCTCCGACTTGGTGTTCATGCCCGGCAGCCAGTGGCTGATTTCAGCCAGTGAGGACCAGACCATCCGGCTTTGGGATGTCTCAGCGAAAACGGAGGTCCACCGCCTCAAAGGGCACCTCGGCCCGGTCTACCGCATCGGCCTCTCCCCCGACGGACAGTCGCTCGCCAGCGTAGGCCGCGACGGCGCCATCCGCGTCTGGGACCCGGTCGCGCGGCCCCCCATCCGGGGTCAAGTCACGCTGCCGCGTCCGGCCAGTCCTTATGGGGCGGCTTTTTCCGGCGACGGCCGGCACCTGGTCACCGCCTCGAAGGAAGCGCCCGTGACTTTCTGGGAACTAACCACCGGAGCCGAGAAAGAGACCTTGCCCGCCATCGGCACCAACCACCTGAGCCTGGCACTCTCCCCCGACGGCCGATGGCTGGTGGTGGGCGACTGGGCCGGCAACCTTAAGGTCTGGGATTGCGAAGCCAGGCAGCAGGTCACGAATTTCGCGGCCAATGCGTTACCGATCTACATCGTCGGATTCTGGACCCCGGCGAGGGACCTCTATTCGGTCGCCTCGGAACTGGGATCCCCACACCCGATACTGCAACGATGGTCGTCGCAAACCTGGCGGCAGCTCCCGGTCGGGCCCGTCGAGTATGCCGAGTCAACCCGGCTGGAGGAGTCACCAAACGGCCGGCTCCAGGCCGTGTGTCACTGGGATGGATCCGTGAAGGTCTGGGATCTGATGTCGGCTCGGCACATCGCCACACTCCAGGGGCACACCTCGGGCTCGGACACCGCCGCTTTTTCACCCGATGGCAGGGTCTTGGTCACCGGCGCTCGAGATGGGCAGGTCCAGTTCTGGGAGGTGGGTTCCTGGCGTCTGCTGGAAACGTTGCCGGCCAACCTCAATGACGTCCGGTCGCTGGCCTTCTCGGGGGACGGCACCCGGCTGCTGATCGGGACCGGCAGCGCCGACGAGGTGGTTGTGCTCTGGCACGTCGCCGCCCGCGCACCGTTGCTGACGCTCGGCCATGGCGGCGCCTACACTTACTTCGCGCGCTTTTCCCCGGGAGACGACACGCTCGTGACCGTTGGTTGGTTCGGGCAAGTGGACCTTTGGCACGCGCCGTCGTTGGAAGAAATCGAGAAGAGCGAGCACGAACAGAAGACACAGTGAACACCCGTAGCCGCATAGGATGGAGATCGTGAACTCTTTCAAGAGCAACCGAAGGGAACCGAGGTTCCGCGAACGGAGCCACTTCCAACAGATCCGTGCAGCCATGAACCCCGGGCCGAGAAACGCTCGACGTCCAACGCTCAACGCTCAACGTCGAGCGCCCATTCTGCAATTCCCGTTCATGGAGAGCCGCCTTTCCGTAGAAACGGAATGCCTTGTGCCCCTGAACCGTAGCCGCGGACGTGAGTCCGCGCTGACTCTCGGGTGCAGAGGAGTGCGCCGACTGACGTCGGCGGCTACGAGGTTCATGGGAAGCCGCCACGTCCAACCGTCCAATGCGCCTTGGCTCCACGAACCGCGTAGCGCCGGCTTTCCAGCCGGCATGATGCCGACAGGAATGTCGGCGCTACGGTTCGTAGAAAGAACCACGGCTCAAAGACCCGCCTTCACGCTGATCGAGCTGCTGGTGGTCATCGCCATCATCGCCATTCTCGCGGGCCTGTTGCTGCCAGCGTTGGGCAAAGCCAAAGCCAAGGCCCAAGGCGTCCAGTGTCTCAGCAACCTCAAGCAACTGACCCTGGCCTGGCGGCTCTACGCCGACGACAGCAACGATCGCATTCCTTACTGTCACAATTGCGGCAATCACGGCGGCGGCCCCGACTCACCCCATGTCTGGGTCGGCGGCTGGTTGGACTTGACCCACCCAGCCGCGCGCGACAACTGGGACGTCACCCAGCACCTGACGCGGAGTCCATTGTGGCGAGAAGGCGCCGACGCCCCCGACCTCTGGCGTTGCCCGGCGGACCGAAGCACCGGCGTCAACGACCGGGGGCAACATGTAGGGCGCGTGCGCAGTTACAGCATCAACCCGGCGGCGGGCGGTCCCTCCGAGCCCACATGCGGCGGTGTGCCCTGGCTGGATTTCGGCAACTTCCACCTCTTCTACAAACTGGGGGAGATGATCGATCCCGGTCCGGCCTCGACCTTTGTCTTCCTGGATGAGCGGGTCGAGACGTTGAGCGAAAGTGTGTTCTACCTCTCGATGGCCGGTTTTCCGGATACACCGGAGACCGCCACATTCTACGATTATCCGGCCTGTGCGCACAACGGCGCCGGCAGCTTCTCCTTCGCTGACGGCCACGCCGAGATCCGGAAATGGGTGGATCCGCGCACGACTCCCGTCAAGCTCACCCCCATAGGTGCGGGCTATCCCCTGGGCGACCCTTCCCCGAACAACGCGGACTTGCGTTGGCTGCAAGAGCGCTGCACCGCGCCGTAATCCCACCCGCGTATTCTTCTCTCGTTACCTCGCCCGGCTTCTCCGGTGGTACGGCATTGATGGCACCGAAGGGCGCAACCTGCCGGACGTCGCAGGCTGTGGCTGTGCTGTCGCGTGTCGTCGGCGTTCAGCGCGGACCGGCCTGCAACCGCCGTTGGAACGGCGTGTCGCCCGGCCCGAGTCGAGCGTTTGAACTGAACGTTCGTAAGCACAACAGGTTCCCAATGCTTCGGTAGCCAAAGGCACTCGGAGAATCGGTGCGGCACAGGCCGCACCGATTCCTGACGCCCGGACTCCATTCGAGATTCGTGATCGCCTGGGCGCGTCTGGGCCTTTGGATCTCGGGCAGCGGCTTTTCCTCGTTACCTTCACCCGCGTTTCAGGTGGTACCCCGATGACGGCCGTTGTGGGACGTAGACGGCGACCAGAAAGGCAGTCAACATGAATTCCTGCAGACCTCACCACCTTCTCGAGAGGATTTCCATCCGCTCCCTCGCAGTCGCAGCCTTTATCGTGCTCGGCTTGGCCTTCCCCGGCAGCCAGGCCGCCACCGGCGTGACGTCCTACACGTCCACCGGATACTACCTCGATGTCCCCTACCCCGGGGACACCCTGGCCTTCGCCGCCGACAACGTCCACGTCCGGAACATGCTCTCCCTCAAGCGGGTTCAGAGCAGTGATGCGCGACTCACGCGCCGCGTCACGGTGCTGACCCACGGCTACTACCACCCCGACGGCTCCGGCACCATCTACGGCACGTGGACTGGCGAAGTCGGAACCTGGGACGTGACCGACCCTCAGGATCCCAAATTCACGGCCACCGCCGGCTTCTGGGAGGGTTCCTGGCAAGGGTTGATGCAGCCCGACGGCAGTTGGCAGATCAAGATTCTCGGTCGGGGTACCGGCGGCGCGGTGGACGGTCTCGAAATGAGCGAGACCGCCACGCGCGGGCCCGGTGCGATCGACGACCCGGCCATTCCCATCAACTACACCGGCATTGTCGGGCCGGCGGGGGCACTCAACGCCGAGTTGTTGGAAGATTTTGACACTGGGGGTCCATCCGGCTGGGAAAAGATCTGCTTTGTCGGTTCTGGCGAACTCTCTTTTGCCGACCAACAACTCCAATTACGGGGCGATTGGCGCGGGATCGTAACGCCGCCAGCGGGCCAGACGGGCCTTTACGCTCGCCGGCCAACAAGCTGGAAAGTCGAGGACGGCCAGACGATCGAACTGCGCGTGGATTTGGTGGGGGCCAACGAAACCGCCACGTACGTCGAGCTGAGTTTTATATACGAGTCGGGCAGCGGCTACTGCATGGTGGTGGGCGCGGACCACTTTGGTCTCTGGCGATGGCACTCGGGTGCCAGAGTAGCCCTGTACGCCGTGGACCTGATCAGCCTCCCGCGCAGCAACGTGGTCCTGGCTTTGGCGCTTACGTCGGCCGGCGACCGCCTGATCCTGACCGGGCGGGTGCTCGACAAAGCGAACCAGAATGCCGTGTTGCACGAGCGCGCGGTTGTGGACACGCCGGCCGTGGACCCCACCCTCACGCGGGCGGATGTCCAGGCGCTTTTGGGGTTCGATCTCGATGTCTTCGTCCCTGACTTGAGCGGGCCACCGCGGAAGAATGGATCGTTTGTCGCTGTCGTCCTCTGGCAATACACCGACGGCACACTGGAGCCGGCTGAGGCCACATTCGACAACCTTGAACTGCGCACGTACGACGTTCCGTTGCTGGCCATGGACAAAGCCGTTCAACTCCGCTGGCCCAACTCAGCGTTCCCCTTCACGGTGGAAGGCGCGCCAACCGTCCAAGGCCCTTGGCTTCCGGTGCTGGAACCGATCTTTGAAAGCGGTGGCGTAAAGCAAGTGGCCGTGCCCACCTCGGACGCGATGCGGTTCTTCCGGTTGAAGTAGGCACCGCACTGTTGTCCCTTCACTGAACGGAACGAAGCTAACGAAGAGGGCCTGGATGCCCTCTGAAACCGATCGTGTCTGAGTCGTCGCTGGGCGACGTCGGGAGCACCTTCCGGCCACTCAAACCAAGTGACAGAAAGACAAACCGTATGAAGACACGCAGAAACCACTTCCTCCGTTCAAGGATTCCACGGTGGGGCTGGGTGGCCACAGCCACAGCCCTGTTCGGTCTGATAACGCCCGTGCCAGGTGGAGACGGCGTGACCTCTTACACCTCCACCGGATATGCCATCGGGCTGCCGTACCCCGGCGACACCCTGGCCTTCGCTGCCGACAACGTCCAGGTGAGAAACATGCTCTCCCGCCTCCGACTCCAAAGCAGTGACGCGCGGCTCACGGAGCGCCGCACGGTGCTGACCCACGGCTACTACCATCCCGACGGCTCCGGGACCATTTACGGCACCTGGACCGGCGAAGTGGGAACCTGGGACCTGACCGACCCTCAGAATCCAGAGTTCACGCCGACGGCGGGCCTCTGGGACGGTACCTGGCAGGGCCTGTGGCAACCGGACTATAGCTATCAGGTCAAGATTCTCGGTCGGGGCACCGGCGGACCCGTGGACGGGCTGGAGTTAGCCGAGACGGCCACGCGCGGCGCCGGCGACATCGATGATCCGGCCATTCCCATCGCCTACACCGGCATTGTCGGTCCGGCCGGGGCGCTCAACCTCCAGGTGCTGGACGACTTCGATGACAATAAGGTGGAGGGCTGGACGCCCTGGGCAGGTGCAAACGGCTCCGTGAGGCTCCTCGAGACGAACCAGCAATTCTCGGTCTCGGGCTATTGGCCGGGAGTGGTCAGCGCCGCTGGTCATAACGCGATAGCCTACGGATGGTTCTTTCGTGGTTGGCGCGTGGATCCAGAGCAGACCCTCGAGCTGCGCGTCGATCTAGTGACCCTTGCTGAGCACGCCACCGCCGCGGCCATTGAGCTCAAGCAAGACGTGGAACATACTTACCTCATCTTCTTCTTCCGCGACGCCCTTTTCGTTGCCAAGTGGTCCTCACCGAACACGATTGCTTTTCTGTACAAGAAGACTTCCATCCCAAGCACGAACGTCATCCTGGCCGCTGCCCTGACACGGTCGGGGCCGAATGTGGTCGTGACCGCGCGAGTGCTGGACAGGCAAAACCCAAACGCCGTCCTCTGCGAAGGCAGCGTGGTCGATACGCCCGGAAGAGACGCTTCACTCACCACCGCCGAAGCCCAGGCCCTGAGCGGCCTGAACGTCAGTTTCAACCCGGACGTGATCGGTACGCCGTTCACCCGAGGCGACTCCTTCCTCATCGGCTGTTACCAATACACCGACGGCACCCTGCCGCCCGCCGAGGTGACCTACGATAACCTGGAACTGCGGATGCACGACATTCCGCTGCTGGCCATCGACAAAGCCGTCCGCCTCCTGTGGCCGGCGTCCGCCTTCCCGCTCACCGTCGAAGGCGCGCCCATCGTTCAAGGCCCGTGGTGGCCCGTTACCCAGGCGGTCTTCGAAAGCGGTGGCGTGAAGCAAGTGGCCGTGCCCACTTCAGACGCGATGCGGTTCTTCCGGCTGAAGTAGCGGTCGACCGAGTGTTGGCGGGACGCAATCTCCAGCGGGGTAGCTCGATCAGGCCGGCAAGGGATTCTCGACACGAACGCCGTCGTAATCCTGACCGGCCGCAAGGTCTTCGGAGTAGACCGTGGCACAACCGGCGAGTCGGGCGGCGGCCAGAATGAGTGCATCGAAATAACCGGTCTGAAAACGGGCGGCAATCTCGAGGGCCAGATCCACGTGGGGCACGGTGATGGCGCGCACATCGTGGCGCTTCCAAAACTGCACCCAGGCGAGAGCCTCCTCATGGGCCAGTGGCACCGAGCGCCGCCGACTGGTCACGGCACGGTAGAATTCACCCAACACCTGCGTGGACACACAGACATCGCTGCGTCGCACCAACGCCCGGGCTGCCGCGGTCTTCGCCGGCTCGGCGCCGCCGACCTCGATGGCGTACACCAGGATGTTCGTGTCCAGAAAGACGCTACCGCGCATTCATCTCCTCCCGCGTCGGTTTGCGCCCAACACGAAAATGCGCCGTGCGTTTCAGCAGCGCCTCCATCAAGCGGTCCCGCTCCCGCACCTCGGCGGTGACCGCCGTAGCCGCCGACTGCGCAATCCGGTCGCGCAGGGCTTGCTCGATGAAGCGCGTGATCGTCTCGCCCCGGCCGGCCGCATGGGCCTTGGCCGCGCGGTAGACCTCTTTGTCGATGCGAAGCGTCGTTTGCACGGGGTCAACCTGGGACTGTCGGTCACATCTGTCAAATGAAAGATCTCGATCTCTGGCGGGCCCGAAGAGCCGTAGCCGACCGGCCAAGCCCGAGAATGGCAACCGCCTGAGCAACCCGGAAGATGGTGTGTGCGCCCGAGTCCCGAGGTGGCTGTGGCAGGCCGCAGTCCGCGAATCGGCGCGATGCAGGTCACATCGATTCGGTGGACTCCCGTTCACTGGGTTCGCCCTCGACCGCTGGAGGCCCACCAGCGGTAGAGCGAGAAGACCGAGGGCGCCCAGGTCAGTAGAAAGCGGAGTGGTCTGCGGGTGACGAACGCCCCCAGCAAGGCCGCACCCACGAGCAGCCCGCGCGGCACGTGCGGTCCGGAACTGCTGATCCTCCGGAAGACGTTCAACCGGTCGCGCATTCCTCGGCACTCGAGCCGCAGGATCGTGCGATGAATGGCGGCTTGCGCCACCGCCAACCGCTTGGCCTCCTCCAAGCCGGCTAGGGTTCCCTTTGCAGACATGCGCGGTCCTTTCGAAACTCGTCGATGGTCGCCTCGAAGGGTCGCGGCGATTCCCGCCATCGCCGTCGAGACCACCACACCACCCCGGCAGCGCTCAGCAGCAGAACGCTGCTCAGGCCGATCAACCCGGCGTAGCCCGCAACCTCCCACAGAAAAAGCCCCAGCGCGGCGATGCCCACCAGGGCGCCAACGGCGCCCAGAACCACGGCCAGGGCCAACCGCAGCAAGGTGTCCACCAGCCGGAGCTTCTCGCCCTGCAACTCAAGGGAAAGCAACTGCAGCCGGGCGTGCAACAGGCCCAACAGCGAGTCGCCCATCCGCCGGAGTGCGGACATCACACCGGACTCCTCGGGGCCAGTCTCGCTCATAGGCTACTTGCGAGCCACCAGCACACCGATGAGCAGACCCACCCCAAACGCAATCCCGATGGACTCATATGGGTGCGCCCGAATCACCCGGTCGGTCGCCTTCGCCGTCGCAATCGTCCGCTCCTCGAGCCGCTGGTAGGTGGCCTTCGCTCTCTCTAGAGCCTCGGTCAGACGCGACCGCGCTTCCTTCGCCCGGTCGGTCATGTCGCCGGCCGTGGCCTTAAGCAACTCCTCGGCGTCGCGAACCAAGGCCCGCAGATCGTCCTTCACCTTCTCACGCGGCACTTCGCCTCGCGCTTGTTCCATGTCTTCAAACACGGTTTCCATGTCGTCCTCTCTTTCGGGTTCTTGTTTTATGCCATGCCACCGCGGGAGCCAGGGCCGTCTGGCAGCCAGTTCCGGCACCCTCGATCGTGCTTCACTCTGCCTCCGCCGGCACCGCCGTGTCCATTGGCGCACCTACCACGCCTCCCTCAGCGTTTCACTGAGGCCGCCTTTTCGGTAGCCCACGGGTGGCAGAGCGGCTAGCCTTCCTCTCATGCGCCCCACCAGCCGAAGACCGGCCAGCCCCAGTCCCTCCCGCCAGCCCGCGTCCCAGGGAACGGACCCCCGCCGGCGCACCGTGGCGCGTCACCTGGCCGAACCACGCCGCATCCTCGAAGCCCTCGAACGCAGCGAAGGCGAGTTGACCGACCTCTTCGAACAGGCGTCCATCGGATTGCTCTTCACCACCGGCCGCGGACGGATCCTCCGCACCAACCCCGCCCTCCTCAGCCTCCTCGAATGCCGCCCCGAGGAGACGGTCGGCCGCAGCCTCGCGCGCTTCCATTCGGACCGAACCGTGCTTCCGGATCTGCTCAGCCGACTGGCTCGCCGCGAGACCCTGCGCAATTTCCAGACCGTCCTCCGCTCCCGCCGCGGTCGACTCAAGGAAGTCCTCATCGACGCCAGCGCTCTCTGGCAAGCCGGCAAGCTCGAGCACATCCGGTGGTTCATCCGGGACATCACGCGGCGCAAACAACTCGAGCGGGAGGTGTTGGCAGCCAGTGAACGCGAACGCCGCACCTTCGCCCGGGAACTCCATGACAGCCTCGGCCAGCATCTCATCGGCATCGCCTACCTGAGCAACGTGGTGCGGCACCGACTCGCCGAAGCCGGTTCCCCGGAAACCGCCGAACTCGCGCGCATCTGCCGCCTTCTGCAACAGGCCATCGAGGAAACCCGTCGCGTCTCCCGCGGCCTCTCCCCGGTGCGGCCCGGTCCGGACGGGCTGGCCACGGCCCTGGCGGAACTCGCCGCGCACACCCGTGGCGTCTTTGGCATCTCCTGCCACCTTCTTTGCCCCCAGCCGGTCCTCGTCTCCGACAGCGAAGCCGCCACGCATCTCTACCGCATCGCCCAGGAAGCCGTCAGCAACGCCCTCCGCCACGGCCGCGCCCGCCGCGTCACCATCCATCTCCGCCAGTTAGGCACCCGCGTCACCTTGCGGGTCACCGACAACGGCATCGGCATCAGCGCCCTCTCGCCCCGCCGAAAAGGCCTGGGACTCCGTGTCATGCAATACCGCACCGGACTGCTTCAAGGGACCCTCGCCGTGCGCCCGCGGCGTCCCACGGGCACCGAAGTCGTCTGCGCCGCCCGCGTCGCAACGCCTTCTCCACCGGCCGCCTGATCCCACTCTCACCCTGCGCCCCATGTCGCCCCCCAAACCCCAACCCGCCGCCCCCGACCACCGCCGCATCCTCATTGTCGACGACCACCCCGTCGTCCGCGAGGGCCTCGTCCAGCAACTCCACCGCGAACCCGACCTGCGGGTCTGCGCCCAAGCCGGCAACGCCGCCCAAGCCATCGCCGCACTCGAACAACATCACCCCGACCTCGTCCTCGTCGACATCAGTCTGCCCGGACGCAGCGGACTCGAACTCATCCGCGACCTCCGCGCCGTCGCCCCCAAGCTCCCGGTGCTTGCCCTGTCCATGCACGACGAAACGGTGTTTGCCGAGCGGGTGCTGCGCGCCGGGGGACGCGGTTATGTCTCCAAAGAAGCCGGCGGCGACGTGCTGATTCGGGCCATCCGGCGTGTGCTCAACGGCCAGATCTATGTCAGCGAGACCGTCTCCACCCGCCTTCTGAACAGCCTCTCCGGCCAACCGCCCACCCGAACGGTCTCGCCCATCGAGCAACTCACCGATCGCGAACTGCAGGTCTTCACGCTCATCGGCCAGGCGCGCGAAACCAAGGAAATCGCCGGCCAACTCCACATGAGCGCCAAGACCGTCGAGGCCCACCGCGCCGCCATCAAGCGCAAGCTCAAGCTGACCACCGGTCCCGAGCTCACCCGGCACGCAGTGCTCTGGGTGGAAGCCACCCGCTGATCCAATCGCTATCCCCCAGTAGTCCTTTCGCTGATGCCCGCTTGGGCGTCCAACCAATGGCGAAGGGTGGCGCCGCCTCCTATCTTGGCTTCACTGAAGCCGTGAAGATCGCCAGCCCTCCGGCTCACGATGATCAACCCGATGCCCCGACCTCATGAAAGCACCTCACCGCGCTCGCGCGCAACCGGCCCCGGTCACTCCCGGCATCACCCGCCAAATGGTCCGCCAGCACGCCCGCCAACTCTACCGCGACAAATGGGCGCAGCACACGCTCACCCTGCGCGAATGGCGCCTCGCCGAACGCAACCTCGTCCGCTCCCTCGAAGCGGATACGTTCTAACGCCCAAGACCGAACAGCGAACGACGCCCCGCGTGCAATATCCGATCCTCCGCATTCGACCCCGGCGTAATCGGGAAGCTGTCCCCCCACCCCACACGCCTCACATGAACCTGCACCCCCTCACCCTCGGCGCCATCCCCGGCGACTCCGGTCGCTGCGCCTTCCGCGTCTGGGCGCCCAATGCCCAAAAGGTGGCGGTGCGTCTCCTCGGTCCCCTCCCGCGGGAACTGCCCCTCCAGCCCGACCCGCTCGGATACCATTCGGCCGTTGCCGACGAGGCTCCGCCGGGCACAGACTACCTCTTCTGCCTGGACGACCGCGTCGCGCGCCCCGATCCGGCGTCGCGCTGGCAGCCCCGCGGCGTGCATGCCCCTTCGTGCGTCGCCGATCCCCACTTCTCCTGGGAAGATGCCGGTTGGCCCGGACACCCCCTCGAGGATTACGTCGTCTACGAACTGCACGTGGGCACGTTCAGCACCGCGGGAACCTTCGACGGCGTCATCCCCCGGCTCCGGGAAATCCGGGAAATTGGCATCACCGCCATCGAACTCATGCCCGTCGCCCAGTTCCCCGGAAGCCGCAACTGGGGTTACGACGGCGTGTTCCCGTTCGCCGCCCAGGATTCCTACGGCGGACCCGCCGGCTTGAAGCGCCTGGTCAACGCCGCCCACCACCTCGGCCTGGCCGTCGTGTTGGACGTCGTCTACAACCACCTCGGGCCCGAGGGCAACTGCCTCGGCGACTACGCCCCGTACTTCACGGATCGCTACCGCACACCCTGGGGCCCAGCCCTGAACTTCGACGGGCCCCACAGCGACAACGTCCGCCGCTACTTCATCGAAAACGCCCTCTACTGGCAGACCGAGTTCCACCTCGACGCCCTCCGCCTCGACGCCGTGCACGCCATCCGCGATTTCTCCGCGGTCCCGTTCCTCGAAGAACTGGCCGCGACGTGCCATCACCAGGCGGAGGCGCTCCACCGCCGCTTCCACCTGATCGCCGAAAGCGACCTCAACCTGGCCCGCCACACCCTGCCCCGCGCCCTCGGCGGCTACGGCCTGGACGCCCAATGGAGCGATGACTTCCATCACTGCATCCACGTCCTCTTGACCGGGGAGCAGGATGGCTACTATGCGGACTACGGCGGCGTCCGGCAACTCGCCAAGGTCTGGCGTGAAGGCTACGCGTTCACCGGAGAATACTCCACCTACCGCCGGCGGAAACACGGCAGCAGCCCGCATCTCAATCCGCTCAGCCAGTTCGTGGTCTGCTCGCAAAACCATGACCAGATCGGCAACCGCATGCTCGGAGACCGCCTCAGCGCCGCCCTCTCCTTCGAACAGCAGAAGCTCGCCGCCGGCGTTCTCCTCCTCTCCCCGTTCATCCCCCTCCTCTTCATGGGACAGGAATACGGCGAGACCGCACCGTTCCAGTTCTTCGTCAGCCACTCCGACCCCGCTCTGCTCCACGCCGTCCGCGCCGGCCGCCGCGAGGAGTTCGCCGCCTTCGCCTGGCAGGGCCAGGTCCCCGACCCGGCCGATCCCGCCACCTTCCATCGCTGCCAACTCCAGCCCACCCTGGCCAGCCAGGATCCCCATCGAACCCTTCGCGCTCTTCATCGCGAACTGCTGGCCATCCGCCAATCCAATCCAGCCATCAGCCACGCCAGCAAGCCGAACGTCATCACCGCCACCGGCGACCCCAACGAGGTCCTCCTGGTTCACCAATGGAACGGAAACGAGGCCGTGTTCCTCCTCCTCCATTTCGGCCGCGAGCGCTGTGCCGTGTCGCTCCCCTTCCCCACCGCCGGCTGGCACCGCCGATTGGACTCGGCGGACCCCCGGTGGGCTGGCCCCGGATCGCTGGCTCCCGAAGTCCTGCCCGCCGACCGCGACTCCCGGATCGAGTTGCCCGCTACGTCCTTCGTGCTCTACGAGAAACCCCACCCCCACTGAACCATGCAACGCTACGTTTGCATTCACGGGCATTTCTACCAGCCGCCACGCGAGAACCCGTGGCTCGAAGCCATCGAACTCCAGGACTCCGCCTTTCCCTACCACGACTGGAATGAACGCATCACCGCCGAGTGCTACGCCCCCAACGCCACCGCCCGACGTCTCGACGAGGACGGCCGCATTGTGGACATCGTCAACAACTACTCGCGCATCAGCTTCAACTTCGGGCCCACGCTTCTCGCCTGGATGCAGCAGAGCGCCCCCGACGTCCTGGCCGCCATCGTGGAGGCCGACCGGCAAAGCCGCGAGCGCTTCTCCGGACACGGCTCCGCCATGGCTCAGGCCTACAACCACACCATCCTCCCCCTGGCCAATACCCGCGACAAAACCACCCAGGTCCTCTGGGGCATCCGCGACTTCGTGCACCGCTTTGGACGCCAGCCCGAAGGCCTCTGGCTCCCGGAAACCGCCGCCGATACGCCTTCCCTGGAAACGCTCGCCGCCCACGGAATCCGCTTCACCGTCCTCTCCCCCTTTCAGGCCCACCGCGTCCGCCCCCTGGGAGGCGGGCCCTGGACCGAGGTGGACGGCGGACGGGTCGATCCCTCCCAGCCCTATCTCGTCCGGCTGCCATCCGAACGCACACTCGTCGTCTTCTTCTATGATGCCCCCATCTCCAAAGGCGTGGCCTTCGAAGGACTGCTCAACAGCGGCGAGGGGTTCGCCGGCCGGCTCATGGACGGCTTCGATGACGAACGCCCTGGCGACCAACTCGTCCACATCGCCACCGATGGCGAGTCGTATGGTCACCACCATCGCTATGGTGAAATGGGGCTGGCCCACGCCCTGCACTACATCGAGTCCAACAACCTGGCCCAGCTCACCAACTATGGCGAATTCCTCGAACACCATCCTCCCACCATGGAGGCCCAGATCCACGAGAAGAGCGCCTGGAGTTGCTCTCACGGCGTGGCCCGCTGGTACGCCGACTGCGGCTGCAACAGCGGCGGACGCCCCGCCTGGCACCAGCGCTGGCGCGCCCCTCTCCGCGAAGCTCTGGACTGGTTGCGCGACACCCTCGCCCCGCACTTCGAACTCCGCGGCGCAACCTTGCTCCGTGACCCCTGGGCCGCGCGCGATGACTACATCTCCGTCATCCTGGACCGCTCCCCGGAGAACCTCGCCGCGTTCTTCGATCGCCATGCCCGGCATCCCCTCGACGACGACCAACAGACGGAGGCCCTCCAGTTGCTCGAACTCCAACGCCACGCCCTTCTCATGTACACGAGCTGCGGCTGGTTCTTCGATGAACTCTCCGGCATCGAAACCGTCCAGGTGATCCAATACGCCGGCCGCGCCCTGCAGTTGGCCCAGCCTCTCTTCGACGGCGACCTCGAGTCGGACTTCCTCGAGCGCCTCGAGAATGCCCCCAGCAACATCCCGGAACACCGCAACGGACGCGCCATCTACGAGAAGTTCGTCCGCCCGGCGGTCATCGACCGGGAGAGGCTCGGGGCCCACTTCGCCGTCAGCTCCCTCTTCGAAGACTACCCGGAAAAGACCCACATCTACTCCTGCACGTTCGAGCAACAGCACCGCCAGGTCCTCACCGCCGGCAAGGCCAAACTCATCGTCGGCCGCTCCAAGGTCACCCTCGACATCACCCGCACCTCGGATGTCCTCAGTTACGCCGCTCTCCATCTCGGCGATCACAACGTCAACAGCGGCGTCCGCTTCTTCCGCGGCGACGAAGCCTTCCAGCAACTCGTCCACGAAACCACCGAAGCCTTCAACCGCGCCGACTTCCCCGAGGTCATCCGGCTCATGGACCGGCACTTCGGCGAGTCCCACTACTCCCTCAAAAACCTCTTCCGCGATGAGCAACGCAAGGCCCTCCAACAAGTCCTCGCCACCACCGGCCAGGACCTCGAGAGCCATTACCGCCAAATCGCCGATCAATACACCCCCCTCACCCGCTTCCTTAAAGACATCGGCGCCCCACTGCCCCCCGCCCTCGAAACCGCCGTCGAATTCGTCCTCAACTGCGACCTCCGCCGCGAGTTCCAGCGCGAGGACACCGATCCCGCACGCGTCCGCGCCCTTCTCGAACAGGCGCGCACCGGGAACATCCAACTCCAACGGGACGCCCTCGCCTACACCATCAAAGGCAACTTCGACCGCCGCCTCGAGCGCCTCGTCCAATCGCCCGACGACCTCCCCCTCCTCGCCCACACCGCCGATCTCGCCGAAGTCGTCCGCTCCCTGGACCTCGAAGTGAACCTCTGGAAAACCCAGAACCTCTGCTTCCAAATGCTCAAGATGGTCGTGCCTGAACGTCAGGCCAGGGCCGCCCAAAACGACACCGCTGCCTCCGAGTGGCTGCAGCAGTTCCAGCGCCTCAGCAATCACCTCGGCTTCCGCGTCACCGAATGAACTCCCCTCTGCACGTCCCGCGCGCCACCTACCGCCTGCAACTGCATCGCGGCTTCACTCTCCGACGCGCTCTGTCCCTTGTCTCTTACCTCGACGCCCTCGGCGTCAGTCATCTCTACCTCTCCCCGCTCCTCCAGGCCCGCCCCGGCAGCCCCCACGGCTACGACGTCTGCGATCCCTCCCGCCTCAACCCCGAACTGGGCACCCAAACCGACCTCGAAGCTCTCGTCTCCGCCCTCCGCCGACGCCAGATGGGCCTCGTGCTGGACATCGTTCCCAACCACCTGGCCGCCGCCCCCGAAAACCCCTGGTGGTGGGACCTCCTCCAACACGGCCCCCGAAGCCGCTTCGCTGATTATTGGGACATCGACTGGAATCCCCCCGAACCCTGGCTGCGCGGCAAAGTCCTCCTCCCCGTGCTGGACGATGACTACGCCCGCGTCCTCGCTCGCGGCGAGCTCACGGTGACCTGCCAAAATGCCGAGGTCACCGTCCGCTACCTTCACCACCGCTTCCCCGTCAGCCCCGCCTCCCTCCGCGCCCCCGGCCAATCCCTCGATACTATCGTTGCCTCCTGCAACGCCGACCGCCAGACCCTCGACCACTTCCTCGACCGCCAACACTACCGCCTCGCCAACTGGCGCCAGGCTGACCACCGCCTCAACTACCGCCGCTTCTTCACCGTCACCGAACTGGCCGGTGTCCGCGTCGAACTCCCCCAGGTCTTCACCGACACCCATAACCTCATCCTCGATTGGCACCAACGCCACCTGCTCGACGGCCTCCGCGTCGATCACCCCGACGGCTTGCGCGCCCCCTACGACTACCTCCAGCGCCTGAGCCGCGCGGCACCCCGCACCTGGATCGTCGTCGAGAAA
>CAYSPU010000121.1:0-5165 GCA_964432995.1 uncultured Verrucomicrobiota bacterium
AGCAGGCGCTGGGCGTCGGCGACACGGAAGTCGCCAAAGACGGCTACCACGGCGTCCTGCGGTCGGAACAAGCGCTTGTGAAACGCGGCGAGCAGGGAGCGCTCGGAACGGCCGACGCTTTCCTCGGTGCCCAGGATGTCCAGCCCGTAGCCTTGGGGGCCGAAGAGTCGGAGTCGCATTGCCAGAGCGGCGCTCTTGAGCAGTTGATCGCGCTGGGCCCGGATGGCCGCGAGCTGGACGGTCCGCTCCCGCTCAAACTCCCGCGCGGGGAGCGCCGGATGCAGGAGGATATCGCTCAACAGATCCAGACCCAGTGCCAGATCGTCACGGAGGACCTCGAGGTTGACGCCGAGACTGTTGTGGCCGGCGTAGGTGTCCATGTTTCCTCCGACCGACTCGATTTGCTCGGCCAGTTGTTCGGCGGTTCGTTGTCGGGTGCCTTTGATCAACATGCGCGACAGGAGCCAGCCCGCGCCGTTGGTGGCGGCAGTCTCGGCCAGGACGCCTCCTCGCACCACGGCGCGGCATTCGACGAACGGCAAACGATGGTCTTCCTTCAGGAGAACGCGGAGTCCGTTCGGCAGTTGCCAGAGGGAGGCGGGACGGTAGGTGTCCGCGGCGACGGAGACTGCGGTGGCGGGCCGGGTGTTTTGGGGCAGGAGGGCGTAGGAAGTCCGGTTCTCGGGCGTCAGGTAAGCGCAGGCCACACGCTGGAGGTCTTCCGGAGTCAGGCGTTGCACGGACTTGAGGTATTCCTCGGAGAACCGGAGGTCGTCCGTGGCAAGCCAGCAACTGCCGAGGTCCTGCGCCTGGCCCTGCATGGTCTTGCGGGTGGCGAGCGTGCCGGCCAGGAACTGTTGGACCGCCTTGCGCAGCTCCGCGAAGCGCACGGGCCGGGCCTGCATGCGCCGCACCTGCGCCAGCATGGCTTCCTGCGCGGGCCGCAACCGGTCCGCATCCACCGCGGCGCTCATGCCGAACAGCCCGCCGAGACCGGGACTGAACACCCAGGCGTCGACGGAGTGAACGAGGCCTTGCCGGTCCCGCACTTCGCGGTAGAGGCGCGAGCTGCGACCGGTTCCGAGGAGGGTGGACAACACATCCAGGGCCGGAAGATCGGGGTGCCGCACGTCCGGGATGTGCCATGCGAAATGCAGGTGGCCCAACTCGATCGGCGCTTCTTCGAGCAGTTCGCGATCCGCAATCTGGCGCGGTTCCGCCGGCAGCACCACCGACTCGAGCGTCCGCGCCGGCGCCCCGTGATAGGCGGCGCGGAGTTGGTCGAGAACCGCATCAGTCTGGACATCGCCCACGACGACGAAGAAGACGTTGCTGGGCAGGTAGTGCGCCCGGTAGTAGTCGCGGATGTCATCGGCCCCCAACTGATTGAAGAGCTCGGGGTAGCCGATGATGGGACAGCGCAAGGGACTCCGGGTGTAGGCAGTCTCGAAGAGCCGGCGGCTCGAGTGCCGGGAGGGGTCGTCCTGGTTCATGTCCATCTCGCGGCGGATGACGTCCATCTCCTTGGCCAACTCCTCCCGGGGGAGCGAGGCGTGCTGCATGATGTCGGCGAGGATGTCGATCGCGACCGTGGTGCCGCTGCCGGGCACGTTGATCCAGAACACCGTTCGGTCGAAGGAAGTATAGGCATTCAGGTAACCGCCGGCCTCCTGGATCTCCTGGTCGATACGCGCTCCGGTGCGGCGGGCGGTGCCTTTAAACAGCATGTGCTCGAGAACGTGCGAAAGACCGGCCCCGAGCCACGGGCCCTCGTGGATGCTCCCCGAGCGGCACCAGGCCTGCGCCGAGGTCACCGCCGCGCTGTGGTCTTCCCGCACGATCACCGTCAGCCCGTGCTCGAGGCGGGTGACGGTCGCCGGAGGAAAGCCCAGGCGATACGGGGAGGGACGACGGAGGCGGCGGCGGGTGCGCAGGGTGGACGGCATGGTGAGACGAGGGGGATGCGCAGGGGCTTATGGTGCGCGGCTTGGTGACAACGGACCGGGGGACGGCAGCCGGCGGCGCTCTTGGAAAGCCGTTGCCTCCAACCGTCCGCTGCGCCTTAGGTCCATGAACTCCGTAGCGCCGGATTTCCAGCCGGCCTGACACCGACCGGAATGCGGGCGCCACGGTTCATGGGAAGTCTGCCCCACCGGATGGTTCTCGAGGAAAAGCATGGGGCGACTCCCGTCAACTCCCGCGGAGGGACTGGGGGGAACCGGGCGCCTTGTGCGAAGGTTGGAACGGTGCCCGAAACGCCTCTTCGAAATCGTAGCCGCCCTCGAAATCGGCCCGGCTGTCCTTCTCAGTCTTGCCGAACATCCCGCGGCCAAACTCGACGAGGTTGAACACGATTTCGCCAAAGTCCCCGGCGCGGTGGATGCCCCACTCGTTGAGAACGTGGAAGGCCATCGGGCCGTAGGCCTGGAGGGCATGCTGGCGGATGCCCTCGAGGAGTTGCTGGCCGGTCACATGCCGATTCGCGGGATCGCGTCCGGTGCGCGTCTCTTTGCCCTTGTGCACGGCGCGTTGGGTCAGATCGAGCGCCTCACGGACGAAATGGTACGCCTCCGGCCGATACCGCGCGTCGCGCCGCACAATATCGTCGACAATCTCCTGAAAATTCGCTGCCTGCATCGCTGTTCGTTCACGTCGGTCCGACTCGCCCGCCGGGCCGGCTACGGCTCGATCCCTTCCTGCCCAACCGGACCCGGGACGGCCGCCGGCGGGTCGACACCGCGGTCACTCGACCCCGGGTGCGCCGTGCGCCACGCCTTGACCGTCCAGCCCACCAACAGCAGCAGCAGCACCACACAGATGACCTTCTGCTCCTGTCGCGTCAGCCCAGACACGCCCGCACTATACTGATCGTCGCCCCGGGCTCAAGGATGGCGTTGCCGCCTCCGGGTCATCTAGCCGGCATACGGCGCGTCCTGCGGGTGCACACTGGATCGGTGCACCGCCAGGGTGTGAAATACGCCGGCCAAATGGCGCTGGCGCTTCGGTCGTCTCCGGTCGACGCGCGGTTTTCGCCCCTGCGGACGGGCGCTCTGTCGGCTCCGGCACGCCGCTGCGCGTCGCGTCCCGTCGGGACGCCATGTCGATAGCGCGTCAGGGCGTGTACAGCCGATAGAACTTCGATCCGGTCGCCCCGACGGGAATCGAGAAGGAGGCGCCACCCGAGGCGTCGGCGGCGGTGGTCTGGATCGCGGTCCAACTGCCGGCCGCGAGCGTGGAGGACTCCTGCAGTTGGAGCGACTGGCCCGACGCCGCACCCGTCACCGCAAACTCCAGGGCACCGCCGGTCACCGTTGGATTGCCGAGCGTGGGCGATTTCGACGTGGCCGATCCGCTCCCGGTGACGATCTGGAAGTTCAGGTCCTTGGTGGTTCCCGACATGGCAATGATGTCGGGAATGGTGTTCGTGTCGAACGTGCTGAGGTGATGGTAGGTCAGGCTGGCGTTGTAGGTGCGTCCCGCGACCATCAGATTGCTGGGCAGCGTGATCGAGGTGGCCGTCTTCTCCAGCACAATGGGCGCACAGGGGTCGGGCGCCACGAAGTACTCACCGCCGCCCAGGTCCAGGGTGAAGCTGATGCTGTCGTTCGCCCCCGCGCCGGTGAACCCATTCCACTGGACGACGACGGCGCTGGAGGCATCGGCGTTCTGGAGGGCCGGCAGGTTGAGGATCTGCGGGGTC
This sequence comes from uncultured Verrucomicrobiota bacterium, assembly GCA_964432995.1. Classification (GTDB taxonomy): domain Bacteria; phylum Verrucomicrobiota; class Verrucomicrobiia; order Limisphaerales; family JAHDYP01; genus CAYSPU01. The sequence goes on from CAYSPU010000121.1 coordinate 3,701, forward strand.
GGCGGCCAATCGGCGGCCTGGTGGCTGACGGTGAGCGACTGCGAGCCACTGCTCCGGGTCGCCTGCAGCGTGTAGTTGCCGGCCGGGCGGGCGGCGTCCAACGCCGCCTGGCTGGCATACTCCTCTGCGTTCATGAACATGCTGCCGAAGAGATTCGTGATCGTGATCGAAGAACCCCCCGGCAGACCCAATTGAGCGCCGGTCACGGGATTGTTGGTGGGCGACAGCAGCGTCACCGTGAAGAAAGGAAGGGTCTCCGGGTCCTGAACCGGTGCCCCGCTCCCGCTTTGCGCGTACATCACGTACCAGGTGACCGAGAACGATCCCCGCGGGTCTTCCTCTTGCTCTCCGCACGGATCGACCTTGTCCGAGGTCGTGAAACTGCCGGAGACATTCGCCGCCAGCGCGTTTCCGGCGGTATCCTTGAAGAGCTCAGTGGCACCGGTCGGGTTCAGCTTCCAGGTGATGGTGGCGTTGGCGGGAAGATGCTCCGCATAGGTGCACCGCAGCGTCCGGGCATCCGTACCCCAGGCGTAGGTGAACTTCGCCGGGGTCAGATTCGCGCTCCACTGAATGGAACGGGTGGTCTGCATCGTCTCGTTGAACACGAACTTGATGGTGCGATTCACCGGCACGGCCGTGGCGTTGTTGGTCGGCACGCAAAGGTCCGGAACCAACACCGGCGGATCGGTGTCCGTCGTGCCCCCGCCTGTTCCGGTCGTGAACGCCCCCATCGGCGGCATGCCCAAAGGCGGAATGGTAACGTCCTCGCCGTCGACGTCGACGGCCGTCAGCATCCATTGGATCTGGGTTTGCGCCGGCCAGTTTCCTCCCACCGGCGTACAGGTAAGCTGGGTGTTGCCCGCCGCCCACGACAGCGTGACCTCTACCGTCCCGAAGGTAGGGGTGGTGTGGTAGAACATCGTGGTGGTCTCTTCGGTGTCGATCGCCTTGCTGAACGTGAAGACGATCGGGACGTTCACCGCCACTCCCGTGGCCCCGTCGGCGATGCTCGAAGTCACGGTCGTCCCCTGGGCGTGGGCTGGAGATGCCACCCACGAACTCATCGCGGCGAAGAGCAGGAGGACGGTTAACAGGAAGTGCGTGTGAAGATGTTGGCGTCTCATATCGGTTCGCGTTTTGCGAATGCCAAGCAGAATTGCACAAGACGGATCCGGTGGCAAGTCGCCTACACCAGCCCGGATCCTCGCGTAAGTGGCGCGGCGGGTTCGGTCGTCCCCCGGAAAAGCTGGTTGCCGCGCGGGCGCGGTGGGGCGATCGGGTGCCCGCCAGGTTTGGGACCGCGGCTCGTCTTGAGCCGCAGCCGAGGGTGTGTGCGTTTTGCTGCGGGTCGAGAAGACCCGCGGTCCGGAAGGGTCGGTTGCCGCGCGGGCGCGGTGGGGCGATCGAGTGCCCGCCAGGTTTGGGACCGCGGCTCGTCTTGAGCCGCAGCCGAGGGTGTGTG
>CAYSPU010000121.1:5265-17126 GCA_964432995.1 uncultured Verrucomicrobiota bacterium
CGTTTTGCTGCGGGTCGAGAAGACCCGCGGTCCGGAAGGGCTGGTTCGCGTGCGCCCGTCCCCGGCTGCAGCCAGTTCCACAGGGGAACAACCCCCCGATGCGACGGCCTGTTGGGCGACTCTTCAGAGCATGCAGTCGGCACCGCTTCCACAGGCCTTTGCCGGCCGCCGTTTTTCCCGTGCATCCGCGCCACCGGGCGCATAGCGTCGGCACCTCGTATGGCGACCATCGAACCGTTTGCGGCGTTGCGCCCCCGGCCGGACCTGGCCCGGCGGGTGTGCGAATTGCCCTACGACGTGATGTCCACCGAGGAAGCACGGGCCCTCGCGGACGGCAACCCGCTCAGCTTCCTCCACGTCAGCAAAGCGGAGATCGATCTTCCCCCAGGCACCGATCCTCACCGTTCCGAGGTTTACCAGCGGGGGCGCGAGCAGTTCCTCCGCTTGCAGCAGGAAGGAGCGCTGGTCCGTGATGCACAGCCCGGATTCCACCTCTACCGACAGATCCTCGGCCAACACGCGCAGGTCGGCATCGTGGCCACCTTCGCTTGCGCCGAATACCGCCAGGGGATCATCCGCCGCCACGAGTTGACCCGCCCCGACAAGGAAGACGACCGGGCGCGGCATGTGGAAGTGCTCGAGGCGCAAACCGGCCCCGCCTTCCTGACCTACCGCGCCGTGCCGCAGATCGATGCGTTCGTGGCGGAGCGGACGAACCGGACGCCGGACGTGGACTTCGTGGCCGCGGACGGCGTGCGGCACACCGCGTGGTCCGTGTTCGAACCGGAAGCGGCGGAATTCCTGCGCGAGCAGTTTGCGCGTATTCCCCGGTTGTATATTGCGGACGGACACCACCGGACGGCGGCGGCGAATCGGGTTGCCGGAATGCGGCAGGGCAGGGGAGGGTCGGATCGATTCCTGGCAGTCGTGTTTCCGGATCGGCAGGTGCAGATCCTCCCCTATCACCGGGTGCTGAAGGACTGGAACGGCCAGCAGCCAACCCAGGTCTGGGAGCGGATCGCGAAGGTCTGCGCGGTCGGGCCCGCCACCGAAGTGCCGCCGCGCACCCGCCACGAACTGGCGGTCTATGCCGAGGGCGCGTGGCGTCGAGCCGCTTTCCGCGCCGACTTCTGTGCGGGGGCCACCGTGGCGGAGTGCTTGGATGTGGCCCTTCTGCAACGGCACATCCTCGGACCCGTGTTCGGCATCGACGACCCGCGCACCAGCCAGCGGATCCAGTTCGTGGGCGGGATCCGCGGGACCGCCGAGCTCGAGCGCCTGGTCGACGCCGACGGCTGCGCCTGTGCCTTCGCGCTCTATCCGACGCAAATCGAGGAGTTGATGGCCGTGGCGGATGCCGGCGGCATCATGCCGCCCAAGAGCACGTGGTTCGAGCCGAAGCTGCGGGATGGAATGTTCTGCTACCTGTTCGAGTGAGAAGGAGAAGCCGCGCTCCGGCCTCGGACCGCCCGCCGTACCGGCGGGCAGCAGCACCACCCGCTGGATGCGCCTCCGGGCCTCTGACCACCTGCCGTGCGCTCGCTACTGCTGCGACCCAGGGACGGGTCGCGCTCCGTGGGCCGCCCCCCACATCGGCTCTGCGGGTCAGAAGACCTGCGGTCCTGTCGGGGGCAGTCTGAAGAGACTTGCAGCGGATGGCACGGCGAGTTTGTGCTTTCCACGAAGCGCCGGTTGGCGTTTATTCGCGGCGACTTTTTCTGAGCTATGAAGATCGTACTGGCGTATTCGGGCGGGCTGGACACCTCCGTGCTTCTTTCCTGGATTCGGGAGAAGTACGCGGCGGACGTGATTGCTTTCTGTGCGAACATCGGGCAGGGCGAGGAATTGAGCGGTCTCGACCGTAAGGCCCGCCGCACCGGTGCCGCCCAGGTGTATATCGAGGATCTGCAGGAGGAGTTCGCCCGCGATTTCATCTATCCCATGATCCAGGCGGGGGCGATCTACGAAAACCAGTACTTCCTCGGGACCAGCATCGCCCGTCCGCTGATCGCCAAGCGCATGGTCGAAATCGCCCTCCGGGAAAAGGCCGACGCCATCGCTCACGGCGCCACCGGCAAAGGGAACGACCAGGTCCGCTTCGAGTTGACCGCCGCCGCCCTGGCACCCGGCCTCCAGGTCATCGCCCCCTGGCGGGACGCCTCGTTCCGCGCCCAATTCCCCGGACGCGCCGAGATGATCCGCTATTGCGAGGAGAAACGAATCCCGGTGCAGGCGACGGCCAAGAAGCCGTATTCCATGGACCGCAACCTCCTGCACATCTCGTTCGAGGCCGGCATTCTCGAGGATCCGTGGATGGACGCCTCCGCGCCCAAGCTCAAGGACATGTACCGCCTCAGCGTGTCGCCCGAAGACGCCCCGGATCGCCCCGAAATGGTGACCTTGGATTTCCAGCGGGGGGACTGCGTCGCGGTGAACGGGAAGCGGCTGAATCCGCTCGGCGTGATGCAGACCCTGAACCGGCTCGGCGGCAAACACGGCATCGGGCGCGTCGACCTCGTCGAGAACCGGTTTGTCGGGATGAAATCGCGCGGCGTCTACGAGACGCCCGGTGGCGCAATCCTGCACTTCGCCCACCGGCAGGTCGAGAGCCTGACGATGGACCGCGAAGTCATGCACCTTCGGGACTCGCTGATCCCGCGCTACGCGGAGCTGGTGTATTACGGTTTCTGGTTTTCGCCGGAGCGCCTCGCCCTTCAGGCCCTGGTGACCGAAAGCCAGAGAAACGTCACCGGCACCGTCCGCCTCAAGCTCTACAAAGGCAACCTGATCACCGCCGGACGCAAATCCCCCCTCAGCCTCTACAACCCGAGCATCGCCACCATGGAAGCCGACCCGACCAAGGCCTACAACCAGGACGATGCCACCGGGTTCATCCGGCTGCAGGGATTGCGGCTCAAGACGGCGGCGCGGGTGCAGGGTATCCTGCCGAAGAGCAGGCAGCGCAAGTAGGGCCTCTGCCCGGCGCGTTGCGGCCTGTGTGCGCCCCCCCGCGACGAAACAACTGCCCCACCGCCTCCCTGCCACCGTGCAACAGTCCATCGTCACCCTTGATCTCGAAGGCGTTCTCACGCCCGAAATCTGGATCGCTGTCGCCGAGAAAACGGGCATCCCCGAACTCCGCCGCACCACCCGGGACGAGCCCAACTACGACACGCTGATGCAGGGGCGCCTCCGCCTCCTCGACCAGCACGGCCTCCGGCTCTCGGACATCCAAAACGTCATCGCCAGCCTCCGCCCGCTCGAGGGCGCCCTCAAATTCCTCCGCGAACTCCGCTCCCGTTCGCAGGTGCTGATTCTCTCGGATACGTTCGAGCAGTTCGCCCAACCGTTGATGCGGCAACTCGAATGGCCCACCTTGTTCTGCCATCGGTTGGTCGTGGAGAATGACCGGATCGTCGACTACCGCATCCGCATCCCCGAGCAGAAGCGCTGCACCGTAACCGCCCTCCGCCAGCTCAACTACCGGGTCGTCGCCGCCGGCGATTCCTACAACGACACCCTCATGTTGCTCGAGGCCAACGTCGGTATCCTCTTCCGCGCCCCCGCTGCCGTGCGCTCCACGTTCCCGCAGTTTGCGGCGGTCGAGACCTACGCCGATCTCCTCAGCCGAATCACCGAAGCGCTGTAGCTGGCCTCCCTCGCGGCGCTCAGTTCTCCGGCTTCGATTCCCGCGTGATCAGGTCGCGCACGGCTTGGCGCACGTCTTTGCCCTCGTACAGCATCGCGTAGACCTCGTCGATGATCGGCGTCGAGACGTTCAGCCGCCGGGCGAGCTGCCGGGCGGATTGGGCTGTCGGGTAGCCCTCGGCGACGCTGCGCATGCTCGCCAGAATCCGGGTGGCGGGTTCGCCGTGGCCCAGCCGTTCCCCGAAGCCGCGGTTGCGGCTGAGCTTCGAGAAGCAGGTCACCGTGAGGTCCCCGATCCCGCTGAGCCCGGCAAACGTCTCCGGTTGGGCGCCGCAGGCCACGCCGAGTCGCCGGATCTCGGCAATGCCGCGCGTGATCAGTGCCGCCTTCGAATTGTCCCCAAACTCGAGTCCGTCGCAGACGCCGGCGGCGATCGCGATGACGTTCTTGAGGGCGCCGCCGAGTTCGACGCCGAGGAGATCCGGGCTGGTATAGACGCGGAAGGCGGGGCGGTGGAAAACCTCCTGGGCCAGATCGGCCGCGGCGGGGTCCAGGCTGGCGGCGACGATCGCGGTGGGAATGCCGCGCGCCACTTCCAGGGCCAGCGTGGGTCCGGAGAGCGCCACCACCCGGGCGCGGGGCGCGGTCTGTTCCAACACCCCACTCATGGTGCGGCCCGTCTCGTATTCGATCCCCTTGGTCACACTCACCACGATCCCTTCGAAATCCGCCAGGGACCGCGTCACCTCGCGAAAGAAGGCGGACGCCACGGCGCCGACCACGAGTTCGGCGCCGCGAATCGACCGTTCGAGATCCGCTTCGAGCCGAATGCCGGCCGGGAACGGCACGCCGGGCAGGTAGGCGGCGTTCTCGCCCGCCCGGCCGATCTCCTCGAGGACGGCGGCGTCGTGTCCCCAAAGGACAACCTCGTTGCCGCCTTGGTGGAGAAGTCGGGCCAGCGCCGTGCCCCAGGCGCCCATGCCGAGTACGGAGATTCTCATGAGGTGGAGGACTTCTGCCACGGCCAGACGACCTTGGGTTCGGTGCCTTGGAAGAGTCGCTGCAGGTTGGTCCGATGTTTCAGAATGGCCAGGGTCGCGAGCGTGGCCGTCACTAGAATCATTCGTTGGCTGCCGCCGGTAAGCCAAACGGCGAACGGCAGGGTGAACGAAGCCGCCATCGACGCCACCGAGACATACCGCGTCAGGACAAACAGGACAATCCACACCGTCAGGATGACCAGGAGCGCCAGCGGCACGAGGGCGATCAGGACCCCCGCCGAAGTGGCAATGCCCTTGCCCCCGCGAAAGCCCAGCCAGCAGGGGTAGTTGTGCCCCAGGATCGCAAACACCCCGGCGATGATCGCCAGCGTCTCCGCCTCCTCGGCCGGATGCGGTCCGGGAAGCGGCAACTGGCGGATCAACAGGACCAGGAGCGTGCACGCCAGGAGCCCCTTGAGCAGGTCCACCGCCAGCACGATCGAACCCGCCCAATTCCCCAACGTCCGAAAGACATTCGTCGCCCCGATGTTGCCGCTACCCACCGCGCGGATGTCCAAGCCGCGCGCCCGGCCAACCAGGTATCCCGTGGGCAACGACCCCAACAGATACGCCCCCACGGCTGCGAGAAAGTACCCCAAAAACTGCACAGCATCGGATGGTGGTGACGCCTGCCTCCGGTGCCAAGCGGAAAAGCAGGTCCGCGGAGGAGCGGGGTGCATCCCCAGGTTGTCGGTGGGTGGCCAGCACCGTTTGGCCGCCCCGGACCGCCCGGACGCGATCTCGAACCATCGACGCGCCGCCACCCAGCGCAGCCGCTGCGACCGGGGACCGGTCGCGCCGAGGGCAAGTGCTTCTCAGACTGCTCTTGCGGCGCCCTCGGAGAGGTCGCCCTACCCTTCACGCGAGGTGGTATCCCCCAATGGGTGGGGCGATTCAGGGAGGCGTGAGCAGGAGCGAGATCCCGATTGTCTCGCGTACGCCGGCGGTGGCAGAATCGGGGCCGTGCCAACCAACGCTTCCGGCTCAACTCCAACAACGAACCGGCCGCTGCGCGTGGCAGTGGTCGGTACCGGCTCCCTCGGCAAGGAACACGCCCGGATCTACGCCGAGCTCGCCGGACTCGGTTTGGTTGAATTCGTCGGGGTGTTCGACACCGACACGGCGGCGTGTCAGCGGGTGGCCAGTACCCATCGGGTCCCGCTGCTGCGCGATCTGGCTCACGTCGCGGAGGCGGCGGAAGCGGTGAGCGTGGTGACGCCGACGCCGACCCACTTCCCCATCGCGCGGGACTTGATGGAGCGGGGTCGGCACGTGCTGGTGGAAAAGCCGATGACGGACCAGGCGGACCAGGCCGCTCAACTCGTGGAATTGGCTCAGGCCCGCCGCCGCGTCCTGCAGGTCGGGCACGTCGAACGGTTCAACCCCGTGTTCCGCTACCTCGAACAGGTCGCCAGCGACCCGCGCTTCATCGAAGTCCATCGGCTCTCGAGTTATCCCGGGCGCAGCACCGAGATCGGCGTGGTTCTGGACCTGATGATCCACGACCTCGATGTCGTGCTCGCTTTCGTCCGTTCCCCCGTGGTGGCGGTCGAAGCGGTAGGGATCCCCGTGCTCAGCCGATCCGAAGACATCGCCAACGCCCGGCTGCGGTTCGCGAACGGGTGCGTGGCCAACGTGACCGCCAGCCGGATCAGCCCGGAGCGCATGCGCAAGATTCGCGTGTTCAGCGGCGGTGCGGTCCCGGTCTACGTCTCGCTCGATTACCGGGCCCAGACCGGCTACATCTACCGGCTCGCCCGCGAGGATCAGCCCGAGTCCTCCCTTCTCAAGAAGCTGTTGCACAGCCGCGACTCCACCCTGGTGAGCGCCTTCGCCGGGCGCAAGATCCTCCGGGAGCCGGTGCCGCTCCAGAAAGAGGAGCCGCTGCGGCTCGAGCTCATGAACTTCGTGGAGTGCGTCCGCCGGGAACAAGCACCGGTGGTCACGGGGGAGGCCGCCAAACGGGCACTGGACCTGGCCTTCGAGATCACCCGGCAGATCCGCGCGCAAATCGAGACCAGCGAGGTCTCGGCTCGACCCGAATGGCTGCAGCCGTGAACCCGGTGTCGGTCATGCTGATTGCGGGCGAGCCGAGCGGCGATCTGCTCGCCGCCGAGCTGGTGCTCGCCTTGCGCCAGGCGCTCCTGGACAATCACCCCGGCACCAGTGATCCTTCGCCGGCATCCGCCGGTTCGCTGGCGCCGCGGTTCTTCGGCGCCGGCGGACCGCGCATGGCCGCCGCCGGCGTCGAGCTCATCCTCGACATGACGGTGCACACCGTCTTCGGATTGTCCGAGGCGCTGCAGCAACTGGCGCGCTTCCGGCGGATCTTCCGGCAACTCCTCCGCGTCGCAACCGAGCGGCAGCCCGACCTGATCGTCCTGGTCGACTATGCCGGGTTCAACCGCCGGTTCGCCGCCGCGGTGATGCGCCACGTTCGCTCGCGGCAAGGTCTCTTCCACAACTGGCACCCGCGCATCGTCTACTTCGTCTCCCCCCAGGTGTGGGCCTCACGGGAAGGTCGGGCCCGTCAGTTGGCGCGCGATGTCGATCTTCTGCTCAGCATCTTTCCGTTCGAAAAGGCCTGGTACCAGCAACGGGTCCCTCAACTGCCCGTGGCCTTCGTGGGCCATCCGATGATCGACCGCTACGCCGGCGTCCCGGTCCCCCCCGACGCCGCGCCAACTGCTGATTCGAGACCTCGAGTCCTGCTGCTGCCCGGAAGTCGCCGGCAGGAAGTGCGACGCCATCTCCCGGTCCTGGTCGACGCCGTTCGGGAAATCCAACGCCAACAACCGGTGGACCTGCGCCTGGTGCTCCCGGACGAGCGCCTGCGCCCGCTGGTCGAACGGCATGCCACATCGCTGCCCGGAATGCACGTCCAGATCGGCGATCTGTCCGGCGCCCTGGCCCAATCCGACCTCGCCCTCGCCAAGTCCGGCACCGTGGTTCTGGAATGCGCCTACTTCCGCGTTCCCACTGTGGTGATCTATCGCGCCGCCTGGCCCACCTTCCTGTTGGCGCGCCTTCTCGTCCGCGTGCGGCATGTGGCCATGCCCAATCTCCTTGCCGGGCGCGAACTCTTTCCCGAGTTCCTCCAACACCGGGCAACTTCCTCGCAGATCGCTCGGAACGCATTGGCCCTCCTCCGAGACGCCCCCCGCCGCAAAGAAATCCGCCAGCACCTCGATCGGGTCATCGATTCCCTGGGCGGTCCCGGTGCGTGCCGCCGAGCCGCACGGGCCATAACAAGGCTGCTGTTCGGAGCAGGCCCGGAAGACCGGTAGGGCGCTCCGGAAGAACCTGCGGGCCGTCGAACGCCCACCCACGCCCGCGCGCCGACGAACCCTTCCGGACCGCGGGTCGTCTGACCCGCAGCAGGACGCACACACTTCTGGCTGCGGCTCAAGACGAGCCGCGGTCCCCAACCTCGCGGGCCGCCGAATGCCCACCCACGCCCGCGCGCCGACGAACCCTTCCGGACCGCGGGTCCTCTTACCCGCAGCAGGACGCACACACTTCTGGCTGCGGCTCAAGACGAGCCGCGGTCCCCAACCTCGCGGGCCGCCGAATGCCTCACCCCACTCGCGCGCCAAGCGGCTGTCCCGGGAACGTATGACCACGTGCCAGCGCGGCCAAAGCAGCAGTCTCCGCCTCGTGCCTCATTTCCCCGGGCGCCTGGCCGGCACAACCCAGGTCCGCGTCCAGTTCAAACTCCAGAGCTTCTCGAGGCGGACCTGCTCGGCATGACCGTCGGCCATGGCCACGTTGATGGCGCCCGGCAGGTCGTTCTTCGGATTGAAGTTCTTGGAGGCAGCCGAGAGGTCCGACGCGTGCCGCGGGATGCTGACGCGGGACATGTCGCCGTTGCCCACGTAATCGTCGCCGGTCAGGAGGTTCACCGCCGGCGGATTGTTGGTGTCCGGCCAGGCATCGACCCAGACGGAATCGCAGACCACCGGGGTGAGCGTCGGCGACTCGATGCCGGTGTCCTTCAGGAAAAACCGCGGATCGTTCTTGGCATGAAACGGGTCGTCGCCATCGTAGAACCACCCGTTGAGGGCATACCCTCCTTGCCATTCGTTGCCGCGCGAACCCCAGGCCCACAGCCAGGCGCGGTTCACCCGACCGCTGCTCCCGTTGTCCGTCCGCTTGTTGGCCGGCATCTCGGGCGCGACCGGACAGAGCCGCGACTGGTTGATCGCGGCGTAGTTGGTGGCCAAAAGCGAGATCCACAAATCACCGTCGGGACCCGCGTAGGTCAGCGCCCGGGCGTAGTCCTGCATGTACAGGAAGGTGGAGAGCTGGAGCTGTTTGAGGTTGCTCAGGCACTTGATCGAGTGGGCTTTGGCCTTCGCCTTCGCCAGGGCCGGCAGCAGCATGCCCGCCAGAATGGCGATGATGGCGATCACCACCAGCAACTCGATCAGCGTGAACGCGGAATGACGGCGGCAGGTTCTATGCATAGGAATTCTCCGCCCACCACTAGGCCAGTCGCCAGACCGGGTCAATGGTCTTTTGACCGCACAGGCTCCCGCGCGATGTGCCGGGCCATCTCCCGCGAAAGCAATCGCAGCCTCCCCTTGGCCTGCTCCGCGCCCGCCGAGTTCGGGTTCCGATCGATGATTCGCTGCAGCGCCGCCCGCGCCGCACCCTCGTCTTTCCCCACCTGGATTTCCACGTCCGCCAACAGGTTCAGCCAGTGGGCCACACTCCTCGGCGAGGCCTGGGGCAGAGCCAGTAAAGTCTCCAACTCGATCCGCGCCCGGTCGGCCTGCCCATAGTCCCACGCGTAGGCCATCGCCAGACGCTCGCGTGCCGACACGTCGTGTGGATGCGCGGCCAACTGCCGCTGCAGCACCTCCACTTCGGGCTCGGTTGGCGGAACCGTCGGAAGCACTGGCTCGCCCGGACTACGAAACCGCGTCGGCTGCTCCGGGAGCGCGAGGGCACCTCGGGGCGCAGCCGCTTCGGCCTCCAGATGAGCGAGGCGTTGCTCCGCCAAAAACGCCGCCTCGCTGTCGGGGAACCGGTTGACAATGGTCTCCAAACACGCCCGTGCCGCCACCACATCGTGCCCGAGCGAGAGGTGCCACCCTGCCAACTGGGTCAGGACAACCGCCTGTCCGCCGGCGTCCTCCGGATGGTTCGCCAGCCACTCCTCGATGGTCGACACCGCACCCGGCAGGTCGTGCAGATCCTCCGCCTGGATCGCGGCCATCATGAGGGTGCCCTGCACGTCGCCGGGGAACTTCGCCAATTGGCGGCCTACTTCTTCCATCGCCTCCCGATAATGCCCCGCTTTGCGCCGCGCTTCGGCGATCGAGTACAGCGGCGCCGGCTTGATCTCCTGTGTCCCCTCATCAAAGAGATTGGTCAGCGGCCGCGCCACGAATTCCCCAAAGCTCTTCCCCCAGATCAGGCCGAGCCCAATCCCCATGGCGGCGATGAGCCCCACCATCACCATCACCATGGCGTAGGCGCCGGCCAACCCGCCGCCAACGCCTCCCCCACCGCGGAAGCCCCGGCGCGCGATGAAGATGATCCCGGCGACCAACAGCACGGTGCCCAACCAGCGCCAGACCAGTTGCTTGGGCTCGTCGCTGCGGGACAGCGCCCGCCAGAGCAGACCCACCCCCAGCGCGGCCAGCACGAGCCACGGCAACCATTGGAGCGCAAGGTCCACCATGCAGTTGCCGATTGGACATCACCCAGCGGCGGCTGTCACGGGGGAAGGTGCAGCCCGGATCCGCGCACAAGTGGCGCGGTGGGCTCGGTCGTCCCCGGTCCGCGCGCGGTTTTCGCCCCTGCGGGCGGACATTTCACGCGGGGAGCGTGAGATGTCCGGGTCAGGCGCGGATTTGGATGCAGTGCCCGGAGTCGACCACGCGAGGAGCCCTGAGGTTTCGGGACAACCCAAACGCCGAGGGCGGCATCGAAGGAGCAATGCCGGAACCGTTCGATGGGTGTGCAACCTTTTGTCGTATATACGACAAAAGGTTGCATCAGACTGCGGAGCGAATTGGCGCGAAGTGGCTGTGGGAATACCCACCGCCGGCGTCAGGGTGTCGCGCTCAGTGCCGCCGCCGCATCCACCAACCCGGCGCCCGTGGCGTCAGCGTCCCAGTCAGGCAAAGCAGTGGAACTGGACCCCAGGATCGATTCGGCTTGAGCCGCCGTCAGGTCGGGGTTCTTCTGGGCCATCAGGGCAACGACACCAGCCACGTGCGGGCTGGCCATCGAGGTGCCGCCCAGGAAGTAGTAGGAGAGATGGCCGCTGTCGAGCTGATAGGGGCCGAGGATCCATGAACCGGGAGCGGCGACGTCAAGATCCTGCCCAACCAACGCGCGCCCCGAGAAGTCCGTGATGTAGAAATCAGACGGTTCTGTGGGATCAACAACGTCGTTCAGCCACCACCACTCGTCCGGCGTCCACTCGCCGACCCATCCGCAAGCGGCAGCAGAGATGACGGGTTGGTAGGCGCCTGGGTATCCCATGCCGCTGGTCCCCCCGTTCCCGGCCGAGGCGACCACAATCACGCCTTGTTCGACCGCATAATCGATGGCGACCTTCTCCATGGCGTCGAGGCCAGGACCGCCCAGGCTCATGTTGATGACCACTGGGTAATCCGCAAGAGGGCCAGCCTTTAGATCGGCCACATAGGCAATGCCGCGCGCCACGACCGAGGACCAGGTGCGGCCGTTCTGATTGATCACCTTGACCGGGATCACGGTGCTCATCGGGGCGACGCCGTTCACAGGTCCGTTCACGGGATCAAAAGGGAACCTGTAGCCGAGGATCGTGCTCGTGACATGGGTCCCGTGCGAGTCCTGGTCGTTCTCCCACTTGTTCGGCTGGCTGGAAACCCAGCCGACGCCCCCGCCACCGCCGCCGAGCGAGATGGCGTATTCGGTCGCGATCCGCTCTCGAGGGAAGTAGTAAGGCCACGTTCTCACGAGACCGCTGTCGAGCACGGCGACATAGACACCGGTGCCGTCGTAGTCGACATGGCGGCCGGCGCCGTAGTCCGTGACATTGATCGCGTCCAGGTTCCAGGTGCTGATGCCGTCGCTGAAGTCCGTGACCTCAGCAGCGGCGACAGGGCCGGTGGTGCGTTCGGCATCGGGGTTGGCCGCTGCCACGTAAGGGAGACTCCGAATGGCCGCCAGATT
>CAYSPU010000122.1:0-17042 GCA_964432995.1 uncultured Verrucomicrobiota bacterium
CGCCTGTTGGCATTCAGGTATGCCTCGTCCAGCGCGGTGAGGAATATTGCCCGATCCGCGTCGCTCCCGCAGGCTTGATCGAGGTAGGCCGCGCGCTGCTCGGGCGGCAGGTCCATCGCCGCGTCATCTGGTTCCCGCCCTGGCGACGTGCCGGTGCGGGAGATGGGGTTGAGCGACAATGAGCTCTATGGTCGTGTGCGCACAATTTGCACACAATTCGACCCTCACCAGAAGCGGCTAGAAGTGATGAACCCCTTGAATCTACTGGGGATTATTGCAGTTGGCGGTGAGGGGGGGATTCGAACCCCCGGTACGGCTTTTGACCGTACAACGGTTTAGCAAACCGCCGCCTTCAGCCACTCGGCCACCTCACCAAACCTGAAGATCGACTCGGGCCTGCGGAAGCCCATGGCGAAGAGTGACCACGACTCAACCGCCATGTCAAGGCGGGGCGACGGTGGCGGGGCGACGGTGGTTCCGGTACAAATCCGCCAAGCCATTATAGATGAAGCCCTTCCCGCCCTGGGGTAGGAGAGGAACACCGTGGACCGCACCCATGACATCCATCGACTGGCGACCGCGACGGAAGTCCGCGAGTTGGCGCGGGGGATGGCTGGAGCTCTGGGGATGGGAGGCGCTGGCCGAGTTGGTTTCCGGCTTGCTCGACCTGCTGCTTGGCTCTTTACTGTAGCCACATCCGATTGGGGCCAGGCTCTATGATCATTTACACCATCTGTTTGTGCGCGGGGCTCATCTTCACGCTCATCAGCGCCATCGCCAGCCACTTCTTCGGCGGGCACGAAGGCACCGACATCGGAACGGGCGGGCATGCGGAAGCGGGTTTTGACGACACGGGGATGCCGGGGATCTCCTTCTTCAGTCCGACGGTGCTGGCCTCGTTCGTGACGGCGTTTGGGGCGTTCGGAACGATCTTCAGCCGGATCGAGCTGACCAAGAGCGTCTGGGTGAGTGCGCCGCTCTCGCTGGCGGGCGGCTGGCTGGTGGCCTTGGGGGTCCTGTGGGTGTTCAACGCCATGTTCACCAAGACCCAGAGTTCGAGCGAATCCAAGGTGGCGTCGCTCGTCGGTCAGACAGCGTCGATCATCACCCCGATACCGGAGAACGGGGTGGGCGAGATCGCCTACGTCCAGGCCAGCACGCGCTACACGGCTCCGGCGCGAACCGAGAACGGCTCCGCCATTGGCGCCGGCAAGGCGGTCCGCATCACCCGCATCGTCGGAACCCAGTTTTACGTCGAAGCCATCAACTGACCAACACCCAACCCACGACTCGACACTATGATCCTGCAACCCATCCTGGCAGCCGGGGAGTTCCCCCTGCTTCAAGTCATTGGCGGTCTGGCGGCGCTGTTCATTGTCCTATTCATCTTTGCCGGCATCTGGGCCAGCCGCTACACCAAGGTGGGCCCCAACCAGGTGCTCGTCATCTCCGGCCGCAAACGACGCATCGTCGATCCCGACGGCACCGCCCGCGAGGTGGGCTTCCGCATCGTCAAAGGTGGCGGCGTGTTCGTTTGGCCCGTGTTCGAGAAGATCGATCTTCTTTCGCTCGAGCTGTTGACCATCGACGTCGTGACGCCCGAGGTCTACACCAGCAAAGGCGTGCCGGTGAAGGTCGACGGCGTGGCGCAGATCAAGGTCAAAGGCGATGACATCTCCATCGCCACCGCCTCCGAGCAGTTCCTCGGCAAGAACACCGACGAGATCCGCAACATCGCCACCCAGACCCTCGAAGGCCATCTCCGCGCCATCCTCGGCACGATGACCGTCGAGGACATCTACCAGAACCGGGACGCCTTCGCCTCGAAAGTGCAGGAAGTCGCCGCCGGCGACATGGCCAACATGGGGCTCGGCATCGTCAGCTTCACCATCCGCGACATCCGCGACAACCAGGGATACCTCGAGGCCCTGGGCAAACCGCGGATCGCCCAGGTGAAACGCGACGCCCAGATCGCCCAGGCCGAAGCCGACCGCGACGCGACCATCAAGTCCGCCCAAGCCCAGCAGGCCGGGCAGGAGGCGAAGTTCGCGGCCGACACCAGAATCGCCGAGTCCCAGCGCGACTATCAGATGAACGTCGCCCAGTACCAGGCGTCGGTGAACCAGAAGAAGGCGGAGGCCGATCTCGCCTACGACCTGCAGAAGTACAAGACCGGCCAGCTCGTCAAAGCGGAGGAAGTCCAGGTCACGATCATCGAGAAGCAGAAGCAGATCGAACTCCAGGAGCAGGAAATCAAGCGAAAGCAGAAGGAACTCGAAGCCAGCGTGCAGAAACCGGCCGATGCCGAGCGCTACAAGGTCGAGACCCTGGCCAATGCGAAGAAATTCCAGCTCGAGACCGAGGCGGCGGGCGCGGCGAATGCCACCAAAGCGACGGGATTTGCCAACGCCGAGGTGACCAAGGCGACGGGCATCGGGGAGGCGGAGGCGAACAAGGCGCGCGGTTTGGCGACGGCGGACGTGGCCAAGGCGACGGGTTTGGCGGAAGCCGAGGCCAACCAGGCCCGCGGTCTGGCCGAAGCGACCGTGATCGAAGCGCAAGGCAAGGCGCAGGCCGAGGCCATGCGCCAGAAGGCGGAGTCTTTCAAGCAATACAACCAGGCGGCGGTGATCGAGATGCTGGTCAAGGTTCTGCCCGAGGTGGCGGGACAGGTCTCGGCGCCGCTGGCGAAGACGGACAAGATGGTGATCATCAACAGCGGCAGCGGCCCGGGCGGCGGGGCCAGCAAGCTCACCGGCGACGTCACCCAGATCGTCGCCCAATTGCCCCCGGTCCTCGAAAGCCTGACCGGGGTGAAACTGGAGAAGTTGCTCGAGCAGGTGCCCGCGCTCCGCAAGGCCATGGGCAAGGAGACGGAAACCGGCAAATCCTAGGACCCCATGAAACTCCGCAGATCCTCCCGCTCCGGCATGATTGCCGGTGTCTGCGCCGGCATCGCGCACGAGTTGGGTTGGGCCCCCTGGAAGGTGCGGCTCGGCTACGTGATCGTCTCGCTTCTCAGCGCGGCCTTCCCGGGAATCCTCGTCTACATCGTCCTGTGGTTCCTCATGCCGAAATCCGACGAGTTCTGAATCCCCAGGGCGGCGGGGGCATCCCCGCTGCCGTCCGGTCATGAGACTCCTCGAGGCCATTCTGAATGCTAACGGGCGGATGCCCGCCGGCGGCGTCCAGGCGGAGCCGCTGCCCGCCGCGTGCGACGGGGCGCTGCCTTTGGTGGCGCTGACATGCATCGACGCCCGCCTGAACCATCGGCTTCCCGAGGTGCTGGGCATCCCGGACGACAAGTTTGTCTGGCTGCGCAATGCGGGGAACATCATCACCGGGCCCCTCAGCAGCACGATGCGCTCCCTCGCCCTGGCCTGCGCCATCAAAGGGGGCAAGGAAATCGCCGTCATCGGCCACAGCGACTGCCTCGTCTGCAAGACGACGATGCTGCGGCTGACGGACGCCTTCAAGGTGCTCGGGATCGAGCGCCAGCAACTGCCCGAGAACCTGAACGAGTACTTCGGGCTGTTCGCCAGCGAACGCCAGAACGTGATCCGGGCGGTCGAACTCATCCGCAGCAGCCCGCTGATTGGTTCGCGGGTGCCGGTGCACGGGCTGTTGCTGGAAATGGCCACCAACCGGATCGAGATCATCGTCGACGGCCACCAGGCCCTCGAGACCGCCGCGTCCGGTCCGGGGCGGGTGGCCTCGGCCGTCCGCCAGGCCGAAGCAACCGCCACGGATCTCCTCGCCCATCTCCCCGACTTCAAGCTTGGCGAGATGAAGTTCCCCGAAAGCAAGATCGGCGAAGGCCTGCGCACCGCCGAGCAGTGGCTCGCCGAAGTCCGCCAGGTGACGGACCAGGTCCTGGGCCCGCGCGAGGTCCAGTCCGAAAAGGGTTCGCCCGGTCCTGAAACCACGTTCGACAAGACGCGGCATTACCGGGTGATCGGCAGCGACCAGAAGGTCTACGGCCCGATCAACGGAATGAAGATTCTCCAGTGGGTCACCGAGGGCCGCATCTCCTGGGACACGGCCGCGCAGGTCGAGGGGAGCAGCGAGTGGCGTCCGCTCGGGCTCTGGGCCGAAGTCCTCAAGCGCTTGCCCAAGTCCAAGCCGCCCCGGCTCCCCAAGCCCTAGCCCGGATGGGAAATGGGACCCCACCCCATGAGCACAGGTCCTCTGCAACTGGCAATCCTGGGGGAACCCGGTTTGACGACGAAGGCGTTCCCGGCCGGTTCCCTGTCGCCGGAGCGTTTTCGCGCCGCCTTCTTTCCGTCGGCGGACGTGACGCAGTGTCCCGAACTCGCCCGGCGAGCCGTGGATCTGGTGGTGCTCTGCGCGGCGGGTGACGAGGACCCGCTGGAGCCGTGGATTGCGGCGATCCGGCGCGCGCTTCCTCGGGTGCCGCTGGTGGTGGTGGTCGACGCGCGGGACGATGCCCTGCCGGGCAAGGTGATCCGCTGGGGGGCGCACGACGGCCTGCTGCTCGAGGAGTGCACCGCTCGAGGTTTTGAGCGGACGGCGCACCGGGCGCGCGAGCGCTTCGAGAGCGAGACGGAGCTGCGGGTGCGCGAGGAGTTCTTCCGGCTGATTTCGGAGAATGTGACGGATCTCATTGCGGTGCTCGACCGGGACGGGCGTCGGCTCTACAACAGCCCTTCCTACCGCTTCACGCTCGGACGCGAAGCGTCGGCCGGCACGGATTCCTTTGCGGAGATCCACCCCGACGACAAGGCGCGCATGCAGCGGCTGTTCGAGGAAAGCGTGGCGACCGGCGTGGGGCAGCGGGCCGAATACCGGATGCTCCTGGCCGATGGATCGGTGCGGCACATCGAGTCCATCGGCAGCGTCATCCGTGACGAACAGGGCCAGCCCCATCGCGTCGTGGTGGTGGCGCGGGACGTCACCGAGCGCCGGGCAGCCATGCAGGAACTCGAACGCACGCTCGAGGAATTGCGGGTGGCCCACGAGGCTCTCCATCGCGCCCAGCAACGGCTTCTCGAATCCGGCAAACTCGAGGCCGTGAGCACCCTGGCCGCCGCCATCGCCCACGAGGTCAAGAACCCCCTCCAGACCATCCTGCTGGGCATCGATTTCTTCCGGGGCGACGGCACGCAGAGCGACCCGAACGTCACCATGGTTCTCACCGAAATGGAGACCGCCGCGCGGAAGGCCGACGCCGTGATTCGCGGTCTGCTCGAGTTTGCCTCCTACGGCCGACACGACATTGCCGAGCACGACCTCAACGACATTGTCCGGGGCGCGCTCGAGGGGGTGCAGTCGGAGTTGGCGGCGCAGCGCTGCCGGGTGGCGTTGGCTTTGGCCGACTCCCTGCCGCCGTTGCGCGTGGATGAACGCAAAGTGCGCCATGTCCTGCTGAAGCTGATGCTCACGGCGGCGCAGGCCGTGCCGGCAGGCGCGACGCTGCACGTGCGCACCGTGCTGCATGAGGAAGCCCCGGCGGCGGACGGCCGCCCGGTGCGCAGTGTGGTCGTGCGGTTCGAGGGCGAAGGCGAGGGGTTCAGCCGCCTGGCGGTGGGTGCGGAGGGCCGTCGCACGTTTGGAGCGCCCGGTGTTTCCAGTCTGGCTTTCGATCTGATGGTGGTGCAGAAAGTTGTCGAGTTCTTTGGCGGCAGCGTCCACGCTGGGCGGGCGGAGAGCGGCCAGCCGTGCGTGTCCGTGGCCTTCCGCATCTGAAGCAGAGTCGCCCGAGCCGGGCCGCGGCCCTGCCGCGATTCCGGAAAGGGCGCGCGCAACCCGGGCGAGGCGCCGGCGACCGATCGGCAGCATGAACAAGAAGAAAATCCTGGTGGTCGACGACGAGGTCAGCATCACGCGACTGTTGAAGCTGAACCTCGAACGCACCGGCCGCTTCGAAGTGCGCGAAGAGAATGCCGGGATCATGGCCGTCCCCGCGGCACGCGAGTTTCGGCCGGATCTGATCCTCATGGACGTCATGATGCCGGGGATGAGCGGCGGCGATGTGGCGGCGGAGTTGCGCGACGATCCCGCTCTCTGCCAGATCCCGCTGGTCTTTCTCACGGCGGCGGTGAAACGGGAGGAAATCGGCGGCAGCACCGCCCGGATTGCCGGCCGGCTGTATATCGCCAAACCCCTGAACGTGCGCGAGGTCATCGGCGTGATCGAGCAGTACCTCCCACCCCCGCAGGCGGCAACTGATCGCGCCGGAGAGAATGCGGCCTGACAACCGAATGCGGCGGCGCCTGCGGAGAAGCCCACCTGTCTGACGCTCTCGGGAAGGGACGCGCACCCCGCAACAGCCGACAGACCGCCCGTTCGGCGGGCGAAAACCACGCGTTGACCGGGCAGAGGGGGATGCCGCAACCTGGGAAACATGTTCTCGACGGAGTCACTGCGCGCGTTCCTCGAGGCCGATCTTGCGGCGGCCCTCGAGCTGTTGCGCGAAATGGTCGGCATCAACAGCTTCACCGACAACCGCGAGGGGGTGAATCAACTGGGACGGTTGACGGCAGAGTCCTTCGCCCCGCTCGGTTTCCAGGCGGAATCGATCCCGTGCACGAATGGCGGTCGCGGGGATCACCTGGCGCTCCGGCGGGCCGGCCGGGGCGGCCCTTCGCTGGCGGTCGTTTCCCACCTGGATACGGTCTTTCCGCCGGAAGAAGAGGAGCGCAACCACTTCCGGTGGCGCATCGATGGCGACCGGATCTACGGGCCGGGAACGAACGACATCAAGGGCGGCACGGTGCTCCTGTGGATGATCCTGCGCGCGTTGCAGGCGGTGGATCCGGCGACATTCGACGCGGTGGATTGGCGGCTGTTTTGGAACTCATCCGAGGAAGCCCTCGGGGACGACTTCGGCCAGCTCGTGCGGCGCCGAATCGATGCCGGCACGGTGGCCGCCCTCGTGTTCGAGGGCGAGAGCCGCTCGCGGGAAGACCATCTCCTTGTGGTGTCGCGCAAAGGCCGGGCCACCTGGCGGGTCACCGTCTCCGGACGCGGGGCGCATGCCGGGGGAAGCCATCGGCAGGGGGCCAACGCGATCGCCCAGATGGGGCGGGTGATCGAACGTTTGCACGGCCTTACCGACTACGACCGCGGTCTGACCTTCAATGTGGGCGCCGTTCGGGGCGGCACGGTGCTCAATCGGGTTCCCCACGAAGCGATCGCCGAAGGCGAGTTCCGCGCGTTCGACCCCGTGGTGTTTGGCGCGGCGCGGAAGGCACTCGAAGACCTGGCCGGTCCGGGCGACCTGCGCAGCGCGGCCGACGGCCACCCGTGTCAGGTCCGGGTCGAGATCGTCAGCGAGAGCCGTCCCTGGCCGCACAACCCGGCCACCGATCGCTTGTTCGCCCTGTGGCAGGCCACGGCCCGTCAGTTGGGCACGCGCGCGCAGCCCGAGGCTCGCGGCGGACTGAGCGACGGAAACGCGCTGTGGGATGTCGTTCCCACCCTCGACGGCCTGGGGCCGTGGGGGGAAAACGCGCACTGCTCCGAATGGAGTGCCGATGGGTCCAAGCTGCCAGAGTATGTGAGCGCCAGTTCCTTTGTGCCGAAGGCTGTCTGGAACGCCCTGGCGATTCGCGCACTATTCCGGCAGCGACCGGGATGAACCCCGCGTCCGGGCCCTGACCTCGACGCTCAGGTTCGGATCGGCAGCAGGACTCGGAATGTCGTCCCGCGTCCGGGTTCGCTGGTCACCGTGACCGCAACGCAGTTGGGACCGTGCGTCGTCCGGACGGCGTGCCCGCCTTCCACCTCCACGATGAAGACATAATCCGTCACCGCGCGGATCAGGCGTTGGTAACGGTCTTCGGCCGCGGCCAGGTCGGCCCGCAACTGCTCCCAGGTAGCGGGTGGAGGATCCGGAGCTGGCCTTGGAACGACTCCTTGCGCAGTGTCCCCCTCGCCGGACTCAGGACTGCTGGGAGGCTCTCCGTGCCTGCCGTCGCAATATGGCGCGCTCCCCCTGGATTTGCACTGGATTCCTCATGCCGCTCCGCTCGTCGACCCCGGCACGGTCCTCCTCGGCTTGACGCCCAAGTCCCATCTGATCGCCTTCGAGCCCAGTGACAAAGATAGTACAAGGAATTCGCCAACGTCAAAGTGGCCGACGCGCCCGTCTAAGCCCATCCGGTGGTTCTGGGGAAACGCCTGTTCGTCAAAGACCAGGACTCGATCACGCTCTGGACTGTCGAGTAGCCACGCCTCACGGTCGTTCCAGCGCATAGACGCGGACGTAGTCCACTTCGAAGTAGTCAGGCAACGTCGCCTGGCGGATGTCGCCTCCCCAGGTGCCAATCTCCTCGGTCAACTTGAGGAATTCGGGCACTTGGCAAACGCCGCCCGCGGCCGTCCGCCAAACCTCCTTCGCGTCCACGTAGAAGACATACTCCGACTGCGTCCAGAGGAGGGCGTAGGTGTGCCACCCTTCCGTCACTCCCGGGATGGTGACCTTCGTGCCGGCGGACTTGTGGTCCTTCCCGGAGCCATCCCAATGGAGATTCGAGGTCAGCCGGCCGTCGCGCCAGGGCATTTCCACCACGTCAATCTCGGTGCCGTCCCGCCCCTCGTCACCGACCTTGCCGACGCCGTCGCCCATGAGCCAGAAGGCCGGCCAATGCCCCGGCTGCTTGGGCATCCTGCAGCGCACCACATAGTAACCGAAGGCGCGCTCGAACTTGCCCCGGCTGTTGATCGCGCCCGAGGTGAAGCGGTCGCCATCCTTCTTCGTCCGCAGGATCAAATGACCCTTGCCATCCACGTAGGCGTCCTCCTTGACCCAGAAGCCATCCCGACGTTTCCAATCCCCCAGACGGTTCCACTTCGACTCGTCGAGCGTGGCCCCCTCGAATTCGTCCTGCCAGACCAGCTTCCAGGTTTGACCGGCGGGCGCGGTGGGAAGGCTCTCCGGGTTGGGAGTGACCTCCGGCGTGGCGCCACGCAACACCACGCTGAGGGCGATCGATAGCAGTAGCGTCTTGAAAGTCTGCACAGCGGCCAGCTTACGCGCCCCTCGCAGGCGCGGCCATCCAAAACGCCGCCTGGCCCTGCCCTGCGCCGAGGGTCGCATTGACTCACAATGAAGGTAACCAAGGGGGAAAGAGGGGCGCAGGGGGGAGACCGGTTGACTCATAATGGTGGATACCGCAGGGGTGACCTATGAGCCATGGGTCATGCTTTTGGGGCCGCGGGTCTTCCTGACCCGCAGCAGAACGCACACATCCTTGCTGGCACCCTCAAGCCGTGGTCCGCTGACAGGGAACCGACGCGCCTCCGGCCCCTCCGAAAAGGGGCTGGCCAAGCGCGGCGCATTGGCGTTTCAATCGTCCCGCATGAAACCAATGCGGTTCTCTCTGGGGATGCTCACCGGTTTGCTCCTGCTGAGTGCAACGGGATGCCGATCCGTCTACTATGCAGCCTGGGAACAGTTTGGCGTCGAGAAACGGGATCTGCTGAAGAAAGCCGTTATTGCGGCCCGCGACGAGCAGAAGGAAGCCAGCGAGCAGTTCAAGGACGCCATGACCCGGCTCAGGGAGATCACCCGGTTTGACGGCGGCAAACTCGAGGCCGCCTACCGCGAGTTGAAGGGCGACGCCGAGGACGCGGAGGCCAGGGCGGGCGCCGTGCGGGAGCGGATCCGCGAGGTGGAGCACGTTTCGAGGGATCTCTTTGCCGAGTGGGAGAAGGAAATCGGGCAGATCGGCACCGCGAAGTTGCGGGCGGGCAGCGAGCAGCAACTCCGCGAGACGCGCCGGCGCTATGACGAAATGCACACCGCCCTGACCCGGGCGGAGCAATCGATGACCCCGGTGCTGGCACAACTCAAGGACTACAGCCTCTACCTCAAACACAGCGTCAACGCGGCCGCCATCGCCTCGCTCAAGGGAGAAGCCGCCGATATCCAGGCCGAGATCGGCAAGCTGCTGAGCGACATGAACGCCTCGATTGCCAAAGCCGACGAGTTCGTGCGGCAGATGGAAGGCGGCAAATAGGGGCCGGCGGCGTGTTCCGGACTCAGCCGTCCTCTCCTTCCGGCCGCTCGGCGCGAGCTTCAGGCCACCACCGCGCGTCCGGCGACAGACCGGATTCCGCGCCTGGGTGCGCGGGACAAGGAGTATGCCACCGAGGTTTCCACGCGGCAGTTCCGGGGCTCAGTCACTGCGGATGCTTCCGTCGAATCCCACCAGGCGGATGCTCGAGGGTTCTTCCGGAAACGCGGTCGGGTTCGTGGCCACAATGAGGCGGATGTTCTCCTCGCGGAGTGTCGTGAGCACCGCGGGGTCCATTCCCGATTCCAACTGCGGTTCGAGCACGAATGTCTCCACGAAGTTGTGGTGGCTGGGAACATAGGTTTGGGAGTAGCGACTCTTCAGTTCGAATGGCAGCGGTGTCAGGTTCGAGACCACCGTCGGTTCGTCCCAGCCCAGCAACACGAACGTCTTGTAGATCAATGGCAGGTCGCCTTCGATGTAGTGCCGCCCCACGGTGTAGGCCGTGTCCACCGTGGCGGTCTTGCCGCGCACGGTCAGTTCGTGTTGCCCCGGGAACGGGTCGCCACCGGAGTCCGGCACTTCCCCAAGGGCCACCGTATCCTGCTGGGTCAGCCCCACCTGGTCGTCGACCAGAACCAGTTGCGGCGACGCGTAGGCGCAGGTGAGGGAATAGGTCGGATCGCTGAGCAACGGTGACGCGCGGGTCACGGTGATGTCGTAGCCGAAACTCAGCTCCAGCGTGAACTCGCGCCGATACTCGCCCTCGCCGAGGCGCCACGTGAAGGTCAACTGGCGGGCGGCGACGGCGACGCTGCCTGCGGGGAAACTCTCGAGCGTGCCCACCAACGTGCGGAGGCTGGTCCCCTCCACGAACTGCCACCGGGCGATCAACCCGCGGAAATACGCCGCCGGCGTCGGCGGCTTGAAGTCCCCGGGCGGCCGGTGGAAGTCCCAGATCGATTTCAGCCGGTGACGCCCCATCGCGTCGCCAAACTCGCCTTCCAACACGCGGAGCTGACCCACGTGACTGCCCAGCCCGGCGTGGCCGAGCGACTGGACCCGATAGACCGCCGCCGGCGCCGGCGCCGGGAGCACGGCCATGTTCGTAGCCACCGGGCGGTCGAAATCCGACCAGCTCGCGAGGTCGGTGCTGTAGCGGATCTGGCAGGGGTTGGTGGCGCCTTGCCACCGCAACACCACCATGCGGTTGGTGCTCACCAGGGATTCGATGCGAACCTCCTGGGCCGTGGCGGCGAACGCGAATGCCGCGAAACCGAGGAATGCCGCGAGCCGGGTGCGTCTGGTTTTTCTCATGAGAGGTGGTTCGGTTCCTGGCGGGGCCAAGTCACTCGATGACGGGTGGCGGCACGCGTTCGGGCCGGGGAATGCGCCGCATCTGTTTCACCGAGAGGTTTCCCGGTGCTTCCTTCTTGTATTCGAAATCCAGCGTCAGCGACACCGGGGAGGCGAAGTAATCCTCGTAGGCCAGCGCCCCCGCGTCGAGCAGGCCCAGCAGCGCGCGATATTCGGTTTCCCAAACCAGCACCGGGCTGTCGTTGGTGACCAGACCGGAGAACTGCGTCACCGTCAGCACCGCGGCCCCCGGCGCGTTCGTGTAGCAGGCATCGACAATCTCCGGACTCTGGCCCGGATCCGGATTGGTGACCGAGGCGGCCCCGGCCTGGGTCACCAAGCGGGCGGCGACCGTCCGCGAGCCGTTGGTCCTGGCAATCTCCAGAGTGGCGACGCCATTGGCCATTTCGAATTCGTCCGGATACGAGTGGTGGACCAGCACGGCCATGCCCACGTCCGCTTCCCGGATGTCAAACCGCCGTCGCTCGATGAAGGCGTTCTCGTTGCAGAAGCTGGCGTAGACCTTACGGAGAGCGCGGAAGACGCCGCGTTCGGCCGGTTCCGCGGGATCGCACTGGCTCGGGCCGAGGCTGTCGCCGTCAAGCTCGTCCGCCAGGCAGCCGCTGTAGCTGTCATACAGCCCCGCCCCCGTGAACAACTCGGTGTCCTCGACGTTGGTGGAGCTGCGGAACCGGATCTTGCGCGCCGGGTCGAAGCCGGCTTCGGCCAGGGCCGCCAGAATGGCCGCCTCTTGCGCCGGCGTGAAGTCGGCCGTAGCGGTGATCAGGCTCCTCACCGCCGCCAGGTCGACACGCAGGGAAGCCACGTCGGGCGGGAACGAGTGCTTCCCCAGCCGGTCGGCGATCTCCTCACGCAGCGACTTGCCGCCGAAGATGACCTGGTCGAGATACTCGTGCCAAAGGTCAAACGTCAGCGCCAGGGCCGGAGCCGGCGAATGGTCGGGCAGAGCCCGCCGCAGGAATCCAAAGTGCGCCGCCTTGCCACCGACATACCGCACCACGTCCGGGGCGAGCGTGTCGGCGGGAAGGCTGATTTGCCCGCTCATCGCGATTGGGGTGATGGCCAGCGCGGGCGGTTTCTTCAGCGCCAGGATGCGGTCCCGTTCCTCGTCGCTGAGGCGTCCGGTCACATCGGTCACGCGGATGTCGCAGAGGTGGTTGGTTGTTTCCGCCACGACCAGCAGGACCTCCCGGCCGTCGAGCGAGCGGATCTGGTCCTGCAGGCCGGCGCCCTGGGCGAAGGCGAAGGGCGTGCCCAACGACTGCGCCAGCAGGGCGACGTGCGCATTGGGCGTGGCGGGCTCGAACACCATGATCCCCGCCAGCAGGGGCAGCTCCGCCGGCACCCGATCGGTCATGAGGATGTCTGTAAACCGCAGGCGGCCGTCCGCCGTGGCCGCCGCGATCTCCGCCCCGGGCACCCATACCAGCCGCCCCAAGGCCCAACCCTCCGCATAGCAGACATTCTCCGTCACCCAGCGGGCCACGGATTCCACCTCGTACCCGCGCTCTCGGAAAAACGCCTCGTGGTCCCGTGCCATCTGCAACTGTTCGAAGGACGGCATGTAGTAGAAGCGCCAGCCGTTGGTCCCCGCCAGACGCGCCCGCACGGCGTCGAGCCAGCCCGCGATGCGCTCCACCGGAAACGCCTCGCTGCCGGCAATCTCCAGACCCGCTTCCCGGATCTGGGCGTCCGGGGCGCGAATCAGCGATCCCACGGCAAGCTGCTGGCCCGCCACGCGCAGGGCAATCTGGTCAAAGTCCAGCCAGGAGATGCCGAGGAACCCCTCAAGCCGCGCCGTCGCGAAATGATAGTGATACGGATACCGCGCCGTGTCCTGGAAATACACGCGGTCCGGCTGCGCCAGCACGATGGAGAACTTGACGAACGGCGGCGCCCCGCCCCCGTTGCCTGCCGGCTGCCTCAGCAGGTTGGTGGCCCCGAGCTCGAACTGGTTCGACCAATCGTCGCTGTCCACAGCCGGGCGCAGCGCGAGCCGGTAGTAGGCGCGGCCTCCGGATCCCATCGCCTCCGTGTAATCGTGGAGACAGTGAAACACCCGGGCGACCTCCTGCCAGGCCGTGAGATCGGCCGATCGTTGCAGCGTGACCACCTGGTTGATCTCGGGCTCGCCTGTCGACCGCAGCGCAACGGCATCGCTGCCGCCGAGGACCGCCTCCAGCCCCGCCGCCCCGGCGTCCACGCTCCCGGAAAGGGCGATCACCACCAAAGTCACCAGGAACGAGCAACGGATGGGATTCACGACCTCAATGTATGGAGCTCCCGGACAACGTCAAGGGACACGCCGCCCCCAAATCCGCGGTCCGGACCCGGACGGACGCGTTACCGTCGACGCCACCAGGGCGGGCCTCCCTTCGGCCGAGGCCCCGGGTGTCGACGGGACTGCGGCCCACGGTGCGGAGCATGGGGCGGCCGCTGGTGCGCTGGCTGGCGGGATTCGGTCGGGGCGTCGCCCTGCGGCCCGGTCCGCGGACGGGGATGTCGTGCCTCGGTGAAATGATGGGGCGGAGGCGGGGACCCCGGCGACGACGCGGGCGCCGCGGCGTGGTAGTCGAAGCCCTCAGCCCGTTTGCGGACAATCCCGCGTCCGATGAACCGCTCGAGCGACCGCAGCGCCCCGTGGTCTTCCGGAGCAACGAAGCTGATGGCATCCCCAACGGCGTGGGCGCGGCCCGTCCGACCGATGCGATGCACATAATCCTCCGGGTGCGCCGGGAAATCGAAATTCACCACGTGCGAAATGCCGTCCACATCAATCCCCCGGGAGGCGATATCGGTGGCGACCAAGACGCGCACGGCGCCGGACTTGAAGTCCTTGAGCGCCTTCAGTCGCTGGTTCTGGGAGCGGTTTGCGTGCAGCGCGGCCGTGCGGATGCCGCCCCGTTCCAGTTGGCGCGCCAGGCGATCGGCCCCGTGTTTCATTCGGGTGAACACGAGCACGGTGTCCAGTTCCGGTCTCCGCAACAAATGCAGGAGCAACGCGGGCTTCAGGTGCCTGGGGACTTCGTAAACCCATTGCGTCACCGTCTCCGCCGGATGCGCTCGCCGTCCAATTTGGACCTGCTTCGGGGTCCGGAGGAACTGGTGAGTGATCGCCTCGATCTCCCGCGAAAGCGTGGCCGAAAACAACAAGGTCTGACGCTGCCGCGGCAACGACCCGACAATCCGCCGGATGTCCGGCAGAAAGCCCATGTCCAGCATCCGGTCCGCTTCGTCCAGCACCAGGAAACTGAGATTCGAGAAGTCCGCGTGCCGCCGCCCCATGAGATCCAGCAGCCGACCCGGCGTGGCGATGACCAGATCCACGCCGGACCGCAGGGCGCGCACCTGGGCATGCTCGCTGACGCCGCCGAAGATCGCGGCTCCGCGGAAGGGGAGGTGCCGGCCGTAGGTCCGCACGTTCTCCTCGGTTTGCGCGACGAGTTCGCGGGTCGGCGCAATCACCAAGGCGCGGACCCGCCGCGAGGCGGGTGCGCCCGGGGGTGCCACCGAAAGCAGGTGAAGAATGGGCAGCACAAACGCGGCCGTCTTGCCCGTGCCGGTCTGGGCGATGCCAATGAGATCGTGTCCCGCCAGGACCAACGGGATGGCCGCGGCCTGAATCGGTGTGGGTTCGGTGTATCCCGCCTCGTGAATGGCTTTCAAGAGCGGGCTGCCCAGGCCAAGTGCGCGAAAAGGCATGGCGCAGTATGCCCCTTCCCCGCGCGAAAGCACGAACGAAAGCAGGCTCGGAAAAACCCGCAATCACCGCCCGGACCCCGCCGCACCTTGCTGCCCCTGCGGCCGCCCACCGGCAAGAGCCTCCCCCTGCAGGCTCGCTCCGTCCTGCGGAATCCCGTAGAGTCCACCGCCGTGAACCCGCCAGACTCACGAGCAGACGAAATCCTCGAAGCAACGCGTCAGGCGCACAAGGACTACGCGTTTGACGACCGCCACAATCCCACCCGCCCCGCGCTCGTCTTCTTCCAACAGACCCCCGACGGCGACGCGCTCTTCGTGGTGTTCTACACGCAGGCCTGCCGCTGGTCTCGCTGCACCGGCTGCAACCTCCCCTCGGTCATGTCCGCACGGCACATCGGGTTCATCCCGCTCATGGCCCAGGTGGACTACCTCTTCCGACAGCCCGACATCCGGCGTCGCGCCCCGGACCTCCGCAAGGTCATCGTCAGCAACAACGGCTCCGTGCTCGATGAACAGACCTTCTCCTCCACGGCCCTGATGTATCTCATTGCCTCGCTCAACCGCCACCTCCCCCGGCTCGCCGTGCTGACCCTCGAAACGCGCGTCGAGTACGTCGACGAAACCGAACTCGAGTTCATCGCCCGGGCCTTGCGCGAAGGCGAAACCCCCACGCGCCTCGAGCTGGCGATTGGCCTTGAGGCCTTCGACGATCGCATTCGCAACGCCGTGTTCCAGAAGGGACTCGAACTGGCCCGACTCGAAACCTTGTGCGCCCAACTCGCCCGACACGGCTTCGAACTCAAGTGCTATCTCATGCAGAAACCGGTGCCGGACATGTCGGATGCCGACGCCATCCTCGACGTCGAGCGGGCGATCGACTACCTGAGTCAACTGGCCGCCCGGCAACGACTGCGTATGAACCTGCATCTCAACCCCACCTATGCGGCGGCGGGTACCCCGCTCGCCCAGGCGCTGCGCGAAGGCCGCTTCACCCCGCCTACGCTCCGGGACGTCGCCCGCGCCACATTGCATGCGGAGGGCAAACCCATCTCCGTCTTCCTCGGGCTCTCCGATGAACACCTGGCCTGCGCCGGCGGCTCATTCCTCCGGCCGGGCGAGGAGGAATCGGTGGCAGTGCTCGAGCAGTTCAATCGTACGCAGGACTACGACCTCGTCCGCAGGGTGGCGGAGAAGTAAGGAACGGTTCAGAGGTTCGGAGGTTCACGGTTCGGAGGTTCACGGTTCGGAGGTTCACAGGTCAGAAAACCTGGGGAAATTACCGTGGTCCAGCATCGCTGGTCCATCGCCTGTCGCACCGTCGCACCGTCGTACCGTCTGACGACGCGCCGGCTCGCCGTCCCGCCCGGCCCCCGTTCTTCCTGCCCCCGTTCTTCCTTGCGAATCTCACCCGAGTGGGCAGTATCTCCGCCCAATATGCCCCGCATCCTGGTCATCGATGACGAAGAGATGGTCCGCTATGCGGTGGCGATGATCCTGCAGTCTGAGGGATGGGAAACGGTGCAGGCCGCCGATGGACAGGAAGGGCTCGCCAAGGCGCGCCAAACACCACCGGACATCATTGTGTGCGATCTGAACATGCCGGTGATGGACGGCTTCGAAGTGCTGACTGCGGTGCGCAGCGACCCGACTTTGCAGGCGGTGCCGTTCCTGGTGATCACGGGTCAGACGGGGCACGGTTACGAGAAGCGCGCGCTGGAGACAGGGGCCGAAGCAGTTCTGCTCAAGCCATTCCATAATAATACGCTCGTCGACCTCGTCCGCCGTCACCTCGGTGGTGGCAAGGCCGCTGCCAACCCTGAAGGGCAGAAGCCGGAGGTCAGCGACTCAAATCCCCAATGTCAAATCCCAAATCCTCAATCCTCAATTCCCGGGATTTGGGATTGAGGATTTTCGATTTGGGATTCAGGTGACCTCTTCCAAGTAACTCTTACGCAGCTTGCTTAGCTTGAACCAGTTCGAAGC